>JAHBWU010000060.1 GCA_019636835.1 Nitrospira sp.
CGCTTGTCAACAAGCTGCTAGATAATACAAGCCCCATTTATGGACTTTATTTATCCAATCAGGAGAGAAATAAGGACAGACATAATCAATATTGACAATCCCTTCGATCGCATATTGCAGCACTTGTCTATACGGATGAGCATCCTGCCATCTTCTTGATAACCACTCATACAGATTTTCTTGCTCGAAGCCGTCGGTATCCTGGCACACCAAAAAGTGTGTTCCTGTGGTCATTGGACTGATAAAGCTGCTAGCTGATGACTCACCGAAGAGAACAGGCACCAAGCTCGGTTCAAGTTTTGCGATGAACCAACCTGCGTACGGAGGCTGGAGCTTCAGGTCGCCCACTATTTCTAAGTTGTATAGATGAAAATATGCATACTTTTTGAAGTCGCCTTCGTTATATAGAACTTGATCGAACTTGCTCAATGCCTCCTCAAAGAGATGGGGCAAAAATGCCAATGTGGGTTCATTTGTGGGAAACGCCTCTGCCTGCAGTCGATCAAGAAAAAGAACGTCAATTGCTTTGGCTAGAGCTTCAGCCTTCCCACAGCACTGTCGAAGAAAGTTGTCAGCGGCCAAGATTTCGCTTAAACGTTCCTGTACAGATGTTTGAGTAAACCCTCCAGCAGCAATCCGAATTACCTCTGGATTGTTTTCATCTTTAGATAGAAATGCGGAAAGTGGATATTTGCATTGTGAGCAGAACGCATGCCCTAGCGAAAGTGGCGTGCTACGAGCAAGCTTTTCGAGAAGGATGTTTCTCATAGTTGGCGGTCATTTTGTTTCGCCATGCTGCATAGACAACCGGGCATAGCGCAACGTCACCCGAATGAACCAGCAAGGGTAAATTTCTCACCTTACTAGACCGCCAATCTATGATGCACTGATAATCTCCTCCCTCTCCGGCTTGGCGCCATCGATGAAGACCCGGCGACCGTCAACACGGAGGCTACCTTCCGCAAAAAGCTGCACAGCCCGCGGATAGATTTTGTGTTCTTGCACGAGGATTCTGGCGGCAAGTGTTTCGGGTGTGTCATCGTCGAGAACCGGAACTGCGGCTTGGATGATGATCGGCCCTTCGTCGACGCCTTCTGTCACGAAATGCACAGTACATCCGGCCAACTTGCAGCCCCAATCAATGGCCTTCTTCTGTACATCCAATCCAGGAAACGATGGTAGCAAAGAAGGATGAATATTCATCATGCGATTGGCGTAGGTATTGACCAGCACCGCCGTGACGATTTTCATGTAACCGGCGAGCAAGACGAGTTCGACTTCATGCTGCTGAAGTATTTCCAATAGTGCTCGGTCGTACGCGTCACGACTGTCCGGTCGCCCAACAAAGGGTTTCGGATCGACGAAAATATCAGTGAGCCCGTGCTTCCGAGCCCGCTCCAGTGCGACCGCGTCCTTCTTATTGCTGATGACAGCGACAATCTGAGCTTGCGCCTGACCTGCTTCGATCGCATCGATGACGGCTTGCAGGTTGGAGCCTCGACCTGATGCCAGTACCGCCACTCGCAATGGGGTCGTTCGGTTAATCGACATACTCGACCTCCGGCTCCTCGCCGGTGGAGGAAACAATTTCACCGATCTGCCAGACTCGGTCGCCCAGCGCTGTGGCGCGAGCCAACACTCCGGACACTGAATCAGGCGGTACCACGAGAATCAATCCAATGCCCATGTTGAACACTCGGTACATTTCTTCACGATCGATTTGTCCCAAACGACTCATCACACCGAAGATCGGCGGCACCGACCAGGCTGTGCGGGTGATCCTTGCCCGTACACCCTTGGGGAACACGCGTGGCAAATTCTCCGTAATGCCTCCTCCAGTAACGTGTGCGATGCCCTTGATCGGAAATTGCTCGACGAGCGCCAAAACCTGCTTTGCATAAATTCTGGTGGGTGTCAGGAGTATCTCACCGATGGGCCCGTCAAGTTCAGAAAGACGGCTGGCCACCGTCAGCTTGGCTTGTTCAAACAGCACTCGCCGGGCCAGTGAGTAGCCGTTACTATGGAGGCCTGTAGAGGCCAAGCCTATGACCGCATCCCCGGACACAATATGCCGACCATCGATGATCTTCGGGCGATCGACGGCGCCGACGGCAAAACCGGCCAGGTCATATTCCCCATCAGGATAGAATGACGGCATCTCGGCGGTTTCACCCCCGATCAGCGCGCACCCGGCTTGACGGCAGCCTTCGGCAATACCGGCGACCACGTCCTGAGCCTTCGACACGGATAACTTCCCGGTCGCGAAGTAGTCCAGAAAAAACAGCGGCTCCGCTCCGCTCACCGCAATATCATTGACACACATCGCCACCAAATCGATTCCGACGGTGTCGTGCTTATCCATCATGAAGGCGATCTTCAGTTTTGTTCCAACCCCGTCGGTCCCGGAGACGAGCACTGGTTCTTTGTATTTGCCGGATTGGAGACCGAAGAGACCGCCAAAGCCTCCCAAGTCGGTCAGGACCTCGGGGCGAAACGTCGATCGAACAAGCGGCTTGATGCGATCGACAAGCTCATCGCCTGCATCGATATCCACACCTGCATCACGATAGGTCGTCATGAATAGATGTCCGGAAGAACTATGGCTAAGCTGGCTTTGGATCAAGAATCACATACGCCCGTGGGCGCATCTTAACGGAGGGTCCGACTGAGGTCAACGCAAGTCGTTCCTCTTCTGTTCCGCTTTTTTCTTGCCGCCATGGGAATAAGTCCTATACTGTTATACGTATCTCCCCGAAATTCTTCGAGCGCACAAGCCGGCGAAGGAGGATGTGGTGGCCATTTTGATCGTCGACGACTCTCCTGACGAGCGTCTGCTGCTCCATCATATCCTCAAGAATGCAGGCTACCGTGACTTGATCACCGTGTCGTCAGCCCGTGATGCCTTTACGCAACTGGACTTGGATCATGCCGGCGCCAACGGCGTTAAGACCGATGTCATTTTGCTGGATATCAAGATGCCGGAGATGGACGGGGTCCAGGCTTGTCGCCGCATCAAAGCCGTCGATGCGTTTGCAGAAATTCCGATCATCATTGTGACGGCACGGAATCAAAAGGACTGGCTCCAGGCGGCATTCGACGCCGGGGCGACGGACTACATCAGAAAGCCGGTCGAACAGGTAGAGCTCCTCGCACGAGTAAAATCTGCATTCAGGCTCAAGCAAGAAATGGACGCGAGAAGGAGTTGGGAATTAGAGGTCACAAAAACCATCACCGATCTCGACCGCACCGTTCGCGATATCGCCGCATTACAACAATTGATCCCCGTATGCCCATCGTGTAGAAAATCTCATCCCGCGCACATGTCCGAGGCCGCACTGAACGAGTACGTACAGGCACACCCCGACACAAAATTCCAGGATCTCGCCTGCTCCACGTGCGCAGGAAACTAATCCTGCTCCGTCTCCTTGAACAGATTGTTGAAAAGCTATTGTAGTGCTCCACGCCTAAGCGAGGAAGAATGGTCTTGGATAACGTACCAATCCCCGCAGGATGATCAAAAGGTCGTCCAGCGCGGCCACAGCAAGCGAAGAGGCGAGGCGTACGCTTCGGTACGTTGAGCCTCTGAGCGATGCGAGAACAAAGCTGGCGGACTTTTCCAACCTCCTGCTAACTCTCCGGACGCATTTCCACATCGAGCAACTTGATCTTCCGGTGAAGGTGACTACGCTCGATCTTGAGATCTTCGGCAGTTCGTGAAATGTTCCAGTGGTGCTCACGAAGTTTGCGGCTGATGTATTCTCTTTCAAACGCATTCCGGGCATCCCGAAGTGAATCGTAGTTTTTTGTGAGCAATGGATTGGACGCGTGATTGCTCGTCGGTGCCGGGCCTGCGGTTCGCCCCTGTAACGACAGAGAGGCCTGGGGGGCTTCGATCACAAACCCCGGCACCATGATCATGAGCCGCTCGATCAAATTTCTCAGCTCCCGAATGTTCCCGGGCCATTCGTAGTGCTGAAACACGGCCATTGCTTCCGGCGAGACTTCCTTCATCCGCAACCCTTGCTCCTCGACATGCATCTTCATGAAATGCTGCACAAGGGCCGGGATATCTCCTCGCCTCTCCCGCAGTGGAGGCACAACAATCGGAACCACGTTGAGGCGGTAGTACAGATCCTCCCGAAATTGTCCCTTGCCGATTTCCTTTTCCAAATCCTTGTTGGAAGCCGCCAGCACCCGCACATCAACCTTCATCAATTTGGTTCCGCCGACCCGCGTAAACTGCTGTTCCTGTAAAGCCCGCAACACTTTCGCCTGCGTATTGAGGCTCATATCGCCGATTTCGTCCAGAAACAGCGTCCCTCCGTCCGCCTGCTCGAACTGACCGCGCTTCATGGATGTGGCCCCAGTGAAGGAGCCCTTTTCGTGACCGAACAATTCGCTCTCAATCAACGTCTCGGGGATGGCTGCACAATTGACGGCCACGAACGGATGGTCCGATCTGGTGCTGTGCATATGGATGGCTCGAGCGACCAACTCCTTCCCCGTTCCGTTCTCGCCTCCGATCAACACCCGGCTGTTCGTGGGGCCTGCCGTTTCGATGAGTTCCCGTAGCCGTTGCATGGCCGGAGACTGCCCGACTAACTCGAACTTTTGCTGAACCTTGGTCCGCAGCGACCGATTCTCTTGCGCCAATCGGAACTGCTCCAACGCATGCTTGACACGAAGCGTGACATTTTCCAGCGACAACGGTTTCTCAATGTAGTCGTACGCACCTAGCTTAATGGCTTTCACGGCCGTTTCGATGGACCCATGCCCGGAGATCATCATAACCTGCGTCATGGGCACAAATTCTTTTACCCGGCGTAAGGTCTCCAGCCCGTCCATCTCAGGCATCCAGATGTCCAGAATCATGAGATCCGGCGGGTCGGTTCCGTATATTTTCAGCGCCTCCACCCCATTGGCGGCCACTGACACATCATACCCTTCATCTTCAAGGATGCTGCGCAGGGACGTACGAATCGCTTCTTCGTCGTCCACCACTAGAATCGACGCCGACATAACTCTCTCTCCTTACCACTTACCCCGCACAGATCTACCCTACACACCTACACCGGCAAATCGAACGTAAACACCGCTCCCTTCGGGTGATTGTTCCCCGCATGGATCTGTCCTTCATGATCCGTGATAATCCTGCGGACGATCGCCAACCCCAACCCAGTTCCGGTCTTCTTCCGGGTAAAATACGGCACAAACAACCGTTCCTGATCCTCGGGAGCGATGCCGGGCCCCTCATCCGCCACGGTGACGACCGCGCGGCGGCGTTTCGTATCATACTTCGTACCGACCCACAGCCGCCCTTTCTGATTCATCGCTTGAACCGCATTATCGAAGAGATTGACGAACACACGTCTCAGCTGTTCCCGGTCGAAATTGATGGACGGCAGATCCTCGTCCAGGTCCACAATCAGCATAATATCCTTCTGCGCCTCGCGATAAAGGGTTGCCACTTCCCGTACCACATCGTGCAGGGGTTGCCGTGTCATTTGCGGAGCAGGCAGGCGGGCGAACTTTGAGAACTCGTCCAGCATCTCTTTCAGGCTTCCGACTTCATTGATGATCACATTGGTCGCATCGTCAAACACCCGGTCAAGATCAGGAGATTTTTCGAAGAACTTCTTGCGCAATCGTTGGGCCGATAATTGAATAGGAGTCAGCGGATTTTTGATTTCATGAGCGACGCGCTTGGCGACCTCCTGCCAAGCCGCAACCTTCTGAGCCTTGATCAACTCCGTCAGATCTTCAAACACCAACACAAACCCCAAGTCTTTGTTCGCCTCATCCCGCATGCGCGACCCTTTCAGACCGATCGTAATCAGCTTCCCTTGGATATCCAGCTGTCCTTCCAGGTCCAAATCGTCGCGTTCATCGGCCAGCATCCGGTCGTAAGCGGTCTGGAACGAGTCGAGTCCGAACTCCTTGAACACCTCATTGGCCGACTGTCCTCTGAACCGGTCGGCAGCCAATCCAAGGATGCGCTCGGCCGATGGGTTGAAGGTGGTGATCGTTCCGCTCCGATCGATCGATAAAAGGCCGGCGGCGATCGTATCGACGACCGTTTCGATATAGGCACGGCGGCGATCCAGCTCGACATTGGTGTTCCGCAGAGTCAGGTTGGTTTCCTCAAGCTTCGATTTACTCCCTTGCAGATCCTGCGTCATCCGATTGAACGACTCGATCAGCGTCCCAATTTCATCGGTCGCCTTGGCATCGATCTGCACCGACAGGTCGCCTTGGGCGACTGCCTCGGTCGCTTCCGCCAACCGCTGAATCGGGACGGTGATCCCGCGCGCCACATAGAACCCGAACCATGTCGCGCTGAAAAGAATCAACACCGCCACGACGGCAACAAAAAGGTATGCCCCGGCTTTAATGGGGTTTTTCATCGCTTTGATCTGCTTGTACGCCGTGTATTGCCGACCGATTCCCTCCATCTTGGTCAACAGGGATTCAGGGACGTAGGTTTCCACGACCACGACTCCCTCTAACTCGCCTCGCCGGCTTCCGGAGGCCACCGGGATGGCGGCGCGCACCAATCGTCCCGTCTGGGCCTCTTGGACAGAAGTAAACTCTTGCTTGCCGTTAATCACTTGTAATACAAGCTGACTGATCGGCAGATCCAACACTCCGGACGGAACATCACTATCAAGGGCTTTTGTGAGGGTCTCCATCTTGTTCGAAAACACTTCGATCCCGGCAACGCCGTATTCCATCCGTTTTCGAGCCATCGCAGCGATCAAGAGATCGCGTTGTACCGGGGTCAGCATGTCTTCGCGAAACAGTTCCTGAGAAATCGCTCGTGCGCTGTTGACCGCGAGCGCGACATGCCCCGCATGCTGCATACGAGCCACTTCATATGAGTCCTTCATGACCCGCTCAATGTGCTCGCTGAACCACACATCGACTGCCTTATTGACCAGCCCACTTGCTACGAACGCCAGGAGCAGCGTCGGGATCAATGAGAACCCGATAAACGCAGCGATGAGTTTGGTACGAAATCCTGATCCAACGAGACGGTGCCGGCGTTCGAAGTAGGCCTTGATCAGATTCCTGGACAAGAGAAGCACCAACACCACAAAGCCGATCAGGTCCAAATTGACCAGGAGGAGAACCAATGCGTAGCTGGTCGTCGGCAGGAAAGAGCCGTTCTCTTCGGAGCCAGGCGCGACAACTTGTGAGTAATACAGCGTGAGGACTACGCATGGAACCAGAAGAATCAGTACGATCCAGACAGGTCGAAGATGGGGCGGTTTCCGTTCAGGCTGCTTGAGCTGGCCGTCCGAAGCACGACGCCGTTGACGGCCGACTGCGATGAGGTGACCGTCGGCGCTCTCTTCGGAAGCAGGTCCTATCGCAGGTATGGGATGGTTCAGCTCAGGCATTCACTCGTCCTCTGGGCACCATCGATATAAGAAAACAGAGGTTTTTAGCACTATAACCGACTTGCGAGGCAGTCTCAAAGCCTGCTGCACAATTTGCAGCAGGCTTCGAGCTCACGGGACGGAGAATCAAGCGATAGGATGCTACTTTGGCGGGGCCAGCGTGACATACTTCATGCGAAGCGCATAGAGCATGTCCCGCAGGACCGTCTGTTCATCAGGGGTCAGATTGCCTTTTGTCTTGTCTTCTAAGACTGACAATAGATCGATAATTTCTTTGGCTTGCGGCAGATTGACCGGCATCGAGGGCTGTTGGGGATCCAGTTGCTCGCCCATGAACATAAGGGATGACGAGCCCAGCGAGATAATGAATGATGAGAATGTGACCGGAGGCGTCGGAGGCGCTTGCGATGGTTCGGGCGGCGAAGTCGCAGACATCGACTGTTTTGAGGGAGACGATGCTGCCGGAGCGGCCTCGGCCCCTCCGCTTGCCCGCCGATCGCGAATAACAAATCCGTGCTCTTCCTCTGCCATGTTTCGCTTTCTCCCACGTTCCCGAATTTCCCGGTACCCTACCATAGGGTCTATTCGGTCGCAAGCTGTGACGGACCTACGGGTGCGCTGCGGCACAGGCTTCAATTGGGACACGGGTTGAATTTGGCTTAGTGGAGACCGACGAAAAAAGGATGCCTCTTGCCGGAGGGTTGAGGCAACTATCCCGAATGGTGAGGCGACAATTTCTTTCGTCAAATCACTTCAATCAAATAGGTCGTCATCCAAATGTCGATCTGTTGAAACCGGATCTTTAGCCGTTCTTTGCATTCGATGAAGTACTGCCGATTTTTCGGTTCATCATCCGCATCGACATAGACACGAATCAAGTCATCGCGGTAACTCTGGCTCTCGTGCCGCCACTGTCCGCGAATGGTTTGAGTGTCGCACGACACGGCCCCGAATTGTTGTTCCAATTCAAGCAATGTGTCGGCGATCGCGTTGTCGGGAATTGCAGTACCGTTATTAAAACGCAGCGGCAGGAGAACCTCGAAACGCCGAACCATTCTGCTCATAAGTGGGGGGTCCCTCGGCGGTGAATACGATTCCCTCCACCGCGAGAAACGGCAGAGCATCCTCCGGCACCAACATTTCGCCACTCGCCCAACTCTTGAAACGGAACCGACCGGCAAGTCGACCAAGCGCGGCGCGCTTTGATTCCGGATTTGGAAAGCGTATGAGAATCATGATGTCAGTCTATACCATCGTGCTTTAAGGTGGCAAGTTTTCTGAGCCTTCGCGCTGGCTCAAACGTTGTGCTCTTGACGAGCATGCCGCTGAACGAGATCTTGGCCCACTGCCGCCTTTGGTATCTCGTAGACGATCGCACGAAGACGTGCGACGGCGATCAGCGCTGGAACGCTTCATGAGACGCTCTAGCAGTCCGCTGAAAAACTCCAAGTTTCTCCGGTCGCTCTCCTTTTCTCGGGCGTGAGGGCCTGTGTTCGAGTGTTTTACTCTGCCCTCCGCCGCCATTGTGTGTTTGCGGTCGAATTTACCCTGTTCCGGCGAGCAGTTTCGGGATGCGGACAAGGTTGTATCCGATGAGGTTGCGCATGAAGACGGACGCGACGTTGGCAAGGCCACGTAACTTCGCCTTGCGCATCGTGCCGTGCTTCGTGCTCCAGCCGAAGACGCCTTCGATCATCTTGCGGCAGGTCTGCGACATGCCGTAGCCCGGATGCCGCGTGGTGCGGGCGTCGATGGCCGAGCCGCCGTTTCGGGTTTCGTTCATGGCGACATGTGGCGTGATTCCTGCCTTGCGCAATGCGGCAACATGACCACGCGTGTCGTAGTTCGTGTCTGCGCCCGCAGTGATGCGTCGCTGTTTGTTCGTGTGCCTGACCTGTTTGAGCAGCCGGAGAGACGCTTCGCGCTCCGCCGTTCCCGCCGCATGCGTGACCGCCCCTGTGACGGCGAGGCCGTGACGGTTCTCCATCACCGCATGACCCATGTAGCAGAGCCGGCGTTCCTGTCCGTGCGATTTCCTGTCCAGGCGGCTGTCGAGGTCGGTCACGCTTTCGTGCGTGTCGTTCTTCCGTTGCATGCCGCGAAAATCCGTGCCATTGCCGCTTCCATCCTTCGGCCGAAAGCTCGTATGGCTCGCCCAGGCTTCGATCAGCGTTCCGTCCACCGAAAAATGCTCGTCCGACAGCAGCGGCTTCACCTGCTCGTGGTTCAAGAGCGCCGCCATGAAACGGGTACACACGTCGCCAGATTGCAGCCGCTCACGGTTCTTCGTGAACGTCGTCGCGTCCCACGCCTTGCCGTCGGCGGGCAGCCCCACGAACCAGCGGAACAGCAGGTTGTACCCCAGCTGCTCCATCAGCAACCGCTCTGACCGAACGCCGTAAAACACCTGCAACAGCAACGCGGACAGCAACTGCTCCGGCGGGATCGATGGACGCCCTTCCTTCGCGTACAGCTTGCGGAAATCCTTGTCCAGTAACAACAACACCTCCCGTACCAGCCCCCGCACAGGCCGCAGAGGGTGACACGCAGGCACACGCCCCTCCAGCGTCATGTACGAGAACATCGCCTCCTGCTCCTCGAAACTTCCGCGCATAGGCCACCTCCCGGCTCAGAGAATCACATTATCGCTCCGCTTGCGAGAGGTTTTTCAGCAGACTGCTAGTGGAAATTGGCGCGAGAGATGTTTTCATCCTTCCTTCCCGAACGGCCTCGAGGCTCACCGGCAGGCGCGGAGCAACCGGAGTTGTACCAGAGGCTGTCCGGTGCAGCCGCTGGTACAACGAAGGGTTAGGCAGCCGCCTTGGGGTAGCAGCTGGTGAGTGTTGGGCGCATTGATGCTGGATTTAGGAGTCGTGGAAGACCCACCCGCCATCCCAGTCGAACTCATCGTCGCCAATGCGGTAGACAGAAAGGCTAAACTGGTCACGCATGGAATTTGCCGAATGTACTTCGCAGTAGAAGAGCTTGTCGCGCTCAAGCGCGTCCTTAAAGTCGGCAAAGGACTCTGGGTCCTTGATCCAAAAGTTGTTGAGATCGCTGTACGAAGCAGCGCGAACTCTGATGTGCTCGGGAAACTCTTTTAGCATCCTTGACAGAAACTGCTGCAGCATTCGCCAGGGCCCAGATCCCTTCAGATTGAAGGAGTCCCATCCCCATCTAGAACGCTCCAGCAGAAGAATAGTGGCGACCAGCTTTGGATCCCGCACTGCTATGGATCGAAGACAAGCTTCAATGCTGGCAATCTCGCGAACGATCAAAGGCGGAAGAGGCGGCGGCGAGGGTGGTGACACCATAGCTACGCTCCGTCGGCCAAAAAATCGCTCCCAAATGCTCATGCTCGCTCCTCCGTCGGTTCTGCGCTGCTTAACAATGTTTAGGTCGATCCGCAAAAAAACCGCATCTCTCAGTTCCTGTCGGTATATGTACTACTGCGGCTTGTACACTAGCGCCATGACCGGTGCCCTTTCAATGGGTTGTCATCGGGAAATGTAGACCGCCCCCGCCATTGAAGCGGCAGCCGTTCTCAGTATAGAGTGGCAAGAACCTTTGCTTATCCCGGACATTTGGACAGGTTCACAGCTGATGTCGACGCGATTTACCAAAGTAGTTGAGGTCATGGCGGCGCTTCGGGCGCAAAACGGATGTCCGTGGGATCGAAAGCAGACGCACGAATCGCTGAAACCTTACCTGCTGGAAGAAGCCTATGAAGTCATCGAGACCATCGATCAGCGTGACAAGCAGAAGCTTAGAGAAGAACTCGGAGACGTACTTTTACAAGTCCTCTTCCATAGCCAGATCGCATCGGAAACCGGATCGTTTACCATCGAGGATGTTCTCGATACGCTCGCCACAAAACTGATTCGCAGACATCCCCATGTATTCGACAACGACGACCAATCAAGGAATGCTTCGACCAGCGAACAGGTCTTGAGTCAATGGGAGGAGATCAAGCGTGCCGAACGGGAAGCTGCGGGGATGACGCAGTCCGCACTCGAAGGAGTGCCGAAAACGTTACCGGCCTTGCTGCGAGCCTACCAGATTCAAGCCAGAGCGGCCCGAGTCGGTTTCGATTGGCCGCAGAGTAAGGCCGGCTTCGACCAGATCTTCGGAAAAGTGGTCGAGGAAATCGGCGAACTGCGGGACGCGTTGGCCCAGGTTCCAACCGAGACCGAACCGGTGTCTCATCAGCCCAGCGAGCGGGAGGCAATCGAAGGAGAACTGGGAGACATTCTGTTTTCCCTTGTGAATCTCGCCCGTTTTCTGAAGGCCAATCCCGAAGATGCGCTGCGCCGAGCCACGAACCGTTTCATCGATCGTTTTCACTTGGTGGAGGAGCAAGCCACGGAGAAGGGCCGGTCACTAACAGAGATGACGCTGGCCGAAATGGATGAGCTGTGGGACGAAGCCAAACGACGGTTGCAGAGACCACAGCCGGACACTACACCGCAACTCGGAGATCGTGTTCCATGACGAAGAACCAAGAACCCTACGAAGAGGGAAAACGTGCCGGGGCCCATCCGCTACTCGTGGTATTCGGCATCCTCATCGGACTATGGTTGTTCGTCGCCCTGATCGTGCCCAGTTCGAGGAACAAACAGGCGACCGGTACTGAAGGCCCCACTGTCTCGGTCATCGAGGATCCGGAAGCTGCGTCTGTCATGTTCAAAGTCCAGACGACCATCCTCGATATGAACACCCTGGGGCTGGTCGTCCCCGACCAGGCGACGGATAGTCAGATTGTCGCCCTTTTGAAACGCCTCAAACAAGCACGATTGGACGGCACACTCGGTGAACAACTCCCATCGACCACCCCCGGTCACAAACTCGGCGATCACGCCATCGCCGACATCTTCATCTTTTCAGACAAGCAACACGCGGAAGCGGATACGATCCGTACGTTGGCGCAAGGAGCCCATGCGCCCGGGACGCTCTACCCGAATGCGGTTCCATTTGAGGTGGCCATGGAGCAAGTTCGTGGACACTACCGTATAGACTTGAATGATACCGGCAGCCCGGACAAGGGATCACTGGGGTTCGCGGACGAATCAGGTATCCATTCGAAACACTACAAACGAATCTTTTGACGGATCGGCCGGCGCTCTTTTCTGCAGAAGATCAGATGCCTACGCGTCTCCTTACTTCTTCCCGGATCGCCGATTGATCCTCTTCAAACAACGCCTCTAACTTCGGGAACAGATGGGCCAGCGGCCCGATAAACGGCGCCAACATCATATCACGTCGTTCCGCCAGCATACCCTCCCCTTCAGCCACCCGCATCTTCCAGTCGGCAATCGTTTTGGAGATGATGTTGCTCATCATCAATTGCTGACCCGGCGAGCCGACAACCATCCCGAAGAGACGACGCTTAAACACCTCCAGTTCATCCGGTATAGAGATCTTCACCCGCACGCCATGTGGCGTCGCCCAGGTGGACCGTTGAATCGAATAGTCGTACGAAAAGACCTGCTCTCGCGGCTCACGAAATGGACCGTTGATTTCTATGATGGCGAAGGTGTTTTCAGCTGAAGGCATGGTTCACTCGCTTTCCTCGATAGAATGACACTTTGTATCGACCCTTACTACTATAGGAGCTTGAAGTTGGGGAGGACAAGAGGCTATCTATAGAGAGTGACAGAGCAAGACAAAGCGAAGGGCGGCGGCTGTTTAGCTCTGCCATTAGAACTTCTCGGTTTCCCCACTGTTATGGCAGCGGTGGAGATCCAGAGCGCGAGACAGCTTCTTGACACACTGATATACTCCGACCGAGGATTCCTTCGGGAGAAGGCATGGCCAAGAAAGGCTATCCTGGACTCGTCCTGGTGCCGCCCAGCGATCGAACGATCCTGAGGCGCCGGCTGCTTCGTTGGGCTTTGTTCATCATCGCGCTGATCTGGTGTGCATCGACACTGCCCCTGTGGCCACCTGCCTCCGACGACAGAGCGAACTGTCCGCCTGGTGTCGGGCGGGAAGAGTCTAACAGTTTCGCTGAAAACTGTAGCCAACCGCAACCGGTCACGGAACCGCCCCCAAATCAAAGTGAGTTTAGCCTTACACCAGTCTCACAGGCTGAAAGTCTGGGCGAGTCCCAGAATCCCCCGCCTTCACCCACCCCTGATCCCGATCGTCTCGCAACCCAGCACAATCGCGACCACGACTCACAGCCCAAATCCTCCGGTCCCACCGACCGCCCCTCTGGTCACAATGTGGCACCACCAGCTAACGAAAAATCAACCTCAAATCCGCCGGCACCAAAACTTGCCCAATATCCGGATGTCGATGCTCGCCTAGCTGAACGGGGCGATGCCTTTGCTCAATATCGCCTCGGACGCTATTACGCGCAACGTGACGGGCGTCAGGCGCCGGAGTCAGTCAGCTGGTACAAGAAGGCTTCTTCCGGCCTTCACCGCCTAGCTGAGACCGGCAATGGACAAGCGATGTATGTCCTTGGGGTTATGTACGCATATGGACGCGGAGTGGCGAGGGATACGAAGCAAGCGCGGCGCTGGCTGACGCAAGCGGTTGAGCACAAGATTATGGCGGCTCAGCCGGTTCTCACAAGTTTAGGGGAAAACCATAATGCCGATCCAAAATCGCAGGCGAGTGCGCAAGACAAGAGATGATGGCCAAATCACTTGGTGACCGAGTTGAACATGACTTTTCACAATTCCAGTCTCGCAGCGCGAGGATCAATATACATTATACATTCAGACACCATCCTCATGCCGCAGTGGTCTATGTGTTGGTGACCAGTCGGGGGACATAGCGTGGCCTTACTGGGTCACTTGCGATCTACTCCATGCGGCTGTGTATCGAGTCGCGAAGTCACGAAACTGTGTCATTCGATCTAGCACCATACTCTCCTCCTACGGTTGATCCGTATAATGAAGCCGTAAGTTTACGACACCTACCTAAGCCTACTGCATTAGAAATTAACCACGCAATTACTGTGTCACGCGTGACTTTGTCTTGCTGTTGACGAGCAAATTGGGTGGTAGGCCGATCGGCTCAAAATTCTTCAGCAATGGAACGTCATCTTTGTGAACCCACCGCATATCGTGATTATACGAATCCCGCGGGCCCACACTCCCCGTGAACGTCTTGCCGTCAGGGGTAAAGGTCCAACACATATCTTCGCCGGCCGTGTTGATCGTATCGCCGAGGTTCAAGGGCTCTTGCCATTCACCCTGTGGATTCTGGTAGGCAATCCACATATCATGTCCCCCCCGCGAGCCCATGTCTGGACGTGTACTGGTGACAATGAGGCTCTTGCCATCTTTTGACAAACCGGTCCAGTGCATATGGTCACGGTAGGGCGAATTGATCCTCGGTCCCAGGCTCTCCGGTTTCTGCCACACGCCGTCCTTCTTCTCGACTTTCCAGATGTCGCTGTCCTGGGTGACCCCCGGCTGCTGGTAATTGAAATAGATTAAGCTGTCGGACGCAATAATCGGGCAGTGTTCTTCGCCGGTGGGCGTATTGAGGTGGGGCAGCTCCGGGACATCGTTCCAGTTTCTGACCGGTTGCCAGACGCCGTTAACTTTCTGGGTGACATAGAGGTCGCCGGTGGAGAGATTTCCCGGTTCGTATCTCGTGAAATACACGACATTGCCGTCATCCGAGAGGCTCGGCTCCAACTCCCAGGCGGAGGTATTGATGTTCGGTCCCACGGTGGGATCGATGCCCGGTCCCAAATGAATCGGAGCTTGCCACGTCCCGTTCACCTTGTGCGCCATCCAGATGTCGAAGTTATAAGGCACCCCCGGTGAGGGAATGCTGCCTGGGCGCCCGGAAACGAAGATGGCCGTGTTTCCGTCGGCGCTGTAAGTCATCTCGATCTCTGATTCCGATGAGTTGATCGGCTCACCCATGTTTTTCGAGAGTGAGGCACTCATCTGCGCGTGTCCGCTCTGGGGCATCTCCATGCCGGACATCGCATATGTTCCGGCCGGCGCGAGGAGAAGCATGAGTACGACAAAAGCGTGAGTTGGGCTCATGAGTTTGGCTTTCATACAACCTCCGTGTTCTGAAAGTCAGCCTATCAATCGCACTGCGCAGTGTGCGCGGTCATTTACTCGCTCGTGCCGTTACCACAATCGCTTGCATCGTCGAGTGGTAGGGGGTGTCTCCGCCAGTCTGCGCGAACGCGGTCGCCACGGCATCGACGATGGGGCCTGGAGATCCTCCCCGCTCTTGAATCTCAGCCAGGATGGGGGCACCTTCAATCATCCCAACTGCCAGCGACTTGGCCGAACTGCTGCGGCACTCCATCGGGACGGCTTGAATTTCGATCTGATCGAACCCATTCGCAGTCAGCAAACGGTGTAAGACCTCAACATCTGCGGAATTAAAGGGCGCTTTAAAAAACTGTGGGGGATTCTCAGGAAAAAACCTCGCCACGGTCTCGTGTACGACGACGCCCCATGGATTCATCTCCATGCGATCCCATACACTCAATGCGAGCACACCTCCCTTGACCAACACGCGGCGCATTTCCCGAAACGCACGATCCTTATCCGGCACAAACATGAGCCCGAATTGACAGACTACCACGTTGAACGAAGCGGCAGGAAACGGGAGGTCTGCAATATCCGCCTGTTTCCACTCGATTCCCTTCAGATCCTTAAGTTTCTTTTGCGCGTAGTCCAGCATCCCTAGGTTGATGTCAGTTGCCGTCAAGGAGACTGTGGACCTGAGGTGGGTTCGCAGCTGCTGAGTGAGAATACCGGTTCCGCACGCCAGTTCGAGCACGGAGCCGTCCTGGCAGTTGGCGGCTACACGATGCGCCAGATCGATCGCGTACGGCTCGAACAAGGCCGATCCAAGGTGCCGTTCATATAGGTCGCACACCGGAGCATAGTCATGTTCAAGAGAATTACTCATCGAAAAACCTTTCAGAAGTTGTAAGATTCGCCGTCCTCAGGGACCAACACGCGCGCAGTCATTTTTTGCTCAAGAAGAAACGCTCGGAGGTCTTTTCGTGACAGCGTGGCGTGGTTGACCGCCTCCAGGTGACTCGCGATGATGGTCGCTGAGGGAGCGGCCTTATACACTTCGTACACATCCTTCTTCCCCATAATGATCGGCTCATGAGGAAGAACTCTGGCGTCGCCGCTATTGAGAATAATGACATCTGGCTTGTACTGCTCCAGGTTCTGTTCGACGCCCTTATACCAAACCGTGTCGCCGGCAATGTAGAGCGTTTTCTCCCTTGGATGTTTGAAGACGACGCCGCAAACATTGCCCAAGATATCTCCCATGAGTCCGTCAAGAATCTCACCTTGGCCGTGCTGCCCAGGAGTTTTGATCAAGGTGATCCCATCAAATTCATTCCGTTCTTCAAGCGCCCGCGTATTGCGAAACCATGACATCTGGATATCCCACTGATCTCTACTATTTTGGGCGAAGATCACCATATCTTTGGGAATGATCGTTTTCGCCGTGTCATCCCAGTGATCTTGATGGGTATGGGTAACGATCACAGCATCGACGGCAAGAATCTCGCGCATGGGCAAAGGAAGATCTACCGTAGGATTGGGGACGTGACTGTTGAGCGTACCTGGAAACCCAGGAAAGCTACCCTTCTCTGACAGCATAGGGTCGATCAGAAATTTCTTTCCGGCATATTCGACTTTGAGTGTCGCATTGCGGATCTGTGTGAGCTTCATGATGAGTCTCCGATGCGTGATAACCTTTGTCAATTCAAACCTGGATGGCCAGAACACATCCAGGCCGTTTATTCTAGCGGGATTCGATGTGGATCGACACAGGCACCGGATTCGACAGAATGTCATAGACCGGTGAAAACTTCGTCAACTCCTCCAACTGCTCCGCTGATGCATCGGACTTGATGGTGAAATTCACGCGCACCGATTGATAACCCTTCCGGACCTGGTCCGAGATCCCAAGAAATCCGCGAAGGTCGAGATCCCCTTCCAGTTTTGATTCAACGGATTCGACCTTAATACCCCGCGCAGCGGCATGGTAAACCAGCGATGTCGTCAAACAGGCCGCCAGTGCATGCAGTACATATTCCACCGGGTTTGCGCCCTGATCCTTCCCGAGCAAGGCAGGCGGTTCGTCGGCATCGAGCACGAAAGGTTTCGTGCGAATCGAATCCTCCCGCCCGGCTCCATAGAAGCTCTGAATGGTCGAACGATTGTGCCCGCCGTCGATCCAACGATTCGCCGCGCGGAACTGATAGGAAGCGAGACTTGAATTCTGCTGAACTGCTTGCACGGTCGCTCCCATGCGCTCCACATCGACACCGTTGACGACTCCGCTCAAAGTTGCCTGTGACATACATACCCTCCCACTTTGGTTTTGATTGTTGAAATAGTGCCGAAATAGGAACCGGTCGGCATTCCGGCAGATGTATTCCCAATTCATCATGACACCTGTGCAAGCGACATCCGTCGAAACACGGCGCCGCATGGGACGCAGACGCCGAGATCGAGTAGTGCCGCCATCGCCTGCTTCTTTTCTGCCTCTCGAACCATGCCGGTACGTACAGCACCATTGGTGCCAGGACGACCGCATCGATGAAATCAGCAGAATATCAGCGGATTTGAGCGGAGAAGCCGAAAGGGGTGACTCATGGGATCTCGCAAGTCATGAAACCTCACGAGAAGATTTGCGAAATTTCGCGAGCACGGAGATCGAGGCTGAAAACGAACGCCGATGGAAGGTCTGAATAATCCGGTCGCTAGCGAGCCTTCTGAATCTTCAACACTTTCATCCGCGATGAGAGTGTGGAGGCATTGAGCCCGAGTAGTGCTGCTGCGCCCTTCTCGCCAGATACTTTCCAGTGGGCGGCATCGAGAGCGCGCAAGATATTGGCACGTTCCAATTCCTCCAGCTCCTTGGCCGACAAGATACGGTCAGACTTTGAAGCAACTCTGTCATCGTTCGGAACATCTGCTTGGAGTACTTCCGGCAAGGCCCGATCGAGATTAATCTTGCCGGCCTCTGCCGTAATGACGGCTCGCTCGATCACATTTTGCAGCTCGCGCACGTTGCCAGGCCATCCGTAACTCGTCAGCCGGCGTATATCCTCAGCATTCAGTGGCGTAATAGAACGCGCCATCTTGTCGGCAAACCGCTGTGCAAACATCGAAGCCAGCCGCACCACATCGTCGCCCCGCTCACGTAGAGGCGGCAGACGGATCGGAAACACGTTCAGCCGGTAGTAGAGGTCCTCGCGGAACGTGCCCTGTTTTACTGCGGCGGCAAGATCTCGATTGGTGGCAGCAAGCACTCGCACGTCGACTTTCTTGGTCCTTGAACTGCCGACCGGGTCGAACTCGCCCTCTTGCAACACACGGAGCAATTTCGCCTGCAACTCAAGCGGCAATTCACCGATCTCATCGAGAAAGATGGTGCCCTTGTCGGCCAGCGCGAAACGGCCTTCTCTCTTCTTGGTTGCACCGGTGAAGGCACCCGGTTCATGACCAAACAATTCGCTCTCGATCAATGTGGCCGGGATCGCGGCGCAATTGACGGTGACCAACATCCGTTCCCGGCGATCGCTGGCTGCATGGACGGCACGAGCCACGAGCTCCTTGCCGGTTCCGGTTTCTCCCGTGATCAGCACGGTCGCATCGGTCTTCGCAACTTGTGCAATGTCCTGGAGCACACGCCGAAATACCGGACTCTCACCGAGCAAGGCACCGTTCTGATGGAGTGACTGCAATTCCTCCCGGAGCAGTTCGGTTTCAGCCGTCAGCGACTGGATTTTTTCTTCCGCTTGTATCCGATCATGGATATTGCGAAGAATAAGAGTCGTGAATTTTCGGCGATGCAGCTCAAAGCGGGACAAAGTCGCCTCCGCAGGAAACAATCGGCCTCCTGGGCAACGAGCGGTGAGCCCCCCAGAAATCCACATTGATCGCTGCCCCTCGGGGCGCTTGTCCAATTCGTCCGTCAGTGCGAGCAGCCGATCGGCATCATCAGAGCGTATGAAGGATCGAAAATCCTGACCGATCATCTTCTCCGCACGGCATTGAAAGATCTTTTCAGTTGCAGGATTCGCACGTGTGATGTGGAACTGATGATCCAACTCAATAATCGCGTCCATCGCGCTGGACAAAAGTCGACCGACCTTTTCTTCCCGCTCCCGAGCCTCGGCTTCCGCACGCATCCGCTGGAGTTCGGCTGCCGCGCGCGCGGCGAAGATCTGAAAGATCGCATGAGCTCGCGGTTCTTCTGGAATCGGCCGACGGTCGATTACAGCCATATGCCCGAGTATCTGGCCGTCGGTGTCCTGGAGCGGTACGCCCATGTAGCTGACGGCGCCGGCTGCTTTCAATTCCTCCTCATGGGGGTAAATCTCAAGAACCCGATCCGGGAAATGTACCAGTTTGGCCGTATCGATCACGCGCTCGCAGGGCGTTCCCGCGATGTCCACTTCATAATTCGTGACCCACTGACCATCCATCCAGAACGCGAGGGCACGAAGACGGCGCTTCTCGGGGAAGTATTCCGTCACCCAGGCTCCGTGGGTCCCGAGGGCCTTGGTGAGATTCTGGACCAGCGCCGCAAAAAACTGTTGTCCTGTTTCCGTGGCTGTGCCTTCGAGAATCGCGCGCAAGGCGACGTCGGCTTCAAGGTTCTGAAGAGGGGGAGATGGATCTGTTGAATGCGGCATCATGGAAAAAGTATGGAGCGAGATGAGCGATAGATGCAAGAGGCCCAGGCGGAAGTATCGTGAAGAGTTCTGTTGCACCTCTCCATGTGACCTCGTATGATGCATCCTTGATCATGGACGCCGTCACCCGCATCAAGACCAAAACGCCTACTCCCTACAAGCTGACCCACGTTGAGCCGGACACCCACGACACGAAGACGTTTCGTTTCGAACTGCCTGCCGACGCCACGCTGGACATGTTCCCCGGCGATTTTCTCTATGTTCATGCCACGATCAACGGCAAGGCCGTGAAACGGCCGTACACCCCGTCGTCGCTGCCGGGCACAATGGGTTTCTTCGAGCTCACGGTCAAGCGCTATGACGCTGGTTCCGTCTCGAAGTACCTGCACGATCAGCGGATCGGAGATACGGTGCTGATGAGCGGGCCGAACACCGGTGGACATTGGGTCGATGGAATGGCGAAGCAAGTCGGGTTTGTGGCGGGAGGCACCGGGATTACGCCGATGATCTCCATCATTCGCTGGATTCTGATCAACAAGATCGATGCGGAGTTATTCCTGATCTTTGCCAACAAAACCGAATCCGACATCATCTTCCGACGGGAGTGGGAACGCAATGTCCGAAACCATCCGAGCTTTCATTGCCACCACGTCTTGGAACAGCCGCCTCCCAGGTGGGAAGGTGGCAGAGGTCGCGTCACCCCTGAAATTCTCCGACACCATCTTCCCGCTCCAGCTCCCGACACCTGCGTTTTTCTTTGTGGCCCGCCGCCGATGGTCGACTCATTGGAAGGCGTGCTGAAAGAACTCGGCTATCCCCAGCAAGCCATTATTCTCCCCTGAGGATCATCCTAGTTCTCATCCTCGTGGTTATCGAAATACTTTCACTCTCATAGAGTCTTAGTCGGTTGAGAAGGGCGTTTTATAGGTATCGTCGTGTGCCTTGGCACTTGACAATGACCACGTGAAAAGACTAAGCGGAGAAGTAATACTTCGCACCTCTTTGGCATGACGACGTCTTTGACGCTCGCTTGAACTGAATTCGTCGAAAAACTGCAGGTATTCCAAGAATGAGTCTCCAGCGAGTACCCGCATTCGACCGAGAATCGAAGGTTACAGCCCAAAGGAGGTTAACATGGCTCAGGGCAGTCTCGTCTCGCAGGCGACCAGAAAGATCGCACGAAAGGTACTGAGTCATGGCATTCGACGGTTGGCGGAAAGAGTCCGGGCAAACGGCGGCCAGCCGCTTGATCTCATACTCCCGGATGGTTCGCGTCTCAATTTCGGCCAAAAACCCCGCGTTGTGCTCGCAATCCGCGATCCTAACTTATTGCCGGCGCTGACCCATCCCACGCTTGGATCGCTCGGCGAGGCCTTCGTCGATGGACGCATCGATATCGACGGCGACATCATATCCGTGATCGCCAGCGCTGAGCGCCTCGCGGCGGCCGGCGGCTCTCCGGCGACAGCACGAATTCCCGCTTCGTCGGCATGCCATACTCCCAAACAGGATCTCGACGACATTAAACATCACTACGACGTGAGCAACGATTTTTACCGGCTCTGGCTGGATGACCGCCTGGTCTATTCTTGCGCGTATTTTCAGACCGGGAAAGAAACGATCGACGACGCGCAAGAGGCCAAGCTCGATCACATCTGCCGCAAACTCCGCCTTCAGCCCGGTGAACGATTCCTCGACATCGGCTGCGGCTGGGGTGGGCTGATCATTCATGCCGCCCAGCGTTACGGCGCGCAGGCGGTCGGAATTACGCTCTCGGACAATCAGTTTGCTTTGGCCAAGGAGCGTGTCAAGGCAGCAGGCCTTGAACGACAGGTCAAGGTGCTCCTGCTGGACTATCGCGATGCGCCGGAAAGGTTGGGGGAAGGCACCTTCGATAAAATTTCCAGTATCGGCATGTTTGAGCATGTCGGCCGGAATAATTTTCACCTCTACTTCGGCATTGTGCGGCGCCTGTTGCGCGATCGAGGGCTGTTTATGAACCACGGCATCACCTTACCAGATGCCGATGGGCACACGGTCGGCTCCGGAGTGAGCGAGTTTATGGACAAGTATGTGTTCCCACATACCGAACTTCCCCATCTCCACTCGGTGATCCGGGAGATGGCGAGGCAGAGCTTTGAGATCTATGACGTTGAAAATCTGCGACCGCACTACGCTCGGACACTCGCACACTGGTCGCACAGGCTGGAAAGACAACTCGTCGCAGCCCGTCACATCGTCGGCGAACGGACGCTCCGAATATGGCGTACCTATCTCGCAGGCTCATCACTGGCGTTTTCGCAGGGCTGGTTGACCGTGTATCAGGTGCTGGCCAGCCGCCAGGAAGCCGGCGGCCCGACCGAATTCCCGTTAACCCGGGCCTGGATGTATCACTGACGATAACCGGAAGAAGGTTGGGGGTTAGCCTGGAGCTGTCCTTGCCACAGATCGCCGCATCGCACTCGTTTCACCGATAAGATCCTGCACGATCCGCTCGCTTGCCAGAAATCCATCACGAATGCAGTCGGGTATGCCGACTCCGCGATAAGCGGCTCCTGTTAGAACAAGTCCCGGATAGCGGCTCACCGCCGCCTCCAGTTGTGCCAATCGATCCAGATGGCCGAGCGTGTACTGCGGCATTGCTTTCCGCCATCGATTCACTTCCACATAATTTGGTTCCACTCTGATGCCGCATATCGCGGCGAGTTCCTCTCTGACTTTTTCCGTCAACGCATCATCATCCAGCTGAAGAATATCTTCCCGCCCCACCCCACCGACATAGCAGCGCGCCAACAGCTGATCCGCCGGAGCGCGATACGGCCACTTGAGCGAGGTCCACGTTGCGGCAATTAAATGACGCTGCTCCCTTCGCGGCACGATAAATCCGAATCCTTCTATCGCACTCGCCAGAGTCCGCGGAAACGCCATCGCAATGGTGGCAGTCGACGCATACGAAATCATGTCCAGCAAACCACCCGCTATCGGCGTCAACGGACGCAACAGGTCTGCTGAAACATACGCCGGGGTGGCAAGAACGACACCGTCGGCGGAGAGCGCCGATCCATCTTGCAAAATAAGATCGTACATCCAGCGGCCGAGCTCATGCGACCTCACTCTGAGGGCCTCGACTCGCGCACCGACACGGAGATCGACCCCCTGTTGCGTCAACCGACTCGTCAAGGCAGTCACCAAATCACCGAGACCATTCTTCAGACTCACAAACATCGTCCGTCTCGCTTGATCTGTCGAAACTGATGCGGCGGCCTTCTTGGCGGCCATCATGCCACGAACGATGCTGCCATGCTGTTGCTCCAGTTCAAAAAACCGCGGGAACGTGGCGCGCAGGCTCATTTGCTCGGCATCTCCCGCATAAATCCCGGCCATCAACGGCTCCAAGACCCGCTCAAACGCTTGGACCCCAAACCGACGGCGCAGAAAAGCCGCCAACGATTCATCGCCCGTTGACGGGCCTGCTGGAACGGCGATCTCCAGCCCCATGCGCGCTAATCCTGTCCAGGTGAGCAGACCACTCCGAAAGAAAGATCCCAGTTGTTTCGGAACGAAAGAGAGCAGTCCTTCCGGCAAGTCATGCAGTCGTCCGCCATAGAGCACCGAGGCCTTCTTACCCGTCTCATTCGTATTGACGAGTTGATCTGTAAGGCCAAGCTTCACGCAGAGATCGAGACCGGCCTGTTTTTGGGACAGGAAGGAGTCCGGT
>JAHBWU010000061.1 GCA_019636835.1 Nitrospira sp.
AGAAAGTAAGCATTGTCGGGACAGAAGCCTTTATCGATTTCATTGAGTCCATCAAGATCGAGGGTGTGGATCTTGAGTACGATGAAATGCACGAACGGAGTAGACCACGATCGCCGATGGTTGTAGAGGTCGAACGTGACAACCAGAAGAAAGACATCGAGCGGCTTGATATTGAATTGCCGATCCTCGCACCGCGGATCTATCGCGAGTACAAGAACTTGGAGGACCTGAACATAGAGGAGTTGCGTCAGCCGAAACTGCAGCTGAAAAGCTTCACGGAAGAAGAGCAGCGCGAGATTGTATTCAAAGATATTGATGCCGACGAAGTCAGCCACACGACCATTCTTGATTCAAGCTTCTCGCCGGATTATCACAGTGTAATCGGCTATTTTTCGAAGATCATCATGCGTGATCTTCGGCTGGTCGGTGGATTTGACATCCTCTTCGGCAAAGTGAAGCGGTTTGTCGAGGCTAAATTATTTGACCGGCACGTGGATCTAGAGGACCTAAACGTTCTGCGCAATTTATCGGAGATCGAGGCAACCCGTGCGATTTTGGAAACCTTCAAAGCCGCCGTGAACGCGCTTACAGTACAGGATAAGGGGACAACTGAGGTAAGAGATAGAATCAAATTCAGCAAAACCCGTCCCTTTATCGTGACTCACCAAGAGTATCTATCGCCCAAGCGCTCGATCTTCAGCAAAATCGTCGGAGACAGCCACTTTGAATTGGAGTTTGCCGGATTACTCGATGAGAGTCGAGACGTTGTCTCCTTCGTAAAGAACTCACCCAGCACCCATTTTAAAATTGAGTATCGGACGGCCGATGGAAGCATCGGCAACTACTATCCGGATTTCGTTGTGAAGGAGACCGAGGCCGACTACTGGATTGTTGAGACCAAAGGGCGTGAAGACCTGGATGATGCCCAAAAATGGGAGCGCTTGAAGCAGTGGTGTGAAGACGCTTCAAAGGCCGAACCAACACGTCGCTTCCATCCGCTTATCGTCCGGCAAGAAATATTCGACAAGTATCACCCAAAAACGTTTCTGGAAGCATCTCGGGTATGTCGCGATTTAGCTGCGTAAATCCAGGTCGAACGAGCGAGAGTGTTTTCAGGGTTATCTGGCAGAATAAAAAGAGCCCGGAATGTTTTTCTGCAGCAGCCTGGCTTTTCGTGCCTGCGCCGCTTGCCATTGAGGGGAACAGAACATTGGTCCGCTAAGCTTCTGCAGGATCAGGATTAATCTTCGAGGCAGGTTGTATTTTGTCTTGTAATGCAGTCCGTTTTGCGGAAGCAGCAATTTTTGGAGTCTTCGTCGTCACGTCCGCATTTTGGGCGCAATGCAACAACGCATGGTCCATAAGGACGAGTGCCATCATGGCTTCCGCGATCGGAGTAGCACGAATCCCGACGCAGGGATCGTGGCGGCCGTTGGTCTCAACCATGACAGGATTACCCTGTTTGTCGATAGATCGACGAGGGATGCGAATACTGGATGTCGGCTTGATGCCGATCTTCACGACAATGTCCTGCCCGGTGGAGATGCCGCCGAGAATGCCGCCCGCGTGGTTCGTCACAAAACCATCCGGCGTGAGTTCGTCCCCGTGCTCTGACCCTCGCTGGACAACCGACGCGAAGCCTGATCCGATCTCGACTGCTTTCACCGCGTTGATGCCCATCATCGCCGCGGCCAGATCAGCATCCAATTTTCCATAGACCGGCGCGCCCCATCCCACCGGCACTTGCTCAGCCACCGTTGTGATTCTGGCGCCGATCGAATCGCCGGCCTTTCGCAATTCATCCATGAATAATTCCAGCTTCGGAACGACTTCCGGGTCAGCGGAAAAAAACGAATTCTGCTCTACTGCGTCCCAACTTTTGAAGGCCAATTCGTGAGGACCCAATTGGCTCAGATATCCACGGATCACCACACCATATTTCTCGTTGAGCCACTTTCTCGCAATGGCAGCGGCGGCAACTCGAACCGCAGTCTCACGTGCTGATGCACGACCTCCGCCTCGATGATCGCGAACCCCGTACTTCTGCCAGTAGGTATAGTCGGCATGGCCCGGACGAAAGGTATCGATCAGATTGCCGTAGTCCCGACTGCGCTGATCTTCATTGCGGATCAACAGCGCGATCGGCGTGCCGGTGGTCTTTCCCTCGAATACTCCGGAGAGAATTTCAACGGTATCCGATTCCTGGCGCTGCGTCACATGGCGCGAGGTGCCGGGTTTCCGGCGGTCGAGATCTTTCTGAATGTTTTCCGTTGAAAGTGAAAGACCCGGGGGGCAACCATCGACGACACACCCGATCGCCGGCCCATGGCTCTCGCCGAATGAGGTGACCGTAAAAATTCTGCCGAACGTATTACCGGCCATGCGGACGAGATCTTCCTATTCAACCAGATCCAACTTGATCCGCAACTCCTTCAATTGCTCGGGACCGACGGCGGATGGTGCGTCAGTCAGCGGACATTGCGCTTTCTGGGTCTTGGGAAATGCGATGACGTCGCGGATCGAATCAGCATTGCCGAGCAACATGACCAATCGATCCAATCCAAACGCGATTCCGCCGTGCGGTGGCGCGCCATATTCAAGAGCCTCAAGCAGAAACCCAAACTTGACCGCCGCTTCGTCTTTGCCGATCCCGAGGAGGTCGAACACTTTGCTTTGCACATCACGGCGGTGGATACGAATACTGCCGCCACCGATCTCGCTACCGTTCAGCACCATATCGTAGGCCTTCGCGCGCACTTTCAGCGGGTCCGACTCGAACAGCGGCAGGTCTTCATCAAGCGGGGCTGTGAATGGATGATGCATGGCCACATACCGCTTCTCTTCCGGCGAATAGTCAAGCAGCGGAAAATCCGTCACCCAGAGCGGCTTCCAAGTGGTCTTGTCGATTAGATTCAGTTCTTCACCCAGCAAGAGACGAATGCGGCCCAGCACATCGTGGACGATCGCCGCCTTGTCCGCACCGAATAGAACCAGGTCACCAGGCTTCGCTTCAGGTAAGGCCGCAGCAAAGGCCTTGGCATCCAGGAACTTCGCAATGACCGATTCAAGCTGTCCATCCGCCGTGATCTTGAGCCAAGCCAAACCCTTTGCACCAAAACTCTTCGCCGTTTCGCCCAACGCGTCGATGCGCGTTCGTGAGAGCGACGCGCCACCCTTCACGATCAGCGCTTTGACGGTGCCTCCCTTGGTCGCTGCGTCCTTGAAAACTTTAAACTCGCTCGCGGCGCCGAAGGCGGTCACATCGTAGAGCGGCATATCGAACCGAAGGTCAGGCTTATCCGACCCATAGCGGCCCATCGCATCAGCATAGGTCATACGAGGAAAGGGCGTCGGCAGCTGAACATCGCCGACTGTACTGAAGATGGTAACAATCATGCGCTCCATGAGGCTCATGACCTGTTCGCGATCAACGAAGGACATTTCCAGATCGATCTGGGTAAATTCTGGCTGCCGATCGTTGCGGAGATCTTCGTCACGGAAGCAGCGGGCAATCTGATAGTAGCGATCGACTCCACTGACCATCAGCACCTGCTTGAACAATTGCGGTGACTGCGGCAACGCAAAGAACTGTCCGGCATTGACCCGGCTCGGCACCAAATAGTCCCGAGCGCCCTCCGGTGTACTCTTGGTCAAAATCGGCGTCTCTACCTCCAAAAATCCTTCAGCATTCACGAATTCCCTGGTGGCCTGCGTGATCCCGTGACGCAAGCTCAGAAGCCGTTGCATCCTGGGCCGACGCAGATCCAAAAAGCGGTACTTCAAGCGAATCGCTTCCGTCACCTCGGCATCGTCTTCGATCAAAAACGGCGGCGTCTTGGCCTCATTCAGAATTTCTACCTCGTCGACGAAGACCTCGACTTCTCCGGTGGATAGATTGGAATTTTTCGATTCATCCGGCCGCGCCATGACTTGGCCGGTGACCGACACGACACATTCGCTGCGTAGCGCATGGGCGGCCTGATGTACCCTGATGTTTCGTTCGGCATTAAACACGACCTGTGTGATACCCGTTCGATCACGAAGATCGATGAAAATGACCATCCCATGATCGCGTCGACGCTGAACCCAGCCGTTCAAGACGACGGTCTGACCGACCTGTTTCGCACTCAACTCTCCACAACGATGAGTTCGGACGTTCATGCAACCTTCACTTTCTTCCTGGAAACCTTTTTGCTTCTCTCAGGCTTGGCCCAACCCTCTCCCCTGACCGGACGCTTCGGTCCCGGAACCGGCTCCTCTCCCCTTTCCTCCGATGCCATCCGCTCATCGACCAACTCGCGTAACGCGTTGGCCTCTCGATCCGTCAAGAACCGAAACTCCCCTGGTTCCAAATTGCCGAGCGAGAGAGGCCCCATCCTGACCCGAAGTAATTTGAGCACCGGATGCCCAACCGCGTCCAACATGCGCTTGACTTGATGCTTGCGACCCTCGCGGATGGTGATCTCCAGCCAGGAGTTTGCTTCGACCTTTCGCACCTTCTTCACGTGGGCTGGACTCGTCATCCCATCTTCGAGCCTGACCCCCCGCTCTAAACGAACGATCTCCTCGTCCTTCAACACACCCTTCACCTTAATCAAATACGTCTTCGGCACATGATAGCGCGGGTGTAACAGGGCCTGCGCAAGCTCTCCGTTATTCGTCAGCAACATCAGCCCTTCACTGTCGAAATCGAGTCGGCCGACAGGGAATACGCGAACGGAGACACCACGCAAGAAATGCTTCACAGTCGTCCGTCCACCCGGATCCTCCAACGTGGACATCACGTTCTTGGGTTTGTTCAACATAAGATAGACAAAGGGCTGCGCCGACGTGAGGTGCTTCCCATCAACCTTCACGTGATCTCGGGCGGGATCGACCTTCGTTCCGAGTTCTGTAACGATCTTGCCGTTCACCGACACTCGTCCCGACGCGATCAGCATCTCCGCCTTTCGACGTGACGAAAGCCCCGTACTGGCGATAAGTTTTTGGAGCCTGACTTCCATTGCTCTTCTCTCTCTACTCGTTGAGTACGACCAGGATGGCTTCAACTGCGCGCATGCACCGAGCACCGTCTGCTTTGATCACAATTCGATTAACCTTGTGTGCGCGGTGCGCGAGCACGGAAGCTGCCTGGCCGTACTCAATCCTCACTCCCATTCGATCGTCGACGGCGGCTTCGAGCTGATATCATACACGACCCGATTCACACCTTTGACTTCGTTGATGATCCGATTCGACATACGACCCAGCACGTCGTTTGGAATCTTCGCCCAATCAGCCGTCATGCCGTCTACACTGGTGACGGCGCGAATCGCGATGACATTCTCATAGGTCCGTTGATCACCCATCACCCCGACAGTTCGAATCGGCAACAAGACGGCAAAGGCCTGCCAAATCTCACGATAGAGACCGGCGCTTCGGATTTCCTGATCGACGATCGCTTCCGCCGCCCGCAGAATCACCAACCGTTCAGGCGTCACTGCACCGAGCACGCGGATTGCCAACCCCGGTCCCGGGAACGGTTGCCGCCAGATAATCTCGTCCGGCAACCCCAGTTCTGTTCCCAACACCCGCACTTCGTCTTTGAATAACTCTCGCAGCGGCTCGATAAGCTTGAGCTTCATGCGTGCCGGCAAACCGCCGACGTTATGATGGGTTTTAATCGTGGCCGACGGGCCCTTGAAACTGACACTTTCGATGACGTCGGGATAAAGCGTGCCTTGGACGAGATATTCGGTGCCTTTCAGTTTTTTGGATTCGGCCTCGAAGTGTTTGATGAACTGCCGACCGATGATCTTTCGTTTTCGTTCCGGATCCGCTACGTTCTTCAGATCGGCAAGGAACTGCTTGGTGCCGTCCAGAATTCGTAAATTGAGATGCAACTGCGATGCGAAGGTCTTCTGTACTTGATCACGTTCACCGGCCCGCAAGACACCATTGTCGACGAAGATGCAGGTGAGTTGCTCGCCGATCGCTCGGTGTGTCAGCGCCGCCGCAACCGATGAATCCACGCCGCCGCTCAACGCACAGATGACCCGCTCCTTGCCGACCTGTTCGCGAATTTGCCCCACCGCGGTCTCGACATAGGACTGCATGGTCCAGGTGGGTTTGCAGCCGCAAATTTCGTAGACGAAGTTGCGGAGAATTTTCGTTCCTTCCGGCGTGTGAGCCACTTCGGGATGGAACTGCAAACAATAGATTCGGCTCTTGTGATCATCCCGCTTCATCGCGGCGACGGGCGAGTTGTTCGTATGCGCGATCGATCGAAAACCCGGCGGCATCCGCTCGATGCGATCCCCATGGGACATCCATACGGCGGTCGACCGGTCGGTTCCGACTCCTTTGAAGAGATCCCCGGCATCGTCGATGGTAAGATCGGCTCTACCATACTCGCGATGTGTCGACTTCCCGACTCCGCCCCCGGAGAGATAGGTCACCAACTGCATGCCGTAGCAGATGCCGAGGATCGGAATATTCTGATCGAACAGCTCTTTCGCGACAACCGGCGCCTTCTTCTCGTAGACACTGGAAGGGCCGCCTGAAAGGATAATGCCTTGCGGCCGATACGCGAGAATCGTCGCTAACGGAACCGTACAGGGAAAAATTTGCGAATAGACCTGCGCTTCACGAATGCGGCGGGCGATCAGTTGGGTGTACTGCGATCCGAAGTCGAGGACCAGAATTCTATCGTGCCAGAGTTCCATGGAGACCGTCGTTCGTGAAGCGTGAAGCGTCGTTCGCTGGAGAAAAGAAAGCGAGGTCTTGGTTATGAGATACGCTTCACGAAAAACGTTTCACGCTGAGCTATTCCCAATCCATCCGATAGTTCGGCGCCTCTTTGGTAATAATCACGTCATGTACGTGGCTCTCACGGAGGCCGGCCACGGACTGTCTGATGAACGTGGCATTCCGTTGCAAGTCGGCAATCGTTTTGCAGCCGCAGTATCCCATGCCCGATCTCACACCGCCGACCAACTGATAGACCACGGCGGCCAACGGACCTTTATACGGAACACGGCCTTCGATCCCCTCGGGAACCAGCTTCTGGGTGGGACGTCCTCCTTGCCCATACCGATCCCCCCCACCTCGCTCCATCGCTCCGATCGAACCCATGCCGCGATAGACCTTGTAGGTTCTGGCTTGATAGAGCACCGTCTCACCGGGAGACTCTTCTGTTCCCGCAAAGAGACCACCGAGCATCACGGAAGAGGCCCCGGCGGCCAAGGCCTTCGCGATATCGCCGGAAAATTTGATGCCTCCATCGGCAATAACCGGCACGCCACTCCCATTTAAAACTTTTGCGCAATCCGCAATGGCGGTCAATTGCGGCATCCCGGCGCCCGACACGATTCGTGTCGTGCAGATCGACCCCGGTCCAACCCCGACCTTGACCGCATCGACTCCGACTTTGAGGAGGTCTTTGGCCGCCTCTGCGGTTCCGATGTTTCCAGCAACCAGTTCGAGATCCGGATACAGCTTCTTGATCATCTTCGCCATTCCCAGCACGGCTTGTGAATGGCCGTGCGCCGTGTCGATCACGACAAGATCCACACCGGATTTCTTGAGAAGGGTCACGCGTTCTTCCGTATCCTGTCCAACTCCGACTGCCGCGCCGACTCGTAAACGTCCATGGTTGTCCTTGCACGCATTGGGATACTTGATCCGTTTTTCGATATCCTTGATGGTAATGAGGCCCTTGAGTTCAAATTGTTTGTTCACCACCGGCAGTTTTTCGATCCGATGCTCGTGAAGAATCTCTCTCGCTTTCTCAAGGCTGGTACCCTCCGGCGCCGTGATCAAGCGGTCTCGCTTCATCACCTGCGACACCTTCATGTCCATCCTAGTTTCGAACCTCAAATCGCGGTTGGTAAGGATCCCGACCAGCTTGCGCCCTTTGGTAACGGGGATGCCTGAGATCCGATATTTCGCCATGAGTTGGTGCGCATCACGAATCGTCTCGTCCGGTGATATCGTCACGGGATCGAGGATCATGCCGCTCTCGGACTTCTTGACTTTATCCACCTCTGTCGCCTGATCCGCCGGAGACAGCACGCGATGGATGACCCCGATCCCCCCTTCACGCGCCATCGCAATCGCCAGCCGAGATTCCGTTACAGTGTCCATGGCCGCGCTGACGAGCGGGATATTGATCCGGATATTGCGCGAGACAAAGGTGCCGGTATCGACTTCGCTGGGCACGATCTGCGACTTGGCCGGCACGAGGACCACGTCGTCGTACGTCAGTCCTAATCGCGGTTCTTTATCAAGCATCGCTTCCTCTTCAAACGTTCTGCGTGCGTTGCGTTTTCTCCAACTCGGCCAGCTCCTCCGACTCGTCCTGCAGCCGCTCGCTGCCCTCTTCTGCCTGCATGAACTGCTGCACCCGTGTGTTGCCGCTGTCGACGACAAAGACGCTCCTTTTCGCATCGACGGCAATCCCGTATGGAAAATTGAATTGGCCGCCGCCGTTCCCGAACCCGCCCCACTGAGTGATGAAATTGCCCTCGCGGTCGAACTTTTCGATCCGATGATTCCCCGTATCCGTCACATAGACATCCCCGGCTCCATCAACCGTGATGCCCCAAGGCGAGCGCAATTGGCCTGCCTCCTGTGCCAATGAACTGCTGGCATGCCCGGCCGTCGGACTGCCTCCCCACTTCGTCAACAGCTGCGGCAAGACATTGGTGCTGGTATCGAATTTCTGGATGCGGTGATTTCCCATATCGACGACATAGACCGACCCATCTTCTTGATCCACGGCCACCCCGCGTGGGAAATAAAACTGTCCGTCCCCATTGCCGAAACTCCCCCAGGACATGATGAATTCACCGGACATGTCGAATTTTTGCACACGGAAATTGGCGCTGTCGACGACGTAGAGATAGCCGCGCACGCGGTCGACCGCAATTCCCCAGGGCGCATTGAACTGTCCTTCACCGTTTCCCCGTGAACCGAACTTCATGAGGTAACCGCCGAGCTTCCCATCGAACTTTTGAACCCGGTGATTGTTGGTATCCACCACCCAGACATCGCCCTTGCCGTCGCAGGCAATGCCGGTGGGATTGTGGAAGTTGGAATTCGCGGAGCCGAAGCTTCCCCACAGAATGATGAAGTTCCCGGCATTGTCGAACTTTTGCACGCGATTGTTGCCGTTATCGACGACAAACAGCGATCCTTGCTGATCGGCACACAGTCCGTACATCGGCGCCATAAACTCTCCGCCGTGTAACAGCGATGCACCCCGTCCGGGCTTGCCCCATTTCGACACGCACAGATAGCCCGATGTATTGACCAAAATCGTGGTGCTGGCCGGCGTGGAGACATTGTTGCCGACGTCTTTGAACCACACATAAATGGTTTTGTGCCCGTCTCCAGGCGAGAGGATGAACGGAATAGTGGCTCCAAACTTGATCGCCGGCGTCACATCCACCCAGCCTGGTGTCCCGGCCACGGGAGTCAACGGACTTTCAGAAATAAAATAGGCCCCGACCCCCGAATCCAAATCGGTCGCCGAAATCGTCACCACGATATCGGGCGCATTGGTCATGAAAGCCCCATGATTGATCACCGCATAGGGATTCTGAGGCGCCGTGATATCGATGAGTACGGGCGTCGCCGTCACCTCTGCCGACAGTCCGCTTTCCGTCCCATCTTCGAACGACGCGGTCACGGCATAAAAATAGGGTGTCTCGTTGGTGAGACCTTCATGCGTATAGGGGGTCGTCACGCCTTCGATCTTCGTCGCCCCCTCAAGCGTGACATGGGGTGAGGTGCTGAAATAGAGATTGTAGGACTGCGCGCCGGACACTTCCATCCAGCTCAGGAAGACTTCCGTATCACCGGCCTTGACGGCAAGGCTGCGGGGTGGCTGGACCGCTCCGGTTTCCACCGCTTGCGTCGGCTGATCTTTCCCACGATTCATCTCTTCTTCGGTCGGCACATATTTGAGAACACGGTTGTTGCCGCTGTCGACGACGTACACCGCGCCTTCCTTATCCACCGCGATGCCGTAGGGGAAATTGACCTGTCCCTCCGTTTTCCCACGGTTCCCGAATGAGCACAGGAACGTACCGTTGCCGTCGAACTTCTGAATCCGATGGTTGCCGCTGTCGACGACGTAGACGTTGCCTAATGCGTCACAGGCGATACCCCACGGCCCCTTGAACTGTCCGGGTCCCTGGCCCTCTCGTCCCCACTTCGTCAAAAAACTTCCGCGGGTATCGAACTTTTGGATGCGGTTGTTGCTCTCATCGGCCACATAAATATTGCCGACGAAATCGACCGCCACCCCGCGCGGAAAAAAGAAGGCGCCGTCGAAGCTGCCGTCACGGCCCCACTTCAACAGCGGCTGGCCGTCGGCTTGGAATTTTTGAATGCGCGCGTTGCTCGTGTCGGAGACGTATACATTGCCGTCTTGATCCGTCGTGATGCCCCAGGGCACGTCGAAGCGTCCCATGTCGGCCCCACGCCAGGCGAACCCGAACTTGCCCCAGGCTTTCTGCGCATTGCCTTCGAGATCGAACTTCTGTACCCGGTTGTTGCCGCTATCGGCCACGTACACGGCATCGCCCTGACCGACGGCCAAACCGCGGGGATAGTAAAACTGGCCTTCCTGTGAGCTGGGTTCACCGCCCCATCGAGCCAAAAAATTTCCGGTCCGATCGAATTTTTGGATCGAATGGTTGTCCGTATCAGCCACATAGATGTTGCCGTCCTTGTCGAGCGCGATCCCCGTGGGCGCGTTCAACTCACCGTCGCCCACTCCTTCACGACCGATGACCATGGCGAGGAGATAGGGCGATGGAATGGCCATGGCTTCCTGCGATTCGAGACTTTCGCCCTTCTGGGTGACGACGGTGACGACATAGTGATAACAGGTGCCGTTGGCAAGGTCGTCATGGACATAGGGACTAGAGGCACCTTCCAGGCAGGTCGCCTTGTCTTTCTTCACACCGATTACGCTCTTGAAATCTTCGGGGCCGGCGATGGGACGGGTCAGCTCTGAGAACTTAATCTGCACACCCTTGCTCGTCTGAAAGTAGAGGTTGTAGTACATGGCATCCGGAACCGGATCCCATGTGACGGTAATGCGTCCATTGCCTGGTTTGGCTTGGACGTTCTGCGGAGGCAACGGCAGTTCTTCTTCCTCCGTCACCGAATCTCCGCCACCCCACTCTCCCTGGAGCCCTTCGATATAGAGAAGGAACGGACTCCATTTAAGCGTATCGTCAAAAAGCCAAGTTTTCATCACGATATTGCCTCAGATTGCTTGTGGAACAATTCAGAAACAGTGTCAGAAACAGCGGGACTTTCAATCGTTTAGAATTGGATTGGTCACTCTAGCAAAGCAACGGAAATAGAGTCAAGGCAACGGCCATAGATCTTCTGAAACATATATTAATGAGGCTCTATAGTATCTATAGCTGGATCGATTACAATGCGCCGGTTACCCGTGGAAAACCCGTGATCAGATTTTAGACGATTCAAAGGTGAATAATTATGAGAATGTTTCAGGTTCGACAAACTGTGACTTATGAACTGACGACAGCAGCAGGAACGGAGCAAGAGGCCATCCTGAAAGCCAAGGGTATACCACTGACTCAATGGACTGCAGAGGCCGATGAGATCACAGTCGAGATGCTCGACGAGACCGATGAAATCGACGAATACTGAGCACCGTTTATTCTCTGTTCCAGCTTCCATGGACATTGAGGGTACATAGCCGGCACCCATCATCAGGGAGAAGAACCCATGCGCGTGATTCAAACAATCCAAGCAGCAACATTGTCTTTGATCTTCATCACCGTGGTGGTTACTGCAGCCGCTGCCGGAGACAAGGGACACTCAACAAGTCACCCTACTCCGTTGGACAAGAAAACCGAAGACCGAGCGCGGTATGTCATCAAGATCGCCGGATGTAATGATTGCCACACGACCGGCTATGCGGAAGCCGCAGGGAAAATTCCTGAAAAAGACTGGCTCAAGGGAGATGCGATAGGCTGGCGCGGTCCGTGGGGCACAACCTACGCCAGTAACTTACGGCTCTATATGCAGAAGCTTTCGGAAGCCCAATGGATCAAGGTCTCACGTTCGGTTGAATTGAGACCACCGATGCCATGGTTCGTCCTGCGCGAGATGACCGAGCAGGATCTGCGCGCCATGTATCGGTTCATCAGAAACCTAGGACCAGCCGGCGAACCGGCACCAGCTTATCTTCCGCCCGATCAGGAACCGCCGAAGCCGTACATCTTATTTCCGTAGAATCCAGACGCTTTAATAGATGCGCGGAAAGTGCTGGGGTTTGTTGTTTGATAGTCAGCCGAATGGAGTTCCAGTAGTGGTCCAATAACCCACAATTGACAGCTCGCCCACTTTAGTTCGTATAGAACCCAAAACGACTACGCCAAAGTCGTAGGACAAACCTCCTGCCTTATGCGCCATGCACCGGCGCATTGACAATCCTCAACCCTGACACTCTGGTGTTGTCCCTTACCGAGGGTTCAACACCTGCTACCGGTGCTTCTGGCCATCAAGTATTTCTAACTCTTTTTGTATATGACTATGCCACCGATGAAGATTGCAAGCATGACCGACGCGAACATCAAGAAGGTACTATCCATGGCTCACTCCTTTTGTTCGTACCATGAGTTCAGACGTTGCGTGTTCCGCTCGTTGCTTTCTCAAAGGTCTTAGATGCTCTGAACCTCTTTCCCTGTCTCAGGTTTGTTCAGTCCTGTTCAACAGATTCGCTACAGGCGGCCTTTCCAGAGGGTAAGGCCGCCTGCGCATGGCGCTTAGGACGCCACGAGAATCGATTGTAGATGGGGACCTGCGCGAGGAATGGGCTAATGGGTTACGGTGTGCTTCATTAGAAGCGCTGAGATCCGCTTGCCAGCGTATTCTTACGCTAACCTCAAATCTCCACAATGCCTATCTGAAGATTGAATCCCCTACGCGGGGGAAGCGATAGCCGATGGAGAACCGGCTAGCGTAACTGGTGCGGCACCCGCCCATGACTCGGCGGGCCGATGTGATCCGGTGGACTTAGGTCTTCCATCTCCACCTCCTCCTGTTAAGGAATGACTCGAAGCATTGCACACACGACAAGTCACTGGACTATTCTCTCAATACTCCTGTTCGATCTTCCATGTCAACTAAAACAATCCAGCGTGTATCAGTCATGTCAGTCATGAATGAAGGCATACAGCATGCCACTCGCCAAACTAAGCAAAACCCAAAGGGACAACCTACAATTTGGTCAATACTGTTCAAGACGGTCTGTAGGCGCGTGCACGATTATCGTTGCACACGAAGGATGGGGCCAAGAGCAAGCCATTTTGTTGGACCCAGGGCGGCCATGTGGGGCAAGTGGGCCACGTACCAAAATACGACATCCTGCTCTTGAACTCCCTGATTGTCCTCATCATACGCAAGTTGCCCACGGGCGCCGAAGCTCCAGGGAACGTCTTCACTCACATTGGCACGACGAATCGCCACATCAAAATCGGCGAACTTATCTCGTTCGCCATCGTCGTTTAATGGAGCATACCCGGCGCCAGGCTGAATCCAGACTCCATGGCCGTTCAATTGGTCGCGAACCAACCAGGTTTTGTGGAGCGCAGAAATTTTGACATCGTTACGCTCGTTCACATATTTCCGCCAGCCTGGGCCCCAGCCTCTATCCGGTCCTCCTTCCTCATGGACGAAGACTTGGTCCATGCCGTTGCCGTTGATATCAAAATCAAACCGCCAGTAGGGATGATGGTCATGGTTCGTGTTGCAGGACAGCCCGCGGCTCTGAACCACCGGCCTGAGCTCTCCATCCTCTGAGAGATGCCACGACTGATAGATATGATATTCACCGATCCGCGCATACACTCCCACCTCGAGCCACTTCACATTATTCTGGGTGGCGTTTTCCAAGCAAACTTTCTGATTGCCGCAGTTCACAATCGGTACGAGGTCCTGCCATCGCAAACGATCCTGAAACGGCCCGCATCGTCCGCTGTCGGCCCGCGAGCCGAACCACGTAAAGGGGTTCCACCAGACACGCTCTTTGACATATTTGACGCGGATGACCGGCATGCTGGCCTTGTTGAGAATCAACTCGTCCGCGTATTTGACGTTTCTCAAGGCCAGTCCGGTATTGTCTCGAACTTCCCAGTCGAAACTCCACCGTCCCCAGTCCACATGCTCGGATTGAGTCTCGGCCAACAAGGGCTCGGACGACCAGAAGGCACAGAGAATGATCAAACCACTCAACCAGATTCGCTTCATCTCATTCCCTCTCACGAACGGGGCGGTTCCTCTCCGGCCTCCAGGACTTTGTCCTCCGTCAAATCGACCACCGCCCAATATTTCGGATCTCCGTCCTGCCCCTGGGAAAACGTGATCCAGATCGTGCGGTGTGCATATCCAGGATCATTCCTGAAGAACCCCCGGTCCGGTTGCATCAGTAGTCCGTGGCCTTCGAGTTGTTCTACCTTACCGGCCAGACGTGGGTCCGCTTTGGCTAATTCGATCCCTCGTTGTACATCCTGTTGGCCTTCCGGAGGCTGATAGCCTTCAAGGCGAGAGACGCTGAGCACATTCGTGTCCTTCATATGGACGTCCACGGCGACATTTTGGCTGTAACTGTAATAGACAAGCCGTGTCAGGTTTGTTGTGTGACGACAACAACCAAACGAAAGCTTACCCTCAGGCGGCACCCGATCAGCGTCGATGAATGCCCAGCGACTGCCCAGGAATGGCCTTACACGAGAGTCGCTTTCGGCCGCTTTCCGCAATGCGGCCACCTCACTGGCGGTCAGGACCGCCGAGGCATTCGTTGACCGCTTCACGGCCGCATCCAGAGCGGCACCAACCATTTTTGGTTTATGGTGACCGGCGATATCTTCACCGGTGAATTGGAGAATGTGGGGGGAAGGAGCTTTCCCGGGAAGTTTGACTTTCTGCACCGCAGTTTCAGGGTCTTCGGGTCCGAACGGACCACGCGAGCCGGCATCGAGACTGCAGCCGCAGGCGACCCCAATGACGCTCCAGAGCAAGAAAGTCCGTCCAGTCGGTCGGTATCTCATGGTTCACACCGCGAGTTTCCCGGCGATTCCCAAAGCAAGTTTGGAAATTTGCGCAGCGGCCTTGATGACGGCAGCCCGCTTTTTTCGCGAAGCGGCGTCGAGTACGGCCTCCTTCATGAGCGCTTTATAAGACCTGATCTCGTCCTTGCTGAACGGAACGATTTGGGCGATGGTCTCGTTGTTGAAGGTGTTGGCCACCTGCACGTAGAGATTGGATATCTCCGCCGCGTAAATACCTCGGCGAAGCGGGTCGTTCTTGTAGGTCTCGAATTTCTTCCGTAGCGCCGCGACGGCTTCCAAGAGCGCTTTCTGGCGGACCTTGGTTTCATCCTGTTTTCCCACGGCGAATTCCACGACCCCCAACTGATCGACCAGCCACTTGGCCTCTTCACGAGCATGATCGACCTCGACGGATAAATCGCTGATTTCCTGATTCGCGCTTTCAGCGGTTTCCATCAACTGCTTGATCAGGCTATCGTTGCCTTCGAGAAAACCGACGACCCCCGCGATACTGGTCTCCATGATGCCTCCTCTATTGCGCGTCGTCTTTCTTCAGCTTGTCCAGAAGGTCGACCAAGTCAGCCGTGAAGGTATGCGCGCGTTGCAACGCCCTCATCCTGACGATGCGCGAGCCCACGACCTCCTCCAGTGCATCATTGACGGTCCGGGAATGATTCAGCACCTCCGTGATGCGCTCGGATTGTCCCGGAGCCTGCTCGATCAGCGCCGAGGTAAACTCCGGGTCGATGGACGCCAGGGCTGATTTCTCGGCATGGCGTTTGAGCTGCGCATGGAGCGCCGCGGTATGCTTCCACGAGTCGTTTAACGCATTGGCGGTATCACGCAACCCGCAGAAGTCTTCTTCAAACTGATCCCACACGGCTTTTTCCAGTCCCTGGTATTCAACCAAGTACATTTGACCGACCAGATAGCCCGCTGCATACGCCGCCTCACCTTTTTTGCTCGCGATATTCCGGTACGAGGAGAGTACGAATTGGTGCTTGGCTTCCTGCGCTTGCAACGCCTTGAAACTCTCATGGAGGGAGCTGCGCGCCTGCTCCAAGAACTTGATGCGCGCCTCGGTTTCTTTCTGGAACACGTCGATGTTGGTCTGCGCAGCATCAATCTTGGTGCCTTCTTTCTGGAGCAGCTCACGAACCGCATCGCTGTGAATCGAATGGCAGCCCACCAGGCTCATGAGAATGAGCCCGACACTCACGACTAAGACTTGTCGTCCGATCATGCTGGTCTCCTTCCGCACCGACACCTGGGGCATCACCGAGGCAGTGCCGGCGCGGTCTCTGCGATCGACTGTACCTCACTGCGTGACAAGGTGATATCAATGTCCAGGTATTGCTTAATGATGGCGTTGATTCGTCGCAGGGCTTCGACGTTGGTGCGGTACTGATCGAAGGCGGTCAAATCCACCGTCGACGACACCTGCGAATCTTTCGCCACGCGCTGCTCGACTCGACCGATCAGCTCAGGAAGTTTTTGCAAGAGATTGTTCATCTCCCCCATACCCGCGTGGAAGACGACCTGTCCGGTGGGGCCCTTTCGCTCAGGGAGGTTCTTGAGCCGAATCTCATTGATGAGAGCAATGACCTCGGTGCCCAGCAGATCGGCATCGTCCTTCGCCAACTCGGCATCGCCGACGTCGGTCAATTTGGGATTCGTGGTCGCCCATTGCAACGCCAGGTTGAGTTTGAGCCGAGTTTGGAGATAGCGATACCACTGCTGATGCCGCTCGGTCACATTGCTGACCAACTCGCGATACTGCTGCATGAGCCGCTCACTCTCGACATAGGCCTGGTCCTTGGCGATCAAGGCCTGCTTGACTTCCGGCGGAGTGGCGCAACCGACACACAGCAGCAAACCGAGGGAGACAAAAGAGATGTGCGCCGATCTCATCGTGATTCCTCCTTCCGACCCATGCCGGAAACGATCATGCACGAAATACCAGGTACGTACTGACTGAATTGTTTTACGGGTGGTTCAAGGGTAGCGAGAGAGACAAGCGAATGCAAGAAGATTATCAAGCAATACGTACCTTACCTATATGTAGTAATGGGAGGGTATGGAGACACCAATTGAACCCTACTTCTCTATGACATGTCATCGACGATTTCTTGGTAATAGGCATCCAGCATCGCCGAGCGAGCCTGCTCGACGATCACCAATTGTCGCTGATCAAAGGTATTGGCGCAGTACAGATACGCGAGTCCGCGAGAGGAGCCACGTTCGACATGCAGTTGTCGACCGTCCGGCCCTTCCCACGTCATCTCTCTCGTCACTTCTCGATCTTTCAACTGTTCCCACGCAGCCTGGGCCGACAACTGATGGTTCTCATACAGAGGTCCTTCGGGCTCGGCGGGTGCAGTCGGAATCGCATCCTGAGAAAAACCCTGCAAGCCATCTTCCTCGGGCAACTCATCCCAAGCCGTGGTGTCCTGACTTCCCTTCCGCAATAGATAGAACGGACCGTCCTCCACCTCCTCTTCGACTGTTCGATATCGGATGAGGGCAGGACGTTCGGCGAGCTGCAGTCCTCTGTTGGCCAATGCGCGCTGAAACGGGACTCTGCGTGCCAACTGCCGCGTTTTCTCATTCACAATCATGCAACCGGATGAGTCCAGAGCCCGGCACAGACGGTCCAGTCGAATCGCAAGCCCCGTCCGTTGTTCGAATGACAGCTGCTGCGAGGGATTGCCTCCTCGCTCGAAGGTTCGCCAACTCTGGCTCGGAAGACCCAGGTCTTGTTCAGCCTGCACCAGTGCATGGGTCGCCACCACGAGATCGTACGAACCTGAGAGCGACTGAGTTTCCACATCCACGCACTCAAAGCGGAGATTGCGCAACCCAAGCTTGTCGGCCTTTTCCTGGGCGACGACGACGGAAGCGGACGATCGATCGATACCCACGAAATTCTTCTCTGGGAACAGGCGCGCATAGAAGATCGTCAACACTCCGATGCCACAGCCAAAATCGAGAACGTTTTTCGCGTGCCCGAGGTGGGCCGTGGTCCGCACACCGATCTCCTCGTAATATTCATAGCGTTGGCTATAGAGAACCGGATAAATCTTCGGCTGCGCGGCTAGATCATAAAACGCAATTTCATCGCGACGATCGCCTTGGCGTTTTTGGTCGGCGTGGAAAGCGAGCCGCTTCAGATCTTCCGACGAAAGACGCTGGCGTTGCCAAGCAAAATAATCGCGGTCCGATGAGAAGTGCTTAAGCCCCCACCAAGCAAGGTGATCGCGAAGCGTCGTTCGTATCTCGTCCGAGGAACAGAGCATAGGGCTGATGGCTTATGGCATCGAGCCGTAAGGGGTGAGGGGTTACGAGATACGCTTCACATTTCACACATCACGAGAATCACGGCCTTTTGAGCATGATGGCATCGAAGTACGTTTCCGGCACCGGATGAGGAAGCCGAAGCTGCCCCGATCCGAATGCCACATACTTCTCGCAGGTCAGCTGCTCCAGACCGATCGGACCCTTCGCATGCAGTTTCCTCACACTCAGCCCCACGTCGCTCCCCATCCCGAAACTATCGCCGGCATGGAGCCTAGTTGACGCATTCACCAGCACTGCGCCGGCATCGACTTCCCTGGTGAATCGCATGGCGGACTCGTACCGCGTGGTGGCGATCCCGGCGGTGAGGCAAGGGCCGTGCATTCTAATATGGGCCAGCGCTTCATCGAGGTTTTCGACCATTTTAATAGCCAGGATCGGACCGGCGAACTGAGTCTGCCAATCCGCATCCGTCGCCGGAATGATCGCGGTATGTCCCGTCATCGCCATTTGCCCCATGAGCGCGACCGTCTTAGGGCACGCATGCACCTCGACCTTGAATTCGTCCAGCAGGCGGTTGATCAACGGAGGCAAGAATTGCCGTCCCACGATCTGCTGCACCAGCAAGGTATCCAGCGCGTTGGAGGCTCCCGCCCGCTGCACCTTGGAATTGATCACCAAGTTTTGCGCGACTGAAATATCAGGATCTTCATCGATGTAAAAATGCGTGAGGCCGCCGTCATCGCAAAGAACCGGGACCTTGGCTTGCTCCGCAACCGTCTTTCGTAAACCGGCCCCGCCCCGCACGAGGATGGCGTCGAGGTATTTCCCCGATCGAATCAGGTCGAGTGCAACTTCTTTCTCTTGGCGATCGATGAGCACCCAGGCCCCATTGGGGATGCCGTTCGCCGTTGCCGCCTCACGAAACCGCGCATCAATCGCCTGATGCGTCAACTTCCACTCCGGAGCCCCGCGAAAGACACAGAGGTTGCCGGATTTCAGACAGAGCGCAATCGACTCCACAGTGACGAGCGGACTCCGTTCGGAGATTACGCCGATCACTCCGATCGGTACCCTCACCCGGGAGACTTGCAACCCATCCGGACGTTCCTGTCGAGACGTCACGGCGCCGACGGGGTCCGGCAGATCAGCGATGAAATGCAGCCGCTCCACGATCTCTTTCATCTGATCGGCCGTCAGACGAACGCGAGCCACGGCAGCCTTCATCCGATCTTTCGTGTCCGCCTTCTCAAAAGACTTTCCCACAGCCTCGATATCTTTGACGTTTTCCGCGAGAATAACGTCTTGGTCCGCAGCAACTCGATCGGCAACGGCGTGCAATGCCTTCGATTTCACGAGCCCTGGTAACAGAGCCAGATCGACCGATACATTCCCGCAGTCCTTCAGCAGCTTGTCGATGTATAACTTGACCGGAACTTCAATTGCCATTTCGGTTTCAATGACTCATTGCAATCGATCCATCTCCCTGAGACAATGGCACACAGTCGGGCGTCGGACTATACCACGCGTTTTTTTCACGAGTAAATAACCGGAAAGCCTCGCAGCTCAACCTGCTACAAGTGGACCTTAGAATGGCGAATGAGAGTGTGGTGTGTGGCGTTGGCGCAAGAGAAAGGAGAAGCAATGCGCTCATTAGTTCAGGTCAATGGACATAGTCTCAGGCTGGCGCTCTGTGTGTTCTTGGCGGCATCACTGGGAGCTTGTGCAAAATTGAAACCGGTGAATCCTCTGAGTCCCCCGACGCAAGCCACACCCGAACAATCGGCCGAACGAGAGCGGGAGAGTCAACCTCCCAAGGTCGTACAACCCCGTCCCAACGGAAGCAATCCACAACAATGCCTGGTCAATTTCGACGATGAGGCCGCGCTGGAACATATCTTCGGCCAGGCCAGATCAACGCTGGCATACAGGACGACCCGAATCGGATTCGGGCCCTTGCAGATGTGTGATCCGTCGAAACATAGCGACTGTTGGGCCTACCGCCAACGTTGTTCACGAAGCGATGTCAACTTCGACACCATCGGCCTCACCCATTTCCATTTGAACATGGAAACGGGGATCGAGTGCTACACCCTTCCGGATCCGGGAGATGGACTCGGTCGAGGGTTCGGCAAACTGGTGGACTTTAAATGCACCGATGTCGATTGGACGAAGACTCCCCGCGTCCTGTCCTCCCACGATCAAAATCAGTGGATTAAAATCTGGGTCGGCAATGTCGACAATCATGCGCCCACATATTTTGATATGGAATCGATTTCGGTACTGCCCGATACTTCGATTCAACTCTGGTTCCGGAAGCGCGATGGAACCTGGTGGTTCTGGCCTGAGCTGAAGGCCGGCAGCACCTGGACCCTCCGCGACCAGGTCCGCGATGTATCGGAGGTTCGCATACGGGGAACCAAAGCGGGACGAGCCAGTTCCTATGTCATCGGCTCGTTGATCGTTCGGGACTAGCGTTGCGTGGCTGAACTTCTGCGAGACTCCGTTCGTGGTGAGTCCTTCAATTGACTCAGGACAGGCTTGTCGAACTCCCAGGTCGAACCGCATGAACGGACCTGGCTAAAGTCACACACCCTTCGATCCGTCTGCTCTGAGCTTATCGAAGAGCTCAGGGCGAACGGATCCAGAGAAAAACTTTTGGGACGCACCACTAGAGTGAAGGAGACGAGAACCGGCGCTTCTCTTGACGGGCCAGTACAGTCGCCAGCCAGGCCCACACTCCCATCAAGGGAACCAATGCCCAAGCAATGTGCGTGGCCGTGACACCGAGAGATTTCACCGCCGTCACGAGCCAGGCTGTCGACGCGTCGCCGCCACGCGAAATAGCCGTGTCGATGAAGTTCTTGGCCTTGTATTTTTCTTCGCGACTAACCACCGTGAACAGAACCTCCCGTGCCGGTTTGGACAGCGAATATTCCCCCACCCTCCGCAATACCGAAAAAACGACATAGACCGCGAGGCTCGGCCACAAGGCAATCCCCAGAAATCCCACCAGGCTGATCGCCGGCAAGAATAGTAGCGCCGCCACGAGACCGAACCGGCCGATGAGTCTTCTGGTCACGAATACCTGTGTAAGCCAGGTCAGGAGGCTTGTCGTGAAGTCCAAGGTGGAAAAGAGTCGCGTGCGAGCTTCCGGCTGGTCCAGATATTCCGAAACCAAGCGAGTCTGTTCGAGATACAGAAACGTGGCGGTCATGGTCAGGAGAGTCAGATAACCGCAGATCCCAAGCAGATAGGGCGACGAGAAGGTCAGACGAACGCCCGCAAGAAAACTCCCCCGGAGCGGCTCACCTTGCTGAGGCGGATGATGGATCGTCTGTGTCCTCCCCCATCGCTCCAATCGATACACGCATCCGATGCAGGCTCCTAAAAACATGCTTGAGGCCACCATCAGCACCGGAATCGGAAAGATAAACGTGAGACCCGTGGTGAGGAGCGGGCCGAGCAACGCTCCACTGCTTCCTCCGGCGGCAATCACGCCGAACAGTCGCGCTCCCTGCTCCGGTGTAAACAAATCGGCCATGAAACTCCAAAAGACCGACACGATGAACAAATTGAACACCGACAGCCAGACAAAAAATCCACGAGCCACCCACTCCGGATACAGGTGGCTCGTCATCAGCGCATAGAAGGCCAACAGATTCGTGATGAAGAACGCATAGACAGTCAGCAGCAGCCGGTAGCGTGAGCATCGCGCTGAGAGCCACCCGAACAGCGGCGTGGCCGCGAGCATGGTGAGGAATGTCGCGGTCATCATCCAGGGAAGATGTTTTAATCCTCCTTCGATGGCCATTTCGTCGCGCACCGGACGGAGAATGGAGTAGCCGCACAGGAGACAGAAAAAATAGACGAAAGCCCAAGCCAACGGGACCAGTTCTTCCCGTTTGGCACCCAGAGAACCAGCCCATCGAATAAGAACTGTTTGACCCGACTCGCCCATGAGTGCCCAGTGTAGCAAGTGTGCTTTCGCCTGCAAGTAGCAGATCTGTTAGAATGCGCAGACCGTACGGAATTGTTCGGCCACATTATTCATGAACACTTCTGCTGCAATTGTGGATTCGCCGCTACGACCAGCCTGGCCGCGAGCTTCGCGCGGACGGCGGGCAGACTCGCCGCTCGGTCGGTCAACAGACTGTTTCAAGTCTGCCTCCCTTCCTCACGGCTCCGCGCGCCCGTCTCGCCTGGCGACTCCGCAATTTCGCAACGAACTGTCATGACTAATGTGGCCTAGGAGACAGCCCATATGATCGACCTTCGTAGCGACACCGTGACTAAGCCGACGGACGACATGCGAAAAGCCATGGCGCGCGCCGAAGTCGGCGATGACGTCTATGGCGAAGACCCGACCGTCAATCGCCTCCAAGATATGGCGGCGGCCATGCTCGGCAAGCGGTGCGCGCTCTTCGTTCCCTCCGGCACCATGGCCAATCAACTGGCGATCCGATCACACACTCAACCGGGACAGGAAATTATCGTCGAGAGCAAGAGCCATGTCGTTCGCTATGAACAGGGAGCAGCCGGAGCGCTGGCCGGCGTGCAACTTCATTGGGTGACCGGTGAGCGGGGGATCATGACTGCCGAGCAGGTGGAAACCGCCATCAGGCCGAACGATGCCCACAGCATCACGACAGCCTTGATTTGCATCGAGAACACGCACAATGCCGGAGGCGGCACGATTTACCCGCTCTCTACGATCGAAAAAATCAGAGCCCTCGCCATGAAACATGGAATTCCCATGCACCTCGACGGGGCCAGGCTCTTCAATGCCGTGGCCGCCACCACCTTGCCTCCGACGGTGTACGCCCAACACTTCGAAACCGTCTCTCTCTGTCTCTCGAAGGGGCTGGGAGCCCCCGTTGGGTCGCTGCTGATCTCCAACGACCAGCGACTCATGGATCGCGCACGCCGCTTTCGCCGCATGTATGGAGGCGCGATGCGCCAGGCGGGTATCCTGGCCGCCGCCGGCATCTATGCCTTGGAACGGCATGTCGCTCGACTCAAGACCGACCATGACCATGCGAAAAAACTGGCACGCCTGCTGCAGCAAATCCCCGCAATCCAGATTGCGCCACAGCACGTAGAAACGAATATCGTCATGTTCGACATCGAGGACGAACAGCGCTCTCCGGCCGAGCTGGTGACCGCCCTCAAAGAGCAAGGCGTGCTCATCAACGCCGTCGGAGGACAGAGCTATCGAGCAGTCACTCATCTGCAGATCACGGACAAGCAGATCGACGAAGCCGCGGCCGTCTTTGCCAAGGTCCTCACACGCTGAT
>JAHBWU010000062.1 GCA_019636835.1 Nitrospira sp.
GCCCGCTCATTTGTGAGTTGGTGGCGCGCTCATCATTGTGAGCGGTTCCGCGTGCTCCGCACTGTGCAAAAGCATAAGTTTGGGGGTGAGTTCTCAGGTTTCATCTGAAAGATGGCTCATTTCTCTTGTCGGGTGATGCAGAAATGCGAATGGGTGCATGGGTCCATAGTTTGCTCTCTCGCTTCCACTTTGTCCTACTCTCGGGAGGTGAAGTCGAGCTGATCTGACGAAGTCGCAGCATGGGAGTGTATGGGGGGCTTCCATGGGCAATGAGATAACCGGGCTTGTCAGCGTGATCGTCCCGACATTTAACCGGGCGGCGCTGTGCAAGTATGCGGTCGAATCTGTCTTAGCGCAAACATATCGGAATCTTGAGGTGATCGTTGTCGACGACGGGTCGGTTGACGACACCAGAGAGTTGCTCGCCGGGCTTGACGAACGCGTGCGGTATCTCTGGCAGCGAAATGCCGGGGTCTCGGCCTCACGGAATCTTGGAATCGAATCCGCACAGGGAGAATTTCTCGCCTTCTTGGACAGCGACGACTCGTGGCTTCCTTGGAAGTTGGAGGCACAGCTGGCCGTCTTGAAGGCCTATCCGAACGCCGGAATGGTATTTACCGACATGGCGGCCGTGGGGATCGACCAGGTGATGCAATACGAGTCCTACAAGGCCCGAATGTTTGACGCCTACGAGACATTCTCTCCCGAGACACATTTTCAACACCATCACGTGTTAGGCGCGGTGTGGGACGGCTGTCCGCTGGAGTTGAGCGAACGACGATGCCATGCGGGGGACATAGTCGATCAGATGTTTCTGGGCAACCTTGTCCTGACCTCGAGCGTTGTCATCCGTCGCTCTCGTCAGCAGGCGGTAGGCCTCTTCGACGTTAGCCTGTTGAGGAGCGGAGAAGATTATGATTTTCACCTCAGGACCTGCAATGTCGGTGAGGTCGCGTATGTCGATGTCTCGGCCGTTCGGTATCGCACTGGTGCCGAGGATCAACTGACTTCGAGAGACTTGCTGATCTGGATTGCCCGTAACGACTTGAAGACCGTGACGAAAATGTTGTCGTCAGGTCGCGATCGACTTCACTGGTCAGACATCACCGTTCGCCAGCGACTGGCTCGCGCGTATGCGTGGGTCGGCCTTGAGGAATTCGCGCGATCCCCCAAGTTCGCCCGGCAATTTCTGTGGAGGAGTCTTCAGCTGTTTCCCAATCAGCCCCGGTCGGCCATCTTCTTACTCTTGTCGATCTTGCCCCTTCCGGTGATCGCGCTGATCAAAGCCATAAAGACTTATGTGATGGACAAGGGGCTACCTTGGCTGAGGCACATCGCAGTGCCCCCCAAGAGGAACACAAAGGGGTCACGTTGAGGTGGCCCCGAAAAAACAGACATGCGCATTAAGCACCACTCTCCTGCTGTTCGAACTCTTCGGGACTCCGATAGCCGAGTGCTTGATGTAACCGCTGACGATTATAGAACACCTCGATATAGTCGGCGATGACGTAGCGCGCCTCCGCGTTATGCTGGAAGCGCCGATGGTGCACCAATTCGCAGTAGCGTCCGGTTAACTTTCGAATAGATTCAATTGGTTTGCGATTTTGGGTGGTAATAGGAACGAGTCGGTATCGGTAACGGCTTGTTGCAGCGGCAGTTTTTCGAATACCGTCAGGGACAGGATCTGTAACAGTGTGGACAAGGGGATGCTGAGACCACGGCGCTTGCGAATGATCGCGATCAGCACATAGATCGACACGGCAATCCAGATCTGGGTTTTCACGGCGTTCTCTGAAGTGTCGAAGAACCGCTTGATGCGCAAATTCTGCTTGATCCATTTGAAGAACAGCTCGACATGCCACCGGGACCGGTAGAGGGTGGCGATGGTCGGGGCGGGCAACTGCCAGTGATTGGTGAGGAAGATCAGCGTCTTGCCAGAATCGGGGGCCTTGTATCGGATGCGTCGCAGGTGGCCTGGGAAGTGGGTGTGCGAGGCGACCCCTTCCAGCACGACCGTCTGGTCGCACCGCACGCCGCTGGACCGATCGACGGCATGGGAGTAGAGCCGGCGCGCGCGTAGATTGCGCTTGGCGCGGATCACAAAGAAGCTGCCGGCTTGGTCGAGCCCCCAGAGCCGTTCGAAGTCCAGGTACCCCCGATCCAGGATGTAGAACGCCGCGGGTTCGGGCAGCAACAGGTCGAGCACGTTGACATCGTGCCGCTTGCCGTCGGAAATGTGGATGAAACTCGGAATGGCTCCGCGTAGGTCGAGCAGCGGATGCAGTTTGATGGCCGCCTTGGTGGTGCGAAAGGGTGCCCAGGGGAACAGCGACAGACAGAGATCGATGGTCGTGGCATCCAGAGCGTAGACCGTGTTGGCCAGTTCCAGCCCCAAGTCTTCCTGCGCATACACGGCTCTGGCCGTACGGATGAGGGCGTGCGCAAATTCGGCATAGATCCGCCAATCGCGCGCCTCGTTGGCATCGGCCAAGGTCGAGCGAGTGACCGCCGTACGCAGGCCCATGGGGTACAGCTTGCTCGCTTGGGCCGAGAGGCAGGCCTCGATGTCGCGCAGGCTCTCGCGGAAGGTTAATTGCGCAAATGCCATGCAGCGGAACTGCTCCGCACACGTGAACCGCTTGACCCGATAATGGCCCTGGGACCGATGCCCGATGCGGTGAAAGGTCTTCCACGGCGCCTGGTCCATCACTTGGGGAACCAGCAGGGTGCCTGCGGACATAGCTTCCTCCAGCCTGGGACAAGCTGGAAGAGTGCCAAGGCGGACCCGGGCCCTTCAAGTCCTGGACCCCATGAATATTCATACAAGCAGCGTCATCATTGACGTTTAACAAATTGACCCAGAAGTTAACCGGACACTATTGATAGGAAATATTGACAACTGAAATTTCCCAAGCTATTTTCAACCGGTTTGATGGCTTCGGTACGCCGCCCCAAAGGCTCTTGCCGACGGATCGGAGAACATCCGCTGCGCATTTCTCGACAGCTTGATCTATCCTCCGCAGGGTTCCTCCTATGTAGGAGGAGCAGTTGCGGCTTTGCGTAGCCAATACTTTCAAAAGAAGGCTAACGCATGTTGACACCACCTTCAACAGATCGATGTTTGGAGGTCGGTAGAGATGAACCGATGGCTTCGGATCCATCTCTCTCGACGCGCGGTTTAATCCTCTTTGCTTCTCTGTTTCTCCTCGAATCATCGATTGCAGTCATGTCGACGGCTTTGTACATGAAAGGCGAGAGACCCTTCGAGGCATTCCTCTCCAACAGACCCGGCCTCGCATTTCTGTGCGCTGTCTTTACCTTCCTCCTAAGCAGCGCGGGCATTATTTACATGTATCTGGCTCGCAAACGGTTGCAATTACGACACTTCCACCTAATCGTGACGATGAATCTCGTCACCGTTTTACTCATATTAGTCACGAGCGAGATTGCCATGAGACTACTGTCTCGTCCTTCCCCACAAGGCGAGACACTAGGAAGCATGGTATTGACCCCCAAAAATTGGGACAGGGTTGCCCGCGCCAATCGTCAGCTTCTTGATGAGGCCGCCTCCCGTCTTTCGTACCTGATCTATGATGATCTCATGGGCTGGACAGTTGGACCGAACAGAAAAAGCGCCAACGAGCTCTACTATTCCAGCTCTGAGGGGCTACGCGCTCCTCATGAGGGCGTTTCCCTCGCAAATTTCACCGGCAAGGCACGAATTGCCCTAGTGGGAGATTCCTTTACGTTTGGTGAAGAAGTGGCGTATGAAGACACCTGGGGCCATCTCTTAGAGAAAGCGTTGGGTTCGGAATATCAAGTCTTGAACGCGGGCGTGGGATCATATGCTCTGGACCAGGCTTTTCTACGATTCGAGAAAGATGTCCGTCAGTGGAATCCGAAGGTCGTCGTCTTCAGTTTTATCAGCCATGATGTTGAACGGACCATGCATGTGTACCCCTTTCTTTCCTTTCCTGAGTGGAAACTCCCTTTTTCTAAACCTCGACTCATCCTGCGCGACGAGACTCTCAAAAGACTCAATGTGTCTCCGCTCGCATCCGACGCTATTTTCTCTCGGAAATCGGTTTTTGAGCTTCCCTTTTTGGAGTATGATAAAGGTTTTAGCCCCGATCGTTGGCAAGAACACGTGCCTCATCTCTCGTATCTTGCACGGACGTTCATGACAATGTTTCCGCCGTGGCAAGCCCATAGTCCTGATGTCTCTGATGAGGCACGCGTGTCGGTGAACGCTTCGATTGTAAAGGCGTTCGTTCAGTCAGCGACGGAGGCAGGGATTATCCCCATAGTGGTTTACTTTCCACAGGCGAAAGACCTTCAAGGGCCAAGTTTACCTCCTCTCGGTAAGCAGGTTTTACAACGCGCAGGCATCGCTTACACTGACCTGACTCCCTGTTTGCTGGCAGTCAGCCCCCAGAAGCGGTTCGCGCCGGGTACCCATTATTCACAAGAAGGTAACGCTGCGGTCGCGAAATGCCTGGTCGGTGATGTCCGTCGGGCACTGGCGCAAGCCTCGGTTCCCCACGCTCATGGTGGTGGCGCCGGACCCTCAGCCCAAGTGTTAGGAAAGCCGCAAAGCTAACGAGACCACCGTGCGAACTGGATTGGCTGCGGAACTGCGCGGCATTACGGACATGTCGAATACGAAGAGTCGTTGCATGCCGACTCTCAGGTCCACCCATTTTCATATAGGTGTAGCAAGACGTTCGTCACTTACCCCAATGATCGAAACATGATAAGCGCGTGCTGGTAAGTGCCATCACTCTTGCGGACGGCGCCGGGGATCACACCAAGCTGATGGAAACCCAGCTGCTCCCATGATTTGCGGGCAATGAGGTTTTCGGAAAACACCAAATTAAAGATCACGCTCTTGACATGCACAAGTTTTATCGCAACCTTAGGCTGGGTCTCTGGCTAGAGAGACATACAAGTATAAGCCTTGACGCGTAGTACCGCTTCTTGCCGGAAGCGCGTTTTGTAGGACGCGATAACTTCCTGAACGGCCTTACTCGATGCGGTGTCATCCGGATGAACAAGGCTCAGGACATACGAGGGCTCTCGAATGGCTTCGCCGGAGGCCGATCGCCACTGACCAGAGGCTTGCCAAACGGAAAGCCCTTCGGGGAACCGTGGCGTCACAACCTCGCTGAGAAACCTCGCCCACTCTTCAGTCGTGACATGACCCGAGGGCGTTTCCGTTCCAAAGTACACCAACTCTTGAACTGCGGGTTGCCCCTCACCCCCGCAAGACAAGCCATTCATTGTCCCGCAGCCCACGAGCAAGGCAAGAAGAACGGCGCCGAGCGTGCTTCGAAACTTTCCCCCCTGCAGGACAAGTTTCTCCTGGCGGCTAGCGCTGTCTTGCTCCATCTTCAGTTGATCGAACTCCTAAACAATCTGCCTCGTTCGACCTCTACCCTGCTCTCGCTCCTGACCAACCTTCGGCGGCGAGCACCCGCTCGGCTTGAGCGATCGCCTCTCGCAAGGCATTCAGGTCTTTATCGGTTTTCCGCGCGTTCGGCAGACGATTCACAACCCGAGCGACCGCCTCAGTCAACGTCCGCAAGGTCTTCCTCAGGTCATCTGCTTCTATCGATTCCCCTGCCGCCGCCGCGCGAGCCATCGCCAGCCGTCTACGCGGGCCCACATATGGTTCGGGGGCGATCGGATTATCTTTTTCGAGTTCAGGCCGTCTGAATATCATTGTATTTCCTCCAGCATGAGGCAACGTACCATAACCTGCAAGCGGTTTACAGAGCACTTCCTCGTGTCATTCCACACATGAGTCTGGCCAGCTTTCTTACGTTCAACCTTCTGGTTCTCGTACCCGTTTTCTCCATGAGGGGAGGAAGGCCGGCGTCGCTGCCGCATAGCGATCATAGGCTTCACCGAATTGCGCACGGGCTTCCCTCTCCTCTTCGTGCGCAAGAAGGATATACATCCCCACGAGCACAGGGAACATGAGGAGGGTCGGAACGGTCGGCCACTGGAGAAGAAAGCCCAGCATAATGATGATGAAGGCGGCATACTGCGGATGTCTGATCAAGATATAGGGTCCGGTCGTGGCCAAGACCTTGGCCCGTTGCGCCTGATACAGTATGCGCCAGGAGACTGCCAGCAGGATCAGCCCGATATAGACAAGCACCTCGCTGAAAATATGCAGCGGGTCAGAGTGTGCAGGACCGTCCCTGCCCAGTAGGGTGTGCCAGAAATGGCCGGTGTCGTGAGCAAACGGATCGACCTCGGGGTAGTGGCTCGCCAGCCACCCAGAGATCAGATAGATGCTCAGGGGAAACCCATACATCTCCGCAAACAGGGCCACGATAAACGCTGAGAAGGCTCCCAGGGATCGCCAATCGCGCCCCGTCCGAGGACGCGTGAAACTCAGAGCAAAAAGAATGAAGAACAGGGAATTGACGAAGACGAGCCACCACACCCCGTAGTTTTCGTTATTATCCATAAAAAAGATCCTCCGGCATGGTCCACTAGGCTCAGCATTGCGTTCAGGTACTGAGAGTCAGATCCATGCCTGCCAGATCAAGCAGTGGCCAGCAGTGTCGCAACCTAAAACCAAAGGCGAGGGAATAATACCTGGCAGGTAGCGGGCTTTAAAACAAGCCCCACAAGTGGATTATCTGGGGTGAGCTGCTAGAGCTTGCAGCCTTCCTCATTGATCTCCGGACCAGGGATCTGATGTTGGCGAGCCTGCTTCACATAATTGCGGCAGTCCATCTCAGCCCCTTCCTTCGTTGCCTTACCCTCGTTGACCAAACGTCGCCATTGGGTAATCCGATCAGCAAATGGGTCGTACCGGCATACATCTTTCCCGGAGGGCGGCCCGGCCAGCTGCTTGCACTTGGTGACCCAGAGTTCCGGTGTCAGCGCACCGCTCTCCGTGGACCTGGTCAGTTCATAAAGCTTGTCGGCAAACGACCCGAACTCACAGATGGCTGGATCCACAGGAGGTGGCGCCGCATGATTCCGATCGACCGTATTCAGCATCTGGTGACAGTTGGTTTCCCCCGACTCCTTCGAGATCAGCCCCTTTTCAATCTGCTGTTTGGTTTCCGTCCGCCGCTCATCGAACTCAGATTTGGATAGAAGCGCCGGGGCTCCGACCAGCATCGCTGTCGTGGTCGGACATCCGGCGAGAGCGAACGGCAACAAAGCCAGTAGGAGTCGTCGCATCAATAACCTCCCTTTCAAGACTGAAGAGGCCACACGGGTGGATCGTGCGCGCGATCATACGGATAGCGTCCATCGAGATCAAGAACCCATATGGGATCATGACATGCGAGCCGGATGGTGGCGTGGAGCCTGATGCGCGAGGAACTTCATGAGCCCCCAATAGCCCATTCCAGCTCGTATTACCGCCAGGGGTGTGGTACCGAGTTCAAACCGGCATATCGGTCGAGTTTACTGAGGAGTTTTTCGGCTTCAGTCACTTGGCGGCGGGCAAAATCTCGTTCCTGATCATCCAGATCCTTTCCGGATGAGTATAGTTCCCATGCGTCATGCAATACATGCAGTTCTTTGAATTGACTCCGCCACCACCGCTCATGACGGCCGCCCGGAGCCTGTGGGTCCGGCTGCGCCTCTTCAAAAATCACCACCTGTTTCACAGAGTCGATCTTGAACGAATACTTGGACATGAACACCATTCCAATGAGTCCTTCAAACGATTCGGAGATCGAATCCGTGATCGTATCCGGTATGAACGTATCCTTTGCGTCGCCTACTTGAACCGTATCAAGGAACGTCCTCACGGCAGGCGCCTTCCCTCCGATTCCACCTGCCGCAGTCAGTACCATGCCCTCGCCGTTCTCAAACAACCCCAACCTCTTGGCGACTCTTGGAGAAATTATCAATCCAGGAGCGCCTGTGTCGATCGCCATGGGAACGGTAACGGTGCCATTGAATGTCACGGACACAATCACCCGTTGCGCATCACCTTCATAGGCCTCAAACGGAACTTCATAGACATGAAGTTTCGACTTTCCCCCACCAGGTACGGTTCCATCTTGGAGACGACCGTTTGGACTAGGTGGTTGATTGGACGCAGACTTGAGCACACTCTCAGTGTTGGATTTCTCAAGCTTCACCTGGCTTCGGTATTTCTTTGGAACGGCTTCCAGTGACCTGGCAAAATGAGTGACACCTGAATCATCGACCCATCGGAGAAGTTCTCCGGCTAGCACGGGAGAACACACTGAGAATATGGTCATGCCCAGTACACGTAAAAAGGCTGTGAACATAATTGCTCTTTCTCCCTCCCATGCGCCATGAACTGACTAACCGGCTGTTGTAGCGCATCTGAAGAGGACTCTAGCAAAGAGCAGCTTCCTGACAAGCAATATCAGCAAAGCTTTCCACTGGCTCGACCGGATGGTGGGGCTAGGCGATACATGCGCGGCTCATCTACCGATCAGCTGGACGATGCCGACCAAACTGCTCCGTCAAATCAGGTCTAGGAATGAATTCATGACGATCTTGAGGACGAACGATCTCACCGTCTACCCGTCTTCAACTTGGCGTAATGGGAGCAGCCTTTTGGCTCTCTCAGATCGCACGCCTTCCCGTAATACTTGAGCGCTTCAGCATCGTCCTGTTTGATACCCCTTCCGACTTGATAGACCATGCCGAGATGGATACAGCCCTTCGCGTCCCCAGCGTCACAGGCCTTTCTGTAAAGGTTGATGGCTCGGATGTCGTCCTGCTTGATCCCGGTCCCCTGGGCATACATCCAGCCGAGATTGGAGCAGCCCTTCGCACTCCCACCGTCACAGGCCTTCCTGTAGAAATCGGCGGCTTGAAAGTTATCCTGCTGGACCTCAGTGTACATCACGCCAAGGTTGTAGCAGCCCCTCGCATTCCCACCGTCACAGGCTTTCCGAGAGAAGGCAACGGCTTGAGCGTCGTCCTGTGGGACGCCAATTCCCTCGGCATACATCACGCCAAGGTTGTAGCAACCCTTCACATGCCCCCCATCACAGGCTTGCCGATAGAAGTCGATAGCTTCAAGGTCATCCTGTTGAACCCCGGTCCCCTCGGCATACATCACGCCAAGATTGAAGCAGCCCTTCATACCCCCACCATCGCAGGCTTTCCGAGAGAAGGCAGCGGCTTGAACGTCGTCCTGTGGGATCCCGATCCCCTCGGCATACATCACGCCAAGATTGGAGCAGCCGCTCGCATCCCCGCCGTCACAGGCTTTCCTGAAAAGGGCTGCAGCTCGAACGTCATCTTGTTTCACCCCTTCACCTTTCAGATACAACAATCCGAGGGAGTTGCATGCTGTCGAAGTGCCTTTCTCGCATGCTGCTTTCACTTGTTGCGGCTGGTCGGCTGCCTCCGAAGGGCTCATCGCTGCCGAGACCAATGCTGCGAAGACAATGAATGCGTGAAGAAGAGGGGAAACCGTCATTGGGTAACCTCCGAAAAAGCAGAAAGCCTCGAGCGGAACGAAGTCTAGCGAGACGGACGATCAGATTCAAGGCGGGGGAGTAGGGCCTATCTGAACATCAAGTGATACCGGCACTCGGTCTCCGCATCCCAGAGACGTTCATGAACAAGTTGTCACATCGTTCGAGAAAACATGGGTTCGTCGTTGCGGTGAGCGGCGTAGACACAATTCGGATTCAGGATTGTCATTTTTGCGAGAAGTTCCATGTTCCTCACTGTCAGCAGAGCGGCATTCGGCTCTTCACGCCCCGTTGCAAACTAAATCAGGAAGGCGATACGATCGCCTTCCCTCTTTTTCGTTCCATGTCATGAAGAGGGGAAATTGCCGACATCAGTTTAGGCTTCTATTCAGGTGCTTCCGACTGAGCCTCATTAGCGGATTTCATGTCCACATGAATGTATTGAAGTCCATTGGCTGGGGATCCACCGCACCTTATCTACTCGGGTGAAACATGATCATCAAATTATCCGCCTTTGTTCTTGTATCCATTGTCATACTATGCGGAACCGTGACGGTTTCTATGGCCGTCGAAGATTCAGACGGCCAGTCGTCACAAGACGAATTGAGTGTGACGAGAAACAATCTCCAGCAGGCCAAGCAAAAAATCGATGATCTGGAGCGACAACTCAAGCAACGGATCGGCGAGCTTGTTCTCCAGCTCCGTGCCAAAGAGAATGAGATCGCAGCCTTGATAACCAGCGGCCACGAGAATTCCAAGCAGCTTCGAGATGATCTTGCGTCCCAAACTGAGGAGTTCAACCAGGCCAAGCGTCGTATTGCCGAACTTGAGCAACAGCTGGCAGCGATGGGAAAAGGACAGGATCTGGTCCAGGCCAAACGCCGCGCCGCCGAAGCCGAACAACAGACGGCAAAGAAAGAGCAGGAGCTGGCGCAGGCCAAGCGCCGCGCCGCCGAACTTGAGCAACAGCTGGCAGCGATGGGAAAAGGACAGGACCTGACCCAGGCCAAACGCCGCGCCGCCGAAGCCGACCAACAGATGGCCGGGAAAGAGCAAGAGCTGGCCCAGACCAAGCGTCGTGTCACCGACGCGGAACAGCAGATAGCGGAGAAAGAACTGGAACTGGCCCAGGCTAAGCGCCGTGTCACTGAAGCCGAACTACAGACGGCAGAGAAAGAACATGAACTGACGCAGACCAAACGCCGCGCCGCTGAAGTCGACCAACAGATCGCCGGGAAAGAGCAGGATCTGGCGCAAGCCAGGCGCCGTGTCACCGAAGTCGAACAACAGACGGCGGGGAAAGAGCAAGAACTGACGCAGGTCAAGCGTCGTGTCACCGACGCGGAACAACAGATCGCGGGGAAAGAACTGGAACTGGCTCAGGCGAAGCGTCGCACCGCCGAAGCGGAACAACAGACGGCGAAGAAAGAGCAAGAACTGACGCAGGTCAAGGAGGACCTCAAACAAGCCACTCAAAAGCTGGCGGATCTCAATCCTCAACTCACGGCAAAAGACGCGGAACTTGTGCGCACGAAGCAATTGCTGGCGGAGCTTGAGCTCAATTCGTCCAAACAAACCGCGTCGCCTTCCGCTCAGGAAGAACCTCCCTCGCTTGCTCTGCTACCTATCGATCACAATCTCTCCTTGACCAGCCTGCTCGGGCCCGACTCTGAGGTCGCAGATGATGGGGAAGCATTGCCATCAAATGGTGACCTCAGCAAAGTAAGCGAAAGCCTTGCGAATCTATTGCAGCCGGAACTGAAGAAGAGCAGTGCGGCCTTGAAGCAGCGAGGAAATAAATTGACCCTCGCATTGGCAACCAGTGAGTTATTCTCCACAGGTGACGCGACGGTCACCATCGGAGGCGCCTCGCTGCTCGAGCGGGTCGGAGTCGTCTTGCATGGATTCCGTTACCAGAACATAGAGGTGGCCGGACATACCGACAACCTGCCGCTCCGGAACGACTCTCGGAAGGGATTTCGGGATAATGTCGAACTCTCCCGAACACGGGCCGACCATGCCGTTCAGGTACTGGTCAGCGGGGGTCTAGGGGCCGACCGAGTCAAAGCAGTGGGGTACGCAGATAGCAAGCCTATCGCGACGAATGATACTGAAAAGGGCCGGAGTAAGAACCGACGAATGGAAATCGTGATTACGCAGTGGCCGGAATCGGGTAACAGTTTGGGCGACGGAAAAGCGCAAGTCGGCAAGAAACTCCAGGACTCTCCACTCAAACGGTGACCCATCGTTGACAGTTACAGAACTGAAGCAGTGAAGACAAAGGTATCCGTCCCTTAACTCCGTCTCATGGATATGTCTTAGTTGGAATTGAGTCACATGTTACCAAGAAATATGGTAACCTAGTGGTCGAAACGGATCGGAAAGGACGACCCGATGTCTACTGATACTCATCTGACTCCGAAGGAGAAGCAAAGCCGCTACCGCCGGCGCTTGCGGCGCAAGGGACTGCGTCCGGTACAGATCTGGGTGCCTGATACGCGTGCCGAAGGGTTCGCCGGCGAATGCCGACGACAGGCTCGGTTAGCCGCTCGTTCGGCGCAGGAAAAACCTGCTCTCGACTTCATCTCGGAGATCGCCGATTGGGACAACGCGTAAGACGCGGCGACGTCGTGACCGTCGCTGCGAAAGGCCACTACAGCGGCAAACCACGCCCTGCTCTTGTCTTGCAATCCGATCTCTTCTCCGCCCTTGGTAGCGTCGCGATTTGCTTGTTTACCACCGAAATTCTTGACGCGCCACTGTTCCGCCTGACCATTGAGCCATCCTCATCCAACGGTCTTCAGCACGTTTCACAGATCATGATCGACAAGATCGTCACAGTTCCGCGGGAAACCATCGGCGCCCGCATCGGAATTTTAGACCGCGAACTCATGGTGCGAGTTGATCGATCCCTTGCCGTATTCCTCGGAATCGTCTGAGAGTGAGAGGACTTGTGTCCAGATTTAAGAAAGGTATCCGACCCCTTACCTCCGGAGGCCAGAAGTTCTCTTTTCGAACTGCCGCATTGACAGCGGCGCTTACGAAGGCGCACCATGCGTATCTCGTTGATCTATTGAAATGCGTATCGAACAGCTTGACTGCCATATCTATTGTGCTTAGGGTGATGTGGTTATGAGCACGCTTCCACGATGAGATCCCTTGAGGGTGCATTGCGGAAAATAAGGTTAAAGAGAACGTGCGGCGCCGTATTAAATCTTAGACAATAAGGAGGCCAGAATCATGGCACTGCTGATTACCGCCGAATGTATCAACTGTGGCGCCTGCCTGCCGGAATGTCCGAACGAGGCCATCTTCGAAACTCGCGGCGATGCGGAGGCGAAGGGCAATCAGGTGGGCGACGGCCAGGGCATGGGGAACGATATTTACGTGATTACCCATGAGCGGTGTACCGAGTGTGTCGGCCATTTTGACGAACCTCAATGTGCGGCAGTCTGTCCGGTCGATAATTGCTGTATTTCTGATCCGGCTTATCCCGAGGGGGCCGATGTCCTGCTGGAAAAGGCGAAAAAACTCAATCCTGACAAGCCTATCGATCCGGCAAAAGTTTGGAGCGGCGTGCGAAACTGATCGTTTCCCCTTCGAGGTTCCGTGCCACTTTAGGATGCTGAAAACACTGCGGGTACTGCTACGTGAGGCCTTGGCATAACCGAAATGATTAGTCATGGCTGATAAAGTTCCAAGATTTATGACAAATGCAACGGTCATCAAGGTTTTAGCGAAAGTCTTTGCTTTCCAAGCCATCGAGATCAACCTCTTGCGTACCCATGCTGGAATATCCGATGCTGATTGGAAGACCCTTAAGACGGAAGCTTTTAAGAAAACATACGCTAAGCAACGTGCTTTTTATGAAGATCGCTTGACGGGCGCGTTCGCTCTGGAGCACATTTCCCAGTCTGAACGCGAGACAAGACTTCTTGAGCTCTGGCTAAAACAGAGTGAGGAGTCCTCCAAAGACGAATCATAAGCCGGCAGGACGAGGCCAAGGCTACCCTCTGAAAAAGCCGCCGAACTTGGTCCCGGACACACCTCGAACACGGAGTTCCCGTCCCCCAAGATGCCCAGGAGCACGTAAGCGAGCTTCGTGCTAGTTTCGCATGTTGGATAGGCCTCACCACTGGAGAACAGCCATGAGCACGAATCGCTTTCTACGGATGCAGGCCGGGCGGATGCTTCTTGTTGGGGCTACCTTCTGCACGCTACTGGTCGTGACAGGGGAATCTGTACTGGCTCATGGTGAAGACATCTCCGAGACGAGTCCATCGCATTCGCAATCGAGCTTGTCCCGCCCATCGAATCTAGCCAGTCCCGAGGCAGCCGGACTCCAAGCCGCCTGCTGGGCTCTCACCGTTCCCTATGGTGCCGCGAAAATGGCCTACGCGATCGGCGGAGGCATTGTGGGCGGCCTCGCTTGGGCGATAACGGGAGGGAACATGGAGGTGGCAAAGTCCATCTGGATTCCCTCGATGACAGGCGAATACATCGTCCAACCGCAGCATCTCACCGGAGAGAAGCACCTCTACTTTGTGGGCGCACCGGAGGCCCCCCTGTCATAACAGTTTCTCTCGGATCTCGCGCAATCTGCATCGTCCTGCAAACTCGCCAAGGATCGTACACGTACCGCAGGGTGAGGCTCCGCATGACGTTAGAGTCCAGGCAACACGGATTCAGTTCCTCGAATTAAACTGATTCTGCAAATACCCGCATGACGGCCTGATCTGAAGAAACGGAGTTCGATCCCTCCATCTTCTCTCTACTTGTTTTGCCCTGTACTCCTTCAGAGCCTCCAATGACGACGTACTCATCGCTCATTCCACACACTCGCCACCCTAATCCTTCGTTCTGTACCACGTATATACGTGATTGTTTTCGCCGTCGATGCCAATTCCCAGAATCTCCATGCCCGGTTTCCAATTTTTGGGAAGTTTATAGTTGTAAGGCTTTCTGTACGAGTCGAGTTTGGCCATAGCACCGTACGAACGGTCTATATATGTGGGCATGAACCCAGCACTAACCGTCCCGTCACGGTACCACGCATATGCGACGAGGTGAACCGACGATACCTGGGAGCTTTTTTTAATTTCGAAGTCACCGTCCATAGCGATCGCGACGATATCGTCGTAACTCTTACCATCGGCGGGTACATACCGATAGAACCTTTCGGGTTGATAGGGCTGATCCGTTGTTCCCGCCGTGTATCTGCCGTCTCTGAAAAAGACGAAAGTCGTCTCGTCTGTGCGGCTATACCCCGTATCGCCCGCTTTTTCATTGATGGCGATACCGACTACATCGCCTGAGTCATAGTTCTCGGGAAAGGACGACGTATAGGGTTTTCTATATTTGCCCAGATTGTCCGAACTTCCAGCGGATACTTGGCGTGGTGATCCACGAAACCATACAAAACAGGTATTATTCTTTCCGTCAATCGCGATGTCCACAATATCGCCGGCGCTCTTTCCATCTGGCACGACAAAGTGATAGGGAGCTCTGCGCGCACTTAGATCTTCCGTTGTTCCGGCGGTAACCCACAGTTCTTCCGCATGACTCAAGGATGACAGGACGCAGGTAGCTAGAAAACCGCAGTATGTTAGCGTGTTTCGCTTCATATGTGTTCACTCCTTTCACCTTGTCGGCCACAGAAGCCGTTTATCCTATCTGTTGAAATCGCTTTCTCCGTAGATTCTATTCTTAAATGGGTAAGAGGAAGTACCAGTAGATCCATCCCGACGTTCCTACATGACTTTCTGCTCCATATCCTTTTCTTTACTGATCCCATAGAGCAAGTTGCGATCTTCTGCTATTGGTGAATTCAGCAAGTGCGATGCCAATAGCAACTCAATGATGCGCGTGCTGAGATTGGTCTCTGATTCTCTAGAGTTTTAAGTAGTTACGCTATCGATCAATTGAAAATTGACCAACGCACCGCACCCATTGGTAGACCGACCTGTATCAGTATTGATTCAGGACTGTATCTAAACTGAATAACCTTCCAAAGATGGCGAAGTCGACATTGTCACCTTTCATTTAGAGCCAGAAATACCGATCGAGGCCATGCGGGGCTAGCCCTGCATGGCGTGATGGATATCGCTTCCCCGCATTCTTCCACCGCTTAGCGCATCCAGCTAACCCCTGAACTTTCCTCACACTTCTCTAGATTTTTCGCCATTTCTCCATCGGCATTCCCATTGCTCAAGCAATCCTCTGTCTGCGCACAGCAACACAAGCGAAAGGAGGTGGTTTGGATAAGACCAGATACGAGTTTCGAGAATACTGAGGTATTGAGTTGCTCGCTTAACCATCAAGGAGGATTGCCATCATGCAACAGGGCTCATCACAGGTTTCATCAGGAAACATCACCCCCACGGTCGGGCCGCAGAGAGACACGAAAGAGGTCATCGTCCTGGCTGGCGTCGTCCTCTTTCTCGGAGGATTGCTTGCCGCAGCTTGGCTTTACAGTCAATCCGGCGACCAGGACAATGGTCCTCCTGTCATGGAGAGAATCGACCATGCCAACGTCCCCGATTCGTTCAAGAGGACCACGGTCATGAATTACGCTGAGGCTTCAACTACTCACCCTGCCCAGATAACGACTCCTGTCGCCTTGATACCGGACATCACCCATGCCGATATCTACTTTGAAGTCGGCCGGAAGGGTCTGACTGACGAAGCGAAGGCTCAACTCGCTACGCAGGCCGACATACTGACACAGCATAAGGACTACGGCGTGCTGATTCAGGGCTATACCGACCAGCAGGGTTCGGTGAGCTACAACAAACAGCTTGGCCTGAGGCGGGCGGAAACGGTCAAAGCTGAACTAATCAGCGCCGGAATCGCCGAACATCGGATCAAAACGGTGAGCTTGGGCGAAGAAGGTGTGTTGTGTGTCGATACCAGCGACATCTGCCGCCGCATGAACCGCCGAGTGCATCTTGAGATCCGCAAGATCGGCCAGGAACATATGGTGCTTCCTCCAGTCCCGACCACAACCTCCGAGACCTCAGACTCATCCATCGATTCCCTATCGACCATGGGAGATAGCGATTCAACAACCGAGAGTATTCCTCCCTCCCCCTCTGTTCCGACATCCACGTTGGAACCAGCCGGCGGGAGTTGAGTCTCCTCATTCGATCCTCGGATGGGAATATTCCCATCCGAGGTCTCAACCGTATGGGTATCCGACGCAAAAACATTCGGCCGGCGATTGAGATGATTGGTGATTGCCGTGTTCTCTTTACGTATACATTGTGCCTGAACCCGCCATTTGGCTCTGGCCTTTGAGAAATTCGTCCCTGGATCTTTTTCACCATTTGATGGACCATCTTTCTTCCTCTAAGCCCTTGACAGATACGAAACCTCGCTCCTACTGCTGAGAGCAATCATCCCCAGAAAATTGTTGAACCTGTGGATAGTGATTTGAATGGGGGCAAAGACAAGGGGCATTCAGCGAAGGCGCTAGATCATGTCAAGGAATCTTTCTAGGAATATGCAAGAAACGAAGGTGTCCATATCAAAACCACTATTAGTTGTGTATGTATCAAGATAGGGCGGATGCCTAAAAAATAGGCGATTCGATAAATACGCACGCCATTCGCGCCATCTTTCACGAATGAGGCGACTTGTTCACAAGGTTATCCACAGAAGATGGGGAAGATGAATGTCGCAAAGGTCCGCATCCTGAGTCTTTGGTTTTGTGCAGTGATACCGTCTCCAACACCTTGCCGGATAGAGGATGGGTTTGCCCTCAACCGGACGTCGCGCAGGCACTAGTTGTGACGAGCAGGCTTCGTGGATTTCCACTTCCATGGGGGAACGGGATTGGGATCAGCCCACAGGCCCGTCGCTGCGGCTCTGGCCAGTTCTTCCATATCTTTCAGACCCTGATCACCGGACCCGCCAGGTCGCACCCAGGCTAACCCCTCTTTGATCAGCTCATGGGCGATCTGTCTCCCATCCGGAAGTACGATCTCGGCGGTCAGCCGACCTTGCCGATCCCGTTTCAGGTCTCGCACGATTACTTCACGGTTGGCGATGTAGGCAGCTGTCGCATGCTTCGCCTGTTTTCCATAAGGCTGTTTCAGCTCGGGACAATCCACATCGCGAAGATAAACCATATCCTTTCGACCTTGATGGTAAATCGTCAGGCGATCCCCCTCGTGAACCAGGAGGACTCGTGCAACGAAGTCCGCCCATGCGACTGTCGGACCGGCCAATATGAGAATCAGACACAAGATGGCGGAAGACTTTGTCATGATTTCGTATGCTACTCGTCTCAGATCGCCCCGCCAATGAATTCTCGATTTGACGCACAAAAGTAGACGGCGGAAGGAAAGAAAGAGCCCCGCCCCAAGCCCCTTGACCACCCTACCCCTGAAGCGTAGAGTGAAACCTTGATACCGCCTCATCGTTTAGGAGGTGGTGGCCATGCTCGTCGTGGGAATACCACACCAACCGACTGGACATGGTCAGTGCGGCCCCCGCCCTCTTTCGTCTCTTATCAATTATCTCGCTGAGTTGTCTTGGAAAGATGTCATCGGGCTCGTGAGCCCGACAAATCCTTTTCGCTGCGCCGCATCGCCACACGTGCAGTTGCCTGATGCGGCAAGGAGGTAGGTATGTCATACCGCTATAACACCACCGATATCATCGTCGGCGTCGGGATGTGTGCCATTCTTTTTGGAGGACTCCTGTTGTTCCTTGCCGCCAACGGGACCTATCAAGCTGTCTTGCCACAGGCATTTGCCCTCGAACAATCGTCAGAAATCAGGACCGGCATGGGTGCACTCCAGCCCGCTCTCGGTCAAGCCATCGTCGAACAGGCGCTCTTCGAACGCCAGACTAACCGGACCATGGCTCAATCCGTCTCTGAGTGGAATCGCGCAACTATGGCATATCATGAGCTGCAATCAGGCTCGCGCGGCTTGCTTGGAGTTACCCTCAACCAAGCAGCGGCCGTCCCGGCCAATCATCTAGCTCGCGTGCAAGGTGTCATGGGACGAGCGATCGTCAACTTCACAACTCGCGGCGTCCGCCATGGTCTCTTGTCGGTCGATCAGTATGACACGATGTACAACATGAAGATGATCGGCGCGATCCAAGCCCAAGGGCAGCGCCTGCATGACCAATTCGCCTCTACCTGGCAAGCCACGCTCGGACGACGCATCGCCGAGGCTGCCCACCATGACTGGCTCCAGGCAGGCGCAATTCAGGAGCGGCTCGGGTGGGCTCTGGTCCAGGCGGTTCGGGCGCAAATGAGATCCGAAGAAGGGCAGGCTCTGCAACAAGAGCAGCTGGCGAGCTTGATATTTGCTGCCGTTCGCAACGAGGTCATAACAGATCGTCCAATGCAGCCAATTGTCGCGGCATCTTCAGCAGTAACGATGCCTTCAGAACATATCACCGTGGCTTCTACTGAATCCGCGTCATGGCCGGAGATCCCAATGACCTACTTGATTGCTGCCGGCCTTCTGTTGGCCACCGTCTTTTTGGGCGGCCTTTCCATGGCGGCGCAGAGCAGAGAAGCGACGGCGCTCGCTCAACTCAGACGAGATGCCGACCGCTGGGCGTTTCGCATGGCGGCTTAACAGCATGAATGGTTCCGCCGGTGCTCGACTGAATCAGGAAACAAGCCGTCGAGCACCGGTGAGGTCACGATGAGAAACGCAGCGCATCGAATCGATCGTGGGATGCAACACAAGCCCATCCGACTGCTCATCGTCGAAGCCCAACGTCTGTTCAGGCAAAGCCTGCGTGTGCTCTTGGAACAGGAACGAGATATCGCGGCCGTGGTGGAAGCAACTGATGGGCGAGAGGCCTATCGACTGGCGATGGAACACAAGCCCAGTATCGTCCTCCTGGACGTCGACATGCCGGATCTCGATGTGGAATCGGTCACAGCACGGATCAACCAGCATCTACCCACGACACGCGTGTTGCTGTTAGCCCGGTACGACGAAGACGCGAGGATCATCGCAGCCATGCAGGCCGGCGCCTTCGGCTACATTCTCAAGGACATCGACCGTACAGACTTCTTGCGCATCATCAGAGCCACCTCTCGCGGAGAACATGTTCTCTCGCCCGCCATGCCGGAACATTTCGCACGCACGGTTCCCGGCGCAGTAAGTCAGACTCACGAGGGAAATAATCCTTTGCTCTCCAGCTTGACTGATCGGGAACGAGACATATTAACCTGTGCGGCAGCCGGTCGGAGCAACAAAGAAATTGCCGACCAGTTATGCGTCTCGGTCGATACCGTGAAAACACACCTGCATCACATCTATCAAAAACTGTCCGTCGATGGGCGCGTGGAGGCCATCATCACCTATCTTCGCGCTCAATAACCTATCTGTTCTTTCGCAAGTTCTCACTCGAACGGTGTAGACGGTAATTCCATCCTCCGGGCGATGGCAAAAGAGCGACTGGATTCTTATTATTTGAGTAACTCTTGAGGCTGATCCAGACACCCTGATACGGAAAACAGGAGTTTCAAACAAGGAGGTAAGCGGCTATGAGTCATGTACACTTAAAAGACGTCAAGGACGACATAACACACGAGCCGGCATGGGTGTATTTGTATGGCGCGCTTTTTATCGGGATCGTTGCATTTGCGTTGTTGATGGGCGGTTTCATGGGCTAGGGTTCGTAGCGGATTGCCGCAGCTGGAGTACGACGAAGTGAGTAAGTCCCTGCCGCAAGGACGGGGATGCTGGCCGGAGCCGGTCTCAAACGGCTCCGGTATCCCCCTTCCATTCAGAAGGGCTTTTCCCTCGGTAGCCCCCGCGTTCGCAATTTATCCCCCACTATGATAGATTGTACAGATTGGCTTTGTTCCTCGCGCTCGTCCCTTCCGTTCCGTCCCTGCGCGATTGAGTTGATCAGCCCCTGCGGTGGCTTCGTCGAGCAAAAGCCCTGTCGCTTATCGGTGAATCGATGAGAGGCGACGCCTATGTGCCCGGTGATTTTCGTCAGCCTATCTCTAGTCCAACAGGCCGAAGAAGGAGGACAATAACGATGTGTGGTCATGTAGGGAGTGAATGTTCATGAATGCCCCAAAGAACAATCGACCGACACCTGCGAGCCATTGGGTCCGTATCCCGGACGGGACGAAAGTGCGTCATCGATCGGAAGCCTATGAAGGGGTCATTGACGGGTTGACCGAGATCGTGTCCGGTTCGGATCGCAACCCGGACGGAAAAACACAATATCGCGTGAATGTGGGCGACCATACGCGATTGCTCGTCTCGGAGGAACACCTCAATATTCTGCTCGACAACAAAAATTTGGTTCTGCTCGCTCGCGAACCCGAACTGTATCGTCGGAGTGTCACCGACCGACTACGGGCGGTGTTTGCGGAAGATCGATTCGTGACGATCGGCAGCAAGGGACCGGCATCGACTAACAAGTAGAGGTCGTTTGAAGACAGATTCTGTCGCGCATGGATGAATTGAAACCTTTGAATCGGAGAAGCGATGAATACATCATGGGGGACCAAAGCCTCGCACCGACGAAAACGAGCCATTCGTAGAACGAAGGTCCGCTGGGATCTGCTTGGACTGCAAGACCCGGAACGGACGACGTCGACAACATCGATAGACGATATTCGCCGCCAGATCATCTCAGCGGCAAGCCAGGGCTTGAGCCCTGATACGCTCTCCCGTTCTCATGCAAAGGCTGGAAACCCCAAACCGCGCCCCAAGGTATCCGTAGCTACCCGCAAGCGTGGTGCCGCTTCGCAGTAGACCTTACCTAGACACGTCGCACCCGAAAGGAGGGCATCATCGGAGGAACAGGCAAAACCACAACCGCTAAGCGGGACCGTGAAAAAGCACGCCAGCAGAAACAACGTGAGAAAGAAGAGCGCCGTGCACAACGGAAGGCCGCCAAGGTCAACCGGCCGACACAAGAGGGCGAAGACCCTGACCTCGCCGGCTTGCATTGGGGTCCCCAATCGCCGCTCTATTGACGGACCGCAAAGCACCACAGATACCAAAGGCTCACCAGTGTCATCATGCCGCGAAAGCGGTCCTCGTGGAGTGTTATGAGTTTCTTCAGTTCCTTGTCGTGTTCACTGGTTGTGCGCAATCACAGTTTGAACCGGCGCAATGACACCCCGGAACTTCGTACCTGATTCCATGATCTACCACTCCGCTCTTTACCGCTCCATTTCCCTGAATTGACGATCGCGGTAGGCTGCCAATACGGAAGCAAGGCGAGTTTTCAATTCCAGACGCTTGGGTTTGCCGGTTGAGGTATAGGGTACTTCCTCTCCAAACCGGATAACCTTGGGGCATTTCGAGAACGGAAGCCGTTGACGGCAGTGCGCGAGCAATTCAGCTTCGGTGGGAGGAGCGACTCCGCCTCGCAGCACCACGTAGGCGGCAATCTCCTCGCCGTAGTAGCGATGCTCGAACGGAACAGCCATCGCGAATCGGATGAGAGGATGGCTCCTCAACACTCCGTCGATTTCCAGTGGAGCAATATTGACACCGCCTCGAATAATCAATTCCTTGAGGCGACCCGAAATGAAGAAGAATGGTCGCCCCAGCTTATCCCGAACGTAAAAGCCCTCGTCTCCGGAACGGAACCAACCCCATTGAAATGCCGCCTCATTGGCATCGTCCCGCTTGAAGTACCCGGCACACACGGTCCCGCCGCGGATGCATATTTCTCCCCTCGCCATTTCCGGCAGCAATTGCCCATCCCCGCTCAAAATCGCCATTTCGTTATGCCGCAGCGGAACTCCGATAGAGGGAAACTCATAATCCCTGATCCAGTGGCGATGCTCATCGCGCGAGAGTTCATTGGGCAGAAAACAGGAATAACAAGTCGTTTCGGACAAACCATAACCATGGCGAATCGGAAACCCGAATCGGTCTTCGAACCGTGTTGCGGCATCTTTCAGCAAGGGACCCGCACCACAAATGAATCCGCCGAAACTGTCCAGCTTGTATGCAGTTACATCTTCGTTCGCATCAAGGAGAAATTCCAGGAGCGTCGGTACGACGCTCACGCAAGTCACTCGTTCTTCGTGCACTCTTCTCCAGAACGTAACGCTCTTGAATTTTCGATTCAGGACGATGCTGCCTTTGCAATAAAACGGCGTAATCAGGGTGACAACGGTCCCATTCACGTGATGAATCGGGAGCACGCACATCAGGCGGTCATCTGCTCCAAATTGATGCCGGTCGGCAATGGCGTCGGCATCGAGGAGCAGATTCTCCACAGTGAGGACCACTCCTTTGGGCGAGCCGGTGGTCCCGGACGTATAGACGATGAGGGCTTCGTCGTCGAGACTGGGCGTGTGAGATGGCGCGGCCAAGGAAGAGAGGACCGTCCCGATCTCGACTTTCGCCCTATGCTTCGGCCCTTCCACAAAGCCTTCATCATTCACCGCAATCACATGGCGTAAGGCCGGAAGTTCTCGTTGAAGGTTTTTCGCTTCATCAAGAGAAGTGTGCCAGCAACAAACGGCGGACGCCTCGGAATGTTCCAGGATGTAGCGCTTCTTATCGACAGATTCTTCGACGTTGATCGGGACGATCGTGACACCCAAGATCCACGCTCCAAAGTACAGCGCCACCGTGACATCATGATTGAAGAGCATCGTCGCCAAACGGTCCCCCGATCTTAAGCCGACCCGGTCATGGAGGAAAGTCGCGACTGATTGGACGACGGTCCCAAATTCTCCATAACTGTAGGTGTAGCGAACGGCCCGATCATCGTCGCAATAGATCAAAAATATCAGGTTGACCAGAGCGCGATCATAGACACGGGATTTGAAGAAGTCCGCGAATGAACTCCATGGGAGTGGAGGGCAGAGCGCTTCGACTTTCCGTACCTGCGCGATGTGCTCAGGCACGCCAATTAATGGAGACATATTCTCTCCTCGATAGCCTCCTGTAGAAAGCGCGAGATCCCAACAACCGTGCCTGCGTGATGTGGTCAGGTACCACAATTAATGGAGACCTATTCTCTCCTCGATAGCCTCCTGTAGAGGGCGCGAGGTCTTATCAATCGTGCCTGTGTGATGTGGTCAGGTGCGGCGATCAAGGGGGACATATTCCCTCCTCGACGGTCCAGTGTAGAGAGCGCGTGGCCTCATCAACCGGTTGTGGTCCTGTTGTTCAATGACATGGGCGCACCATCCGGTAATGCGC
>JAHBWU010000063.1 GCA_019636835.1 Nitrospira sp.
GTCGAAATCGCAAGAAGGGAAATGCGAACGTTGCTGGAACTATCGAGAAGCGGTAGGCAAGGACGCCGCGCACCCGACACTCTGTGATCGGTGTCTGGAGGCGATCCGTTGAGTGCGTCAGGCCTTCGCAATCTGGCACTCGCGTCGGTGACCGGCAGCATCATTTTTCTGGATCAGCTGACCAAACAGCAGATCATGCAAACGATGCGGCTCCATGAATCGATCTCCGTCATTCCCAATCTCTTCAGTCTGACGTATATCCGAAATCCCGGGGCGGCATTCGGTCTGCTGGCCGGGAGCAGCAATGCGTTTCGGATGGTCTTTTTTGGGTTGACGTCGATTTTTGCCCTTGGGCTACTGGGCACAATCCTGTTGCGGATGCCGGAAGAGGATTGGATGGGTCGTGTCAGTGTTGCGGGAATTCTCGGCGGCGCAATCGGCAACCTCATCGATCGGCTTCGTTTTGGAGAAGTGATCGACTTTTTGGATGTTTATGTCGAAAACTATCACTGGCCTGCGTTCAATGTGGCGGATTCTGCGATCACCGTCGGAGTGATCTTCCTGATCATTCACTTTGCCTTCGAAAAACGAACGGAACCCCCTACGGCTTCCGAGTCGTCTTCAGTGCCTTGAATTGTGACAAGTATGTCGTGAAGTGTCGTTCGTGAAACGGTTCCGTCTGCCGGCGAAAAACGAACTGCCGATCACGAAATATTGCGCTAGGCCGGCATTCGGACGATAAATCCGCCGTTTTCTTTGGCCTGTTTCTGTTGCTCCGCCGAGAACATGAACAGTGGTTCGCTATGACAGAATTGGCATTCTCTCGTTGTCACCGTCGCAGTGGGTTCCCCGATGCTGATGAGGTATTCTTTTGCGAGTTTGAGGGCGGTGGCTTCATCCGTCGTCATCACATCGAAGTGAATGCGACCGCTCTTGCCGTTGACCCACGTATCGTAGACATGAATCGTATCCGAAGACATGCACAACTCCTTTCAGCGGACGATCAATATGACCAAAATCCCGAGGATAATACGATAGTACGCAAAGACGCGCAAGGTGTGCCGTTGGACATAGGTCAAAAAGGCGGCGATGACTGCCCAGGCCACCAGGAATGAAACGAGCATGCCCAGGCCGAGCGCCAAAAAATCCTGGTCGGTAAACGTGCCCCGTGCCCTCCATGTTTCATAGACCGTGGCCGCGACGATGGTCGGAAGGGCGAGAAAAAATGAATATTCCGTGGCCACTTTGCGATCCAGTCCGGCGAGCAGGCCTCCGATGATGGTGGAGCCGGATCGAGACATACCGGGAATCAGGGAGGCGCATTGTGCGAGACCGATCCAGAATGCGTGAATTACCGACACCTGATCGAGACTCGTCGCATGGCTGGTTCGTTTCGTAGCTTCAACGATGAGGATGATGATGCCCCCGAGGATCGATGTCGCCGCCACCGTTTGAGGAGTGAACAAATGCGATTTGATCCACCCATGAGCCAACAGACCAAGTATGGCCGCCGGCAGAAAGGCGATTCCGAGTCCCAGCAAAAACCATAAGTTGGGATGACTGCGCATGGAAGCCTTGACGCGATCGGACCATGCGGCGGGAGACTCGTTTGCCGAGGCTGTACGCAACGCCTTCTGTTCCAGCCAGGCGCCGGATAGAAGCCGCCCGATTTTCTCCCGTTCAAAAACGATGACGGCAAGAATCGCACCCAACTGAATGGAGATTTCCGCATTGGCAGCTACGTCGCCGGTGAAGCCGAGGGCATGGCCTACCAGGATAAGATGTCCCGTGGACGAGACGGGCAGAAACTCCGTGAGTCCTTCGACGATTCCCAGTATCACTGCGAGCGTTGGGCCCCATTCATTCATGCATACACCATGTAGGATTTAGGATAGTGAGCGAGAGGTTTCAACCTTCGCGGCCATCTCTGCTAGAATGTGAGCGATGATCACAGAGCGACGACGATCCGTCAAGCACAGGATGGTTTGTCATGGATAGTCTCGTCAGGACGGAACCGATTCCTACAAAAGTAAATATGTTGACAACGTCCGGATGTTGGCATACACACAAGGAAAAGAACCGGAAGAACCACGGTCGCAGCCGAGTGAAGTGATGCTTCACATGATGCACAGGCACACCGTAGGATTTGATGGAGGGAGGATCGCATGAGACGCGAGTGGACGGCGATAGTGTTGGTTGGAGCGGTGTTGACCGCGGGTTGTGTATCCAACAAGAAATACCAAGAGGCGTTGGCCGAGGCAGACAACGTCAAGATGGAACTGGAGAAGACCCGCCAACAGAAGGGCGCCATGGAGCAACAGGTCCGAACCCTCAAAGAACTGAACGCGAAGTTCGGTAATGAGGCACAAGCGGCTCGTGATGAACTCCAGCGCATTGAGCACGGCCGCGACGCCGAGCGAGGCACAGTCGAAGGACGAACCAAGGAACTCGAGGACAAAGTCAAAGCGTTATCGGCGCAGAATAAGAACGTGCGGCAGGAATATCAGGATGTGAAACGCCATAACGACACGCTGAAATCACTGGTCGCTCGTTACCAGAAGGAGCTCAAGGATCGTTCCAATACCGGGGCTCAAACAGCGACCGTGACTCCAAGCCAGGCTCCATCCGGAACCGCTCCGGCAGCGGTTTCGGCGGCGATGAACATTAATAAGGTTTCAGCGAACGACATGATCCTCTTCCTCGGATTGAAGCAAGATGAGGCTGATCGCATCGTAAACAACCGCCCCTATCGCGTGAAGGGTGAATTGGTGGCGAAAAATGTTGTGCCAAAAGAAACCTTCGACCTAATCAAGGATCGGATCTCAGTCAGTCCATAGCTGAACTGAACGTTTTTGCGATATTAAAGGGCCGTCCTTCTCCAAAGGGCGGCCCTTTTTTCATATATTCCTCGTATTCATCCCGCCACGATCCTTCACTGGTCATCTCGACGAGTCGCTGAGTCTAAAGCAGATCTCCGAGTGAGCGAAAGCCAAGATGGAGTCCTTCACAGACCTCAACTTGCCGATCAAACCGGTTCTTTGTGCGAATCATGTTCCACAACTTGCCAAGGCCTACGCGTCCCCAAGCGGCCACATGGAAGACCGACAATGGATAGTCTGTTCCAAACAGGAGGCGGGATTGAAGCTCGGGGTAATGCCTGAGATGCAACAGCATCTTCAAGCGATGGGGTTGGGTGAGGGCGGAAATGTCGGCATAGAAGCACGGATATCGCATACACAATTCCCGCAAAGTCGGAAGGAATTTTTCGTACAGCATGAGACCATAACTGCAGGCATGGGCGGCGATGACGGTCACTCCTTCTTCCAGCGCCAAGCGGAGCCGATCGGGATCTCCGAGCGATTGGTCCTTGCCGATCAGACTGAATTCGTAGCCGACATGGCTCAAGAAGGGTAATCTCCGTTGCGCCAGCGCCCGATAGAACGGTCTGTATTTTTCGTCAGCAGGGTTGAAGTGCTGTGCGTTCGGCAAAACTTTGATCAAGACGGCGCCGGCATCGGCGCAGCGGTGAACTTCATCAATGGCATCTTCGCGCTGCGGATTGATCGACGGGCCGGCAAGAAACATATCCGGATAAGCTCGGACGGTCTTAAAGACGTAATCGTTGCTGACGAGAAAGTCCGTGTGCTGCCGATTGAGCAGGCCGGTCTGGTCGTAAAATCCATCCATGCCGAGCAGCACTGCTTTCGAAACATGCCGCGAGGCGCGCAGTTCCGTCAGCAGATGTTCGAGATACTTCCGATTGGTCTCGCGCGGATGGGTCGGTGAGAGGTCGTGTTTCCACAGGAGAAAACGAAAGAGCGGACTGCGAAGGAGTTTCGGCGAGATAAAGCAACCATTGTCCCCGTCGGGCAAGGCCGCAAGATGGACGTGACAATCGATGAGCGATTTGGTGGACGTCATTCGTCAATCGCGTTCTGGTCCATGTCCTTACTCCTCACTTCCGATGTCTCAAGTGATGAGAGTCGTTCCATCGCAATGCGCTTCACGCCACGCAGATCGAGCTTGCCGGTCCCGAGGACCGGCAACGTCTCGACCTTGACGAACTGGTGCTTCCCCGGGATAAATAAATTGGGCAAGCCGCTCGACGAGATTTTTTCCAGGATGGGAGGAATGCGGGATTCCTCAAGCGTATGGAGGACGGCGAGACACTCTCCCTTTTTCTCGTCGGGTAGACCGGTCACGGCAAAGACTTGCGTATCGGCTTCAGCGGCTTGGTGCAAGGCTTCTTCGACTTTTCCGTGGGGGACCATCTCCCCACCGATTTTTGAGAAACGTGACAGCCGGTCGGTAATCGTCAAAAATCCGTCTTCATCCAGAGAGGCAACGTCCCCGGTAATATACCAGCCGTTCCGCATGACCTGAGCGGTCAGATCGTCGCGCTCAAGATAACCATTCATCAGACTTGGTCCCTTCACGAGCAACATTCCAGGTGTGCCGGTCGGGAGTGGTGCGTAACTATCAGGGTCGACAATCTGCACCGACACACCGGGAAGTGGCTGACCGACGGTGCCTCGGCGTGAGGCCGGTTGATAGTAGCCGGCTGCGCGGAAGTCCGGGCAGTTGACGGCAATGACCGGAGAGCACTCCGTGACTCCATAGCCTTCGATCGGTCCGATCCCAAACTTGTCTTCAACGGCTTCTGCGAGTCGTGCCGGAAGTTTTTCCGCACCTGTGAGGATCACCCGCACCGAACTGAACTGTTCCGGCGTACAGCGGCGGGAGTAGAGTTGCAGGAACGTCGGCGTGGTCACGAGAAAGGTGATCCGATGTCGTCGAATGAGTTCGCCGATCGCCGCCACGTCGAGGGGGGACGGGTGAAAGATGATCGCGGCATTGTTGGACATCACGAACCAAAACACCATGTATCCGAATGAATGGAAGAACGGCAGAATGCCGAGAACGCGTTCGTCTTGATAGAGATGGAGCACTTGCGTCGCGCCCTGACTGTTGGCGTCGATGTTGAAGTGCGAAAGCATGACGCCTTTGGGTTCTCCGGTGCTGCCGCTGCTGAAGATGATCGTGGCCATGCTGTCGGGAGTGAGCGGGGTTGTCTGCCCGCAGGCTCGTTCGATGAAGCGGCAGGGAGCGAAGAGGGCCAGAAGGGCAGCCAGCATTTTCTGACCCTTGCTGATCGTCGCGGCCACGTCCTCCAGCCAAACGACCGACGGTCCATCCGGCAGTTCAAGTTTGGCTTTTTCCACGAAGACACGGCTCGTCACGATGGTGCTCAGGCCCGCCAGTTCTACGGCGGCTTCCAGTCCGGATTTCCCGACCGTGTAGTTCAAGTTCACGATGGTCTTCCCGCAGAGGGGCGCAGCGACATTCACCAGGGCTGTCGCGACTGTGGGCGGCAACAAGACCCCCACCCGTTGTTGGCCCTTCCAATAGGGTTGAAGCGTTCTCGCGAGGACGATTGATCCGATGAGAGCTTGCAAGGATGAGACGTGGGGCCGATTCTGGTCGGCCATGGCCAGGCGGAAAGGATAGCGACGCATGGACCGGATAAATTGGCGATGGAGCGGCCGGCGACTCGGTTTCCTGAACTGCCAGGCTGCTTCGCCGAGTTCGCGAATCTTCCCTCGCAGCTCGTGTGCCGGTGTCTCCGGCGGCAGCGGTGCGCCGAACGAGACGGTAACGGGATACGGAAGTTGTTCCGGAGCTTTCCACAGAAAGCGGCCGTGATTGAAGCTGAAGATGCTGCCCCACACACGGTCGAGATGAACCGGAATGATGGGGGCTGTCCGTCCCTTCACAACCCGTTCGAAACCCCGCCGGAACGGTAACAATGTCCCGGTACGGGTAATCTGGCCTTCAGGGAAGATGCACACGAGTTCTCCCTTGTCGACGGCCGCACCGGCATCGCGGAGCGCTTTCAAAATGACCCGCAAGCCTCCATGAGAGGAAATGGGGATGACTCCGAGCGCCCTCATGAAAGGCTTGAAGATCGGCTGCTCGGCATATTGCGCATCCACGACAAAACGCACGGGTCGATCCAGGCCGGCGATCAGGAGAAAGCCGTCGATAAAGGAGACATGATTCGGAATGAGGAGCGCTCCACCGGATTGCGGAACATGAGACTGACCGACGATGCGAAGCCGATAGACTGTGTTGGTGAGAAGGACCAGCATCAGCCGAATAAACGTGTCAGGCAAAAACCAAAGCGCCCATCCTATGCCGCCCAAGGTCATTGCGGCAGCGGCCAAGAAAATGCCGGTGGTCGAGAGGCCGACGTTAGCCAAGGAACCGCCTGCCAGTGATCCCAACAAGATGCCGGTGAAGACGCACGTGTTGGAGAACGAAATGACGGCGCCGCGCCGATCGGGTGGGGATTTCCATTGGAGGATGGCATTCAAAGGAACAAAGATGAATGAACTGGAAATTCCAAGCACTGCCATCATGAGGAAGGTTCCTGTCAACGGGGGTGCCAGGATGCCGAGCGACAGTAAGATGAGAAACACGCCGATGGCGCCTAATGGAATCAGTCCGTACTCGACCCGGTTCCTGGAAATTCGCCCGACAAGCATTGCCCCGATTCCGATGCCCACCGACAGGATGGTGAGTGGAAGGCCCGACATCCCATCAGACAGATGCAAGACGGCTTTTGCATAGACGAGTAGGTTCTGTCCGAACAGGCTTGCAATCGTCCAGAACATGATTTCCATGGGAATGGCCATGCGCAACATCCGTTCGGATTGAATCGCCGCCCATGCGCCTTGGACGGTGACTCCCACACCTCCGGCCGCGCGAGCGGGTGACACGTGTGGAATGCTAAAGGCGGTCGCGAGGCCGATGACCGAGAGGCCGGTCAATGCCAGCGGGGCCAGCCAGGTTTGATCCCCGGCGATTTGTAAAAGAAATCCCCCGGCTGCGGTTCCCGTCAGAATTGCGGCAAAGGTCCACATCTCCAAGAGGCCGTTTCCGGTCGCGAGCCGCTCATGCGGGATCAATTCGGGAAGGATCCCGTATTTCGAAGGACTGAACAGGGCGCTGTGCACACCCATGCCGCATAAAACGATCAAGGGCAGGACGCCTCCGGCAGGATTCAGCCGGAGCGCGACTGTGCCGGCTGCCATGAGGAAGACCTCAACGACTTTGATCGAGATGATGACCGTCCGCTTGCTCACGCGATCGGCCAATGTGCCTCCGACGAGAGAGAGGAGCATGAGCGGCAGGGTGAAAATGACGAATGCCATCGCGGTCTGCGTTTGGGCGACGGTCTCCAGCTGCGGGCCCGGTGCAAGGCCTGCCGTCGCTTGCCGAATGGCGAGCAAGGCAACCATCAGTTTCCATGCGTTATCGTTGAAGGCGCCGCAGAATTGGGCGATCAGAAGACCCCGAAGGGGATGTGCAAGGGGTTGAGTTTCAGACCCGGCTGAAGTGGTCATCCGTGAGGGCCATTCTGCCGGATATGTGGTGCTGGGGAAATAGGCAGGCCTTCCAACTCCATAATTCTCAGGGCGTTCGTCGTGGGGCAGGGGCCCGGTCTGAGCCGATAGTCGAAATCCAAGGCGCCGGCCGAGACGGTTTCTTGAAAGTGCGCATTGGCCAAACCCGGTATTGCTGATTCCAAATCCGCCAACTCCAGATCATGGGTGCTCACGAGGCCGAAACCGTTTCCTTGCGATAGGGCGGTGATATAGGCACGGCTGCCGATGAGCCGCTCCCGGTTGTTGGTGCCTTTAAAGATCTCGTCGATCAGGAACAGCACGGGTGGCGCGGGTATTTCTTTGGTGGCATCAAGGATCGTCTTGAGCCGTTTGACCTCGGCATAGAAGAACGACAGACCGGCATCGAGCGAATCATCGACACGAATGCAGCAAGCCAGTCGGCTCCATGTCCACTCAAATGAATGGGCGCAGACAGGGGCGCCGGCTTGCGCCAGGCAAAGATTGACACCGATCGTTCGTAGGAACGTACTCTTGCCGGACATGTTCGAGCCGGTAATCAGGTGAATCGAGCCGAGTCCCTTCAGATGAACGTCGTTGGTCACACGAGTCTTCGCCGGCAGTAACGGATGGCCGAGTCGGTCGGCATGGAAAGCAGGAGGTGTTCCGTTCTGTTCGTCCGCTGCGATAAGGGGACCGGGCCATGTGTAATTCGGATGGAGATAGGCAAAGGTGGCCAGAGCCGATGCCGCTTCCACTTCCGCCAGGCAGTCCAACCACTGAGGGAGGGCATTCTTGATCTTGTGCTGGATGTGAATCAGTCGTCGAGTGAACCATAGATCCCATGGGCATAACGCGTTGACGGCCAAATGGACGAGGGGATGGGCCTTGATGCTGATCGCATGAAGCGTCCGTGCGGCTTGTTGGAGGTGCAGCATGGGGCCGGCTTCACCGATCAGGTTTGTCCAGGCGGAAGCGAGCGCCGTGTCTCGTCGTCTTGTATGCCGCTCGATGTAACCGAGGACTGTGGCGAGCCGTTCAGTTTCATGGTGCAGCCCGACGGCATGCTCCAACAACTCTTCCCCTTGATCAGTCATGAAGTAGATCAGCACATAGGCCGCGAACGAAAACATCCAATAGCCGGGGAGCAAGCCGAACATCGTGGCTAAGGCAAGACTTATCGTTGCAAGAGCCAGGAGACTTTGGACAACAAGGATGGTGTCGATGTGAGGCAAGCCGATCGGATGTTCAAGCACAGCAGCCAACCGCCTGCCGTTGATTTCTTGGTCTCCCGTCAGTTCGCCCTCAAGCGCGAGTCGGTCACGGAACAAGGAGCGAGATGCCAGTTCTTTCACCAAAGACTGTCGTGTGTGCCAATGTGACGGGGTAGGAGGTTGGTCCAGCAGCCAGCTATGCAAACGGTTTCTGCCGTGATCGGATACGGTGGTGTCGAGGAGATGTGTCAGCGAATGCGTTCCGAACAGATCCAGGTCGGCGGCGTATGGATGAGACTTCGGAACGTCACCGGGTCTGGGAGCAATCGCGGCCCAATCCAGCGCCATTCGAGCCAGATGAGCCAGCTTGATCTGCTTCCATTGCCGAAGCCGGTGAATCCGAGTTTCTACCCTGTTATGATACGCGGCCACGGTGACGAAGACGGCCAGGAATACTCCGAGGGCCAGATTGCCGCTGTGGTACCAATCGAGCTTGTAGAGGGTCACAGTTCCGACGAGGCCGATGAGGAAAATAGCCAGCCGCCACTGTGTGAACCTTGCGCTGGTCCTGGTTCCTTGAGCAATGAGGCGGTCGGCGCGCCGGATCATCGTCTCGATCTGGGCGACGCGTGAGATTGCCATAACAGGCGACCTTACTGGGAACGGACGGGAACGTCAATCGTGAAGCGGTCGGCAAGGTTTTCGTACCAGGGCATGAGCAATGGATGTGACATTTCACGAGTTGCGGATGACGGATCACGATGTCAAATGACTGGGTTGAAGTCTGTATCCAAGAACATCTCGATGCAGGGGAATTGCTGAGCAGGCTCGACGATTCTGCCGTGCAAGGGGCCTGGGAGGATGACGGTGCGGTCCGCCTCTATTGGTCGGAGGACCAATGGAACGAAGATCGGCTCGCTTCGGTCCGCCTGGTCCTTGCAGACCTCGCCCTGTCGATCAAGGACATTCCACTCTTAGTACGACAGGTGCCGGCTCAGGATTGGAACGAGGCATGGGCTCGCTCCGTGAGACCGCTTCACATCAGTCGCTTGGTTATTCGCCCCAGTTGGGAACCGGTTACGCTCGACGCCGGTGAGATTGAAATCATAGTGGATCCCAAGCAAGCGTTCGGCACCGGCCACCATGCGACCACTCGCATGATGTTGGAATGGCTGCAGGCGGATATCCACGGTGGAGAAGTGGTCCTGGATGTGGGGACGGGCAGCGCGATTCTGGCCATGGCAGCCGTAAAGCTGGGCGCCGCATCCGCCGTTGGAGTCGAGATTGATTCTGTTGCGGTCGATTGTGCGAGAGAGTCTGTCGTGCAAAATGGGTTGAAGGATCGGATTGAGATCTTCTGCGGCACATTGGCTGATTTGCCGCAAGAAAGACGAAGGGCTGCCGATCTTGTGTTGGCCAATCTCGATCGGAAGACGATCTTGGACCTCGCCGGCGATTTGGTAGGCTCAGCTTCGGAAGGGGCGAGAATCGTGGTCTCAGGTATTCTGGTCGAGCAGGAACCCGAGATCGTCGAGCGGTTTTCCGGTCTTGGATTGGTCTGCTCCGAACGCCGCGAAGATGAAGGTTGGGTGGCGATGAAATTGCTCAGGCCGGAATCCTGCGACGGAGAGGTGTGACGATGACCACCAGGCCGCCCTATCCGCATGTGCATCAGATCAATGTGTCCGACGGAGGTGTTCCAAAACTGCCGGTTTGGGAGGCCATGGTGAGTGAACGGGGTTTGGATGGCGATCGTCAGCGCAATCTGAAGTTCCATGGTGGGCCGGATCGTGCCGTCTGTCTGTATTCACTTGAACTCATCGAACAACTTCAAGACGAAGGTCATCCGATCGATCCTGGATCGTCCGGCGAAAACCTGACCCTGTCCGGCTTGGAGTGGGAGCTGGTGCGGCCCGGTGCGCGATTGACGATCGGACCAGAGATTCGACTCGAAGTCACGAGCTATACAACGCCCTGCAACCACAATGGGCGCTGGTTTCGGGATGAGGACTTCTCGCGCATTTCGCAGAAGTTAAACCCAGGCTGGAGTCGTGTCTATGCGAAAGTGCTGTGTGGCGGAGTTGTGCGGCCTGGAGATGCAGTGCACGTTAAGGTGTAGGGACGTTAAACGCGGTTAACGATTAACGGAGAAATAATGGATCGAATACTCGAGCCGGAACTTATGGACGATCCCGCGCAGGCCGAGGCCTACGCTCGTGCTGATTTTGCCGAAGAGAATCAAGGATTCGTTGATCGGTTCAAGGAATATTTTCCGGAGTTTGTGCAGGGGAAGGCATTGGATCTTGGTTGTGGACCGGCCGACATTCCGATTCGATTCGCCACACTCTATCCGACCTGCCAGGTCATCGGCATCGATGCCTCAGCCCCGATGATCCAGTTAGGTGAACAAGCGGTGAAGCAAGCCGGATTGGCCGACCGCATTACGTTGCGATGCGAACGGTTTGAAGAGGTGGCAGGTGCAAGGATTGTCGATGCCGTGATTTCCAACAGCCTCCTTCATCATCTGCCGAATCCATTGCAGTTCTGGCAGAAGCTTCGTCAACTGGTGAAGCCGGGGGCGCCGGTGCTGGTGATGGATTTGCTGCGTCCAGAATCGCCGGAAGCGGCACAGGCTATCGTTGATCAATATGCCGCCGATGAACCGGACATTCTTCGCCGTGATTTCTACAATTCTCTGCTGGCTGCCTTCACCGAAGATGAAATCGGTTCACAGCTGGCGCGCATGAATCTCACCAGGTTGTTGATCGACATTCCAGATGACCGGCACTGGGTAGTCGGTGGGATTATTTATTGATAGAGACAGGCCCAATACATGGAACCGAAGCCCGCCATGACGCTGGTAAACATATGAATTTGGCACCACTCTTTTGTTGTTCAAACTCCGCCGGTCATGCCGGTCCTACTCTAAGAGGCCTATCAAGCTGGTACACCTCAATCTGACCCCATTTGAGTTGCTCGTTCGCGCGTGGGTGTCGGTAAACTCGGAACAACCTCACGGATTGCTTAGAATGATCAGGCCAGGCGGTAAGGGTGTGCCGCGTTGACAAGCGTTACGTTACGAATTACAGTCTCATTGTGAACATACGAAACTTCACTCATAAGGGACTTAAGCGGCTCTATGAAGACGGCAGTATGAAGGGTGTATCGCCTGATATGGTGGACAAACTGCGAAAGATGCTCGCATATCTTGACACCATCGAGGACCCTGAAGAATTGTGGGCATTGACGGCCTGGAAAGCACATACGTTAACCGGTAATCGCAAAGGCACATGGAGTCTCAGTGTTACCCGCAACCGGCATTTGACGTTCCGTATTGACACCGCCGAATGCGAACTTTGCGACGTGAATTTAGAGGACTATCACTAGAAGGAGGAGTACCGGCTATGCCCATGAAGAACCCACCCCATCCTGGAGAATTTATTCGGACGGAGATCATTGACCCCATAGGACTGTCCGTCACGGCGGCTGCGGCAGCGCTTCAGGTATCCCGTCCAGCCCTGTCCAGTCTGCTCAACGGCAAAGCCGACTTGTCCGGCGACATGGCGATCCGCATCGAGAAAGCCTTCGGCGTAAGGATGGACACGCTCATGCGGATGCAATCTGCCTATGACATTGCCGAGACCCGTAAACGAGCAAAGAGTATCCGTGTCCGGCGCATCCAACGCGCGGTTGGTCTGTATCCTTGAAGTTCTTCGCCGTCATTAGGACCGAAGACGACACGATAGTCTCGGATCCGAGACCGATAGGAACCCATTTCCGATTGTTTGAGCGGTTCGCGTGAGTGCGAGGATCTGTTCGAACCGTTGAAGAGTTTTTCTGATGCGGTGCGTTACAGCTGCATCAAGCGGATCGATATCCTTGATAGCACGGTGAGTATAGACCAGCCGGTACGTCACCGCCCGAACACTTGGGTGTGAGACTTCACAAGGCCTGCTCTATAGTCCCGGCGAGCCTCACGGATACTCTTAAGATATTCTGGTGACGTGGCGGCGATCAAATCCTCAAGGAAGACTCGACGCGCGGTAGTTTTCATGTTCTCACGGCTTGGATAATCGTTTATGTCATCATTATCTGTGAGGCATCGGGATGAGGCAAGGGATTGAAACTATCTTCCTGATAGTAGCGACGAGATGTCGGTATGTAAGCTCCCTCGTCAAGGAGACAGCTCACAAGGAGAATCTTCTGGCTTCTGAGGTTGCCCCCGTTTCGAGACAACTCTTAACCGGAGCAGACGACTTCTTTTGACCCTTCTGACCCTTCCCTAAAAACTAGACCACGCCGTGCTGGAAATTCGATGCTTCCTACAGCCCCTGGAACTGCTCAGGTAAAAGAATTAGGGTCACGTTGAGGTGGCCGTTCGTGGTAGGCGAACAACAGCTTCGTGAAGCATGAGGATGGCGGGAACACACAGACCAGGCTGCCTCCGGGTTTCTTCGTTACTTATTCGCATCAGGATGTTGGGACATGCTATCCTGGTGTGTGACGTATGAGTGGAATCCGAGGAAGGCTGAAGCAAATCGGCAGAAGCACGGCGTGTCATTCGAGGAGGCGGCTTCGGTATTTCAGGATGCAGGTGCACTGACCTTTATGGATCCAGACCATCCAGACGAAGAGCCACGAGAAATTACTATTGGTCTATCGAAACAGGGCCGTATGTTGTTCCTCTCGCATTGTGATCGTGGAGAGCGGATTCGAATCATAAGTGCGAGGAAGGCAACTCCAAGAGAAAGGAAACAGTATGCGGAAGGCTTCTTCTAAAGTGATGAAGGACGATCTCCGACCGGAGTACGATTTGACGAAGCTGAAAAATGCAGCGCGGGGGAAATATTATAAACAAGCAATGGCGGGAACAAATCTTGTGCTTGTCGATCCAGACTTGGCAAAAGTATTTCCGGATTCGGCTTCCGTAAACCGAGCCTTGCGGGTCCTGTGTGACGCAGCCGGCAAGTCAACTCAGCCATCCCGACGTTCAATCAAAGGCTCGACCAATCGTAAGCGATCGGCTGCATAGCTCTATAATCGCCCCACTTTTCTTAGACGATCTTCTTGAGAAGTCGACATCAACGTGTCGGGGTCATGCCTTTGGGCAAGCCGTCTTCACAAAAGATGAAATCGGCTCGCAGCCGGCCCGCATGAATCTGACCAGACTATTGATCGATATCCCGGATGATCGGCACTGGGTCGTCCGCGAGATCATTTATTAAGGAGCCTGTGAGAGAAGGTATGGGGAGGAACGTTATGGCAAGAAGATTCTGGGAGGGCTTCGCTGTACCTGCTTTCCTGATCCTGAGTGCCGTATTCTCCATTGGATGCGACAATCGCGAGACAATCCTCGTGATTGAAAAGCCAACGGAGGTGCACGGCATCAATCACGCATCTTCTTCTCAAGACCCGAGCACGAATGTTCAGCCAGGGAACATCATTGCGACGCTAAAGGCCGGTGAGACGGCAAAAGCCACCGGTGTCTATCACGGTCAGGATTCTGACGGCTTCAAAGTGAAGCTTGCCGATGGCACGGAGGGGCTCATCATCGCTGGCGATACCTTCAAAGTCATGTCCAGGTGAGACAAGTGAAACGAAAAGACTCCCGACACCTTTTCTGCGGTCAAGTTCATTTTGACCCTTTTTCATTTTCCTCATTGGGTGATAGGTAAGGATGTCTTCGAGTGTTCGCTGGCAGGGGCAGAAACTGTAGTGGTGTGAAGTCTCATCTTCTACCCGTACGGCGTGTTGGTGAAGACCTTCGGACGGGTACTTTTCTTCCACTGCTTCTCCTTCTCGCCACCCTAAATCTTGCCTCCTGTTCGGTGATCGACGCGACCTTCTCAACGATCAAGACGGGTTATCGTGTCATTAAGGGAACCGTTAAAGGGACCGTATGGGTCGTGCGAGGCACCTATCAATTTACAAAAGAGACGACCAAACTCGTTTACCACATCGGCAAGTTTACCTTTGAAGTCGTCCGTGCTCCGTTGGAGTATCCCTTGGTGAGGGACGACATCCAGACCATCGATGGACTCCCGGTCAAGGAGGCGATTCGCCTAGGGCGCGTGAAAAATGCTCCCTATACCGTCAAGGGCCGGTATTATGTGCCGATGAGTGTCTCCAGTGCACAGACCTATGAAGAGACAGGCATGGCATCTTGGTATGGGGAAGAAACACTGCGTCAGAACAGTGGATCCATGACGGCCAACGGCGAACTGTTCAACCCACGAGCCTTGACGGCAGCCCATAAATATCTGCCGCTTCCGATCCATGTGCAGGTGACGAACCTTGAAAATGGGAGATCGATCATTGTGAGAGTGAATGACCGCGGTCCCTTCCCCAGTCGGCACAATCCTGATTCCGGAAAGAGGATCATCGACTTGAGCGAAGGAGCCGCCGAACAGCTTGGGTTTGTCGACAAAGGAGTCGTCCGGGTCCGTGTGGAGACGATTCAACTGGAAGAGTCGTAAGCGGAATCCAGGGAACCGTTCATTCAAACGGAAGAAACGGGATCTGACTCCTTAATTCTGTTTGGCACGGATACTCTGGAGATATTCCGGAGACGTGACAGCGATCAGAGATTGCAATAGGGCGTATCAGAATAAATCGGTTCGTCTTGTCTTTGGTCTATGAGTAGTACACCCTGAGGCCACTGGTGAACAATTCGCTGCGGAGTGGATGACGCGGCTCAAGCTGCAACCCGGATTCTTACCTTGAGTCGCACCTCAGCCCCCAGGCGGGCTAAGAGATCAATCAGCGCGTCCGTACTGAACAGGTCGATCCGTCCCCGCAGGAGATCGCTCACGCGGGGCTGCGTCACCCCGAGGATCTTGGCCGCAGCCTTCTGCTTGAGGCGCCGGGATGTGATGAGCTTCTGCACCTGGATCATGAGGTCCGCACGGACCAGCAGGTGCTCAGCTTCCTCTCGCGGAAAGCCGATATCGCGGAAGACATTGCCGCTGGATTTTGTCATCTTGAGTTTCATGGCTATTCTCTCCCTGTGTTCCTCAGCGCGCAACGTTGGGCGAGGAGGGCTTGATACCGTTCTCTTGAGACAAGGATATCGTGACGCGATGTTTTTCTGGTCCGTTTTGAAAACGCGTGGAGTACATAGACGGCTTCTGCAAACTTTGCTACGTAACAGACACGGTGTTCCACTGCGGTATGCAATCTGATCTCATAGACACCTGAACCGATCGAAGGCATGGACTTGAAATCAGCCGGGTTCAGACCTTGTTGAACCTGCCGGAGTTGAAAACCGGCCGACCGTCTCGCATCTTGAGGGAACGTTTGAAGGTCACGGCGCGATGATCCCAGCCACACTATCGGCTTTTGGTTCACGTGCATAATATGCGAGTTTCAGTATATTACTGTCAAGGATGAGACGGCATCATCACTTCTTTGGTCTGATCTCATGGCAAAGGTGTCGTCGGTGGTGAGAGGGTAGGACGGTTCAGCAACCGTCAGAAGATGCTCTTGCTGACCTCTGCCGAAAGGGGACTTTCGTTTCCGGCTAGGTCAAAGGCAGAAACTGCGAAGAAGTAGGTCGTTTTCTGTTGAAGATTTGTCACGATATAGGTCGCGATCTTGCCGATTACAAAAGGCGAGCCGGGGAAGTCATAGGTGCCTGAGGATGTTCCTACATAGACCTTGTACCCAGCCAGATCCGACTCCTTGTTTGGGGTCCACGTGAGTATCACTTTATTGATTGATGAAACCGGTGGCGGAGTCGTCGATGGTGGGGATTGCGACGGAGGTGGTGTGGATTCGGCAGGGGTCTGAACTTGCAGAAGCTTGATGAAGGCGGGGTTGTCCCGAAACAGACGTTGCAGTGCGCTGGGGAGGCGGGAAGATTCCGTTCTGGGGCTGACCGTTGCAGAGGCCAGTGGCGCGGCTGATCGTCCCATTGAGATAGCAGGCGATGGTCGAGCGTCTGATGGCGGCGCAATTCCGGTGGGAACAGGTCGGCTCATCGAAGAAGCAGAGGCGCCTAATTGTGGAGAACTGAATGGGGGAACCGCACTGCCTGGCGCAAGGGGCGGCGAAGGCGGCGTCGGCTTCTTGAGTAACGTATGAGGAACGATCGGTTGTAGACTCGATGGGGCCTGGCTCGTGGTGAGATCGAGTTTTGGCGTCGGCGAGGCTACTGATGGACGCTGGATCAAGCTGTGAGGGGTACCATCTGTCCCTTCTGCCCATGCGACGCTCGATAATGGCACAAGAACAAGTGTGACCCATAGCCTAGGGGCAATATGTCTTCGACGACCAGGACAAGTCATAAGGATGCTACGAACGAGCTCTATTTCGTGAAAAATGAAGCCACGCAACTACGCAACCGATGTGCCAGGAATGCTCTGCGGTTGGGTTCAAGGCAGGTGTTCATTAAGGTACGTTGAGGAATGTTTCTGCCGGATAGTGAGCGTCGTAGGAAAGGATGAACCAGCCGGCCTGTAGGTAAAGTCATTCAGGGAGTGAACCAATCGGTACGGGAATCTGCCATATCGGGAGCTGACGGCAGGCTAAAAGTACGGTGGTGGCAATGTTGCGACGAAGGATCAATCGCTTTCGACCGGCTGATTATGACTGAGTGGTCGATAGGTGCTGTGTCAACCAGTCGGCAATCGTCCATGGTTTTCATAGGGCCAGGGTCGTTGCATCGACCGTTTCACGAGGACCGTTCAACTATACGGTTCCTGGCTCAATGGCGCCGCGCCGCACGTCGGCCAGCAGTCGGTTGACGATCAGCCGCATGAAGAAGAAGCCCAGCTTCGGATTCTGGTAATACAGGCGGTACATCATCTCGTCGGTCATCTTGTATAATTCGCAATCGGTATCACACACCACGGTCATTGTGCGTGCTTTCTCAGCTGAAAAGAGCCCTATCTCCCCGATCAACTCGCCGGGGCCGATGGAGTGGTCGATTTCCTGAAGCGTGAGGCGTCCCTCGGCCACGTAGATAATTTCGTGGGCTATGTCACCCTTTCGGAACAGCACTTCGCCGGCCTTGTGCTTGCTTAAGTGCATGTGCGGGAGAAGCCATTCCGATATGGGCGATTCGACGGTGGCCTGCTGAATTTGCTTCGTCAGTCGAATTATTTCCATCAACCGTTTGGTATTTATCGGTAACAGAATCGCGTTCAAAATGAATTCCGGCGTCACAATCAGCCGAGTGATTTCGAAATGTGTGTGCAGCACACTGAAGATGAGAAAGAAAACGTTGCTGGCCAGGGCAAGCACGCGCAACGACACCATGTTTTTCTGGGAATGACTGGCAAGATAGAACACGCATCCCAATAGGCCGATGATGGTAACGATGTCGACGTGCACGGATTTGGATTCTCTCTAGTAATGGTCAATGCGAGTGATGTGAGTGATTCGCCTTATGTTGCCGGCACCTGTCAGGCATCCGGTGCCGACAGAGACCTGCTTCGGTGTGCTCGGAGAAAAATGATGTAAAGCCTGGTTGCCGATAAGCATTGTGTGTTTTAAAACGTACCTAAGAATGTGCCCCCAGATCATTGGAAGCGGGGTTGCCTGAAAATGAATAAGGATGAAGTGATTGAACGAGCATGACCGGATTGGCGGCGCGTATGATAGCGCTAATGATGAGAAAAGGGAATCGGATCAGCGTGGGGACACTAGTCGCCGTTCGGCTTTTCATCGCCCTGTTGAGCTTCGACGACATTTCGCCTGAAGCGTGACTTCCTGCGTAGGCGGGTGAATCGATTTAGATTCAGCTGAATCTTTTTAGATTCTCCATCATTCCACTTCATTGCATCCATAAAAAGAAAAGTCCACGAGAGAGAACATGCGGCATCGGCTCGCTAGTGAAGCTATTTCGTCAATTTTGGTGAACGCGCGCATCCGAGTCGCATGAGTGGTACGCGCTTTGCTTGGCGCGCATAGGATAGGGAGATTTTCAGATCGGGAAGTGAGTCGGACACATTCCGTCCCGTTCATTATCAGTGGGGAGGTGGATTCACATAGGAATATATGTATATACTAACTGCCAAAATTTATTGGGTATCTGTGGCATTTCCCAAGACTAGACAAGACGAGAATGGAAGAGCTTCATTCGGAGGAGGTTGTATATTTAGGTTTTTTCTTAGGACAAGAGTTGACTCGTGAGAGGAGCCTTCTTCTGCGAGGATAGTCGGGATGATGTGCGCAAACCATCTCCTCCTGGATTTGAGGAGTCAGACAAAGGAGCGATCATCATGAGACTCTTCATTATTGTAAGCATCGCTGCCTGCCTCGCATTGCCGCTACCCAGGTTTTCCTTGGCAGAAGAGGGGAAAGAAAAAGCAACCCAAACTGCCGTATCTCAACCTAAGCCAGAGTCGAGCAGTAAGCCGGTGCTGTATGTTCCCCCCAGAAAGGGAGCTCCAGCGCCGGGACTCAGACGGGGAGGCGGGACGCGCGGCATGAATAAAAGTGTCCCTATGATAAGCCTTCTGGTTCCCGATCATGTGGGGTTCACGCTTCATGAACAGCCGGTGCTGTTTTGGTTCACTCCGACGAACCACAACCTGATCTATGAATTCACTCTCATCGCCGACAACGCCGAGACCCCTATTATAGAAACGAAACTCCAAAGTCCATCCAGAGGCGGCATTCAGCAGATCAGGCTTGCAGACTACAATGTGAAACTATTGCCTGGAGAGCGCTATCAATGGTCGGTGGCGTTGGTGATGGACCCCGATGAACCTTCCGCCAATGTCGTGGCAAAGGGTGCCATTGAACGGGTGGATCGCAGCAAACTGGAACAACCGCTGCCGAGTAATATGGGTAAGGCGGATGCGCCAAGGCGCTACGCGGAAGCAGGAGTGTGGTACGACGCGTTGATGGCCATTTCCGATCTTATGCAAACCAACCCGGCTGACGTCGAACTGCGTCAGCAGCGTGCGTCGTTGCTTGAGCAAGGTGGACTTGGAGAGGTGGCCGCAAGCCTACAGAGCATGCGCACACCCTGAGAATTGCGGTGCTCGTGATCCAGCCACGAGGCCTGGAGCAAGACGTTGCTGTTTCTGATCGGGATGTGTGTCAGGAGATCTGCGTACGGTCCTGGTTAAGGGGTTTGCGTTATTCTCTCGGCTTCTCCGTAGACACTGTTGGGACAACACGGAATGCCGACAACGGCTGAGATTTCCCTTTCAAAGACACTTCCCCTATACTTTCTACCTGAAAGCGGTTGTCGAGCAGCCGCGCCGTGCTCTCGCTGATGAGGATCCGGCACGGGCGACGGTTTTGTGGCTCCGCGATCGCCTCCCTGCCGACATTCTCTAAATGCGCTGCAGTATTGACCGTGTCACCGATGGTGGTGTATTTCATGCGTTGAGCGCTCCCTAAGCATCCGGCGACCAGCGGTCCTGTATGGATGCCGATCCGCATGCCCACCGTTGGAAGGCCCGTCCGAGCATGTTCATCGTTCAGTCTGAGCATTGCCTGTTCCATCGCTAACGCACAGGTCACCGCGTTGACCGCATCTCTAGCCACTTCTTCCTTGGTTTCGCGTCTGAGCGGGACGCCGAAGTCTGCCTTGATGGCATCACCCGCATAGTCGTCGATGACGCCTCCATGGTCCATGATGATCGTTGTCATGGCATCCAAGTATGAATTGAGCCAGTCCATCAGGGCTTGTGGGGACATCTTTTCCGAAGTGGCCGTGTACCCTTTGAAATCTGAAAATAATACGGTGCCGATGAGATCCTGCGGCCGCGGACGGCCACCCTCGAACAGTTGGTCTCGTTCCTGCCATATCTTATCGGCGACTTCGCGCGAAACGTGCCGTGAAAAGAGTTGCATCAATATGGTCCGGTCTTTCCGCTCTCGAGCCAGAGTCGAAGCTACGACCATCACGATCGTCAGAACCCAGGTGAAGGCGGACGGAATCTCCGGCACCCACCACCCGACGGAGAATAGCGTAATAACCGATAGGGTCATCACCAACAGCCCCCCAAGAGCGATCAGAGAAAAGCGCCAGATGGAGCGTGCCAGGCCTCCGCATGCCCCTGCGAGCATCCCCCACATCAAGGTCCAGGCGATCTCTTCAGTTTCGCTCATCACATGGACGGGGTTGCGGCCGTCAATCGCGGCCGCGAGCAGCTGTTCAGTGATGATGCCTTGCATGAAGACACCAGGGAATTGGTCACTGGCCTGTACTCCGTAGCGTACCGGGATGTGGAACACATCAGGCACGCTTTCAGCCGTCACGCCGATCAGGACAATGCGGTCTTTGAGAGAACGACCTTCAACCCGTCCGACAAGAAGGTCGGTCAGCGAAAAGGTATCGAGCGCCTGGCCTGCCGCGCGGAAGTCCAATAGGATCTGGTAGCCGGCGTCGTCTGCATTCACATAGCCCCCATCCGAGCCTTCGAATGGCCGCAGTGTTGTTCGCCCCAAGCGAATCCATTCCGGCACCGCCGGGTCTTGTTCCGGGACAACCCCGTCCCCGGCCAGATAGAGCATGGCGAGTCTGAGGGCAAAGGCGTAGGCGACCTCATCGCCGTCATCTTGAAAGAGCAGTGCCCGGCGTATGAGCCCGTCAGGATCGACGAGGATATCGTTGAATCCTACTTGGGGAGTGCCTTGCAGCACCGGTGGAGGAGGGACACGGGCACCCGCATCACCGCCCAGCTGCGAAATCATGACGATCTGGGAATGTTCGGGGAGCAGCGCGGTCAGTTCCCGATGCCCCGGTGGAACTTCGATGTCGCGATACAGGTCCACTCCGATTGCCCGTGGCTGGTAGTCGAGGAGTAGGCGAAGCGCGCGCGCAAGGGTCTCATCTGTGATCGGCCACCGTCCCTGTCGGCGGATGTCCTCCTCGGAGATCGTGATGTACGTAATGCGTGAATCGCCGACGGTCGCCGCCGGTTGTGAGCGGAGCAGCCAATCATAGATATTGAGCTCCAGTTGTTGAAGCAGGCCGGTGCTGCGCACCCCGAGGATGACCAGGCCACACACCAAGCCGGTCACAAGCCCTATAGCTAACGGTGCATAAGCGGTCTTCAGGATGCTTTGCATGGGAGAGGATATACGAGTACGATTCCGGCAAGCCTGTTCATCGCAAGCGTAAAAAGGCGACTCGTACTCTATCGTATTCAGCAGGCTGTTGAAAAACTATTTCAGGACCCTCGCGATGAGGCGTTGCGCATGATCTAGAATCCAACGAAAATGATCGGCCGGACTTTTTCAACATCCTGTTAGAGCCAGTTGTTCAGCAGAAGAAAGGGTGACCAATAGATCGGATGCTGGAAATCGGGATTTCCCATCAACTTCAGCTGTGCCTGGCGAAGGGCCTGTGCCTTTGACAGGGCTGGGTCCTTCAATTGTCGATAAAACTCGACGACCAACGCCGACGAAGCCTCGTCGCTCACGAACCAGAGCGTGGCGAGTGCGCTTCGGGCTCCGGCTTTGATCGCAATGCCTGCCAAGCCGAGCGCCGCGCGGTCGTCCCCGGCAGCAGTTTGGCAGGCGCTGAGACTCAACAGTTCAAGCGGTTGGTCTCGGAACCTGAAAAAGCCTACGACCTGGCTCAATCGGTCCATCGTGAGTTTTTCGTCGAACGTCAGCAAGAAGCTCTTCTTTGCGTCGCGCTCGAACTTCCCATGGGATGCAATGTGCACGATAGTAAACGGGTTCTCCTTCATCTCTCGTTCCAGTTGAGGCACACGGAACTCCTCGTTCAAGAGACGATGTGTCTTGTAGAGCCCGCCGATCGCCTCCATCTCTTCCGCCGCGTTCGGGAGCGGTGGAAATCCTTGAACGCCCTCCGTGAGACCGGCGGAGAGCACTTCGATCCGCTCGCGGCCGAGT
>JAHBWU010000064.1 GCA_019636835.1 Nitrospira sp.
TTAAATAGACCGTCACGTCAGGAGATTCCCACCCTTCAAGCATCAGCGCTTTCCTCCACTCTCGATTTCATGAAGATAAACCATACCGGCTCTCGGACAGGTCGCTCTAAAAATCCTTCGTTTTCTCAAATGGGTATGGAACTGTATCGGTTAATGCTTGAGCACACTTGATCTTCTTTTTTCTCTCTATGACATTATGTTCCTTTCTGCGAGAAACTGGCAGGTATCCTGCAGGGATCGCGCTGATCGGAGACTCGACTCATGATGCCAATAGAGAGAGGAGGTTACGATGGGCTTGACTGGAAAACTGATGATCGTTCTCTGCGGGTTTTTGCTTTCGTGGGCTATTCCGGTCCATGCTCAGCATGGAAGTAGCCAACAGGACGCAGTGAGTATCCTGAACGGCATGCCGCCCGACGTCCTGGCAAAAGTGCGATCCTTAGCGCAGCTCCTCCAACAAGGCCTCAAAGATGGAACAATCTCGAATGCCGAGATTCAACAAGGCTTGACGTCTGGACAACTTGGAGAAAAGTTGAAACAACTGAACCCCGAGGCCGCTCAGCTCCTTGAGGAGATCAGTGATGCCTCGAGACAGGGGAAGGGACCGGGAGAAGAAAGCCTGATGCCATTGATGGGAGGATTGGGTATCTCGCCTGAATAACTACGAGGATACCCTAGTGACCTCGCTGGAGGGAACGGTAGTATGATGAAAATCATGGATAATTCCTCCGCGATGAGTCGTGCAGAAAAGGTCTCCCTCATCACACCCTGGATCAACCCCGAAGAACGGATTACCGTACAGTTTGACGACCAACGCGATATCAACACGATCGTGACCGGCTGCAGCGAGCGACTCGTTGATCTGGAATTGGAAACCAACATCCCCCATATCCGGCAGAAACTGTCGATCCCGCTCAGCGAGGTCGAAGTTTCAGAAGATCCCACCCACTATACGCGCGATCCCGACAAGCCGTTACAATTTAAACGGCTGCTGTTGATCGTCAACGGCAAACGCCCGCCCATTGTGTACTGAGAGAACCGCGCAATTTCAGCTCATTGTCCAGACTACTAGAACCACTGTTTGGTATGGGAGTTATTTCCTACGATGCTGAGCATCGAGAAGTTTTTTCCATTCGGCTAACAGACTATGCATATTTGAACGCCGTTGCACGAATATAGACATCGTTGGAGCCATGAGCCGCCGTCGTCGTCTTAGTTTTCAGGAACATAGAATTATGAGTATGGTCCGGGATTTGCTGGTCAGTGCTTCGTTCAAACGTGTTGCTAATGTACCACTTGCAAGCAAGGAGCGGCGTTATGTCGATGATGACGCGATGGCTGAGGAGAGGATTCACGCTGTCGGCCGCTGTAGTGTGTGCTCTGTCGGTTCCTGTCACGCCGGCGCACGCAGCTCTCGTGACCTATTCGTTCACTGGCATAACCGACGATCTCGACCCGCTCACAGTTTCCGGCTCATTTCAATTTGACAAGGCAACGGGCGGGAGCGGTGGCGTACATAATGGCGTCGTGACGGACTTCCGTCTGACGATCGGGGGATACACTTCGGTCTTCACTCCAGGTATCAATGGTGTGAAAATTTCTCGGAACATTGATCTGGGAGGGGGGCTCAGTGGCGATCGTTGGACGTTGGTGTCTGCAGCGACCGGTCCCGACCTGGATGACACGTTGCCATCATATTTTGCGCTTCATCTTGACCGTCAGGGGGGAGACCTGTTTGATAACACAACTCTCGAGGATCCACCAAGTTTCGGTAGGCTAAGTGAGGCAAGATGGCGGCTCTTTTTCGAGGGTGCTCACGGTGCTCCCCTCGCGTCTGTTGGATCGATCACGAGTCTTACAGCCGTGCCGTTGCCCCCGGCAGTGCTTCTCTTTGGTGCTGGACTCATTGCGTTGGTCGGTCTTGGCGTGGGAGGGTTGAGAAATCTACGGGGGTTCCAGAGTTAATCAAGAAGAACTCCACAGAGAGGCAAAGACACAGGTATCGAACCCCTTACAGTTGCCTCATCACGCCCTGGATCAACCTCGAAGAACGGATTACCGTACAGTTTGACGACCAACGCGATATCAACACAGTCGTGACCGGCTGCAACGAGCGACTCGTTGATCTGGAATTGGAAACCAACGTCTCCCGCCTTCGACAGAAACTGTCGATCCCGCTCAGCGAGGTCGAAGTTTCAGAAGATCCCACCCACTATACGCGTGACCCAGACAAGCCGTTACAATTCAAACGGCTGCTGTTGATCGTCAAGGGCAATCGCCCCGCTATTGTGTATTAAAAAACTACGCTATTAAGAAGGTTAAAGCGAGGGTATGTTGGGTCAGAAAACGACTGATTTTCCTACAGAACGCCATCCGATATGGCCTCTGTCACAAACTGATAGACAGTTGCCTCGAAAGCTTCAATGAAGTGTGTAGTAAACAGATTGATCCATACAAATGGCAGCAAGCCAATCCATCCAATGGCCCGGACTTTAATTTCATGGCGGTATGTGTGCGTGAGCAGATTATCAGCGAAGACATCGAACTGTACGTCATACATGATCCCATTGAAATAGCCTGGGATAAGATGGAATGTGTTAACGGTCATATATACCCATGTCGATGGCGGCGGACCGTGTCTTAGGGTGACATTGACGTGTGGCCCTTTGGTTGGAGGCTCAGATAACGCGATGATAGACGAGTATCCAGAGTGCTGTTCCAAAATCTTGCGAACAGTCTCAGATTTCTGTGGCAGTGACTTCCATCCGTCTCTTTCGTTCGTAAGGTAGGTAAAGGACAACGTCCCGAGCCTTTCATGTACCAGAACAGATTGGGTATTAGCCAGCAATGACGGGCTGTAGCTCTTAATAGCGCATGCGCCCTGGAGCAACAGCGCTAACACGAGAAGAATGATTCGCATACTACCTCAACTAAACCATCTCGTTCAGTGGTTTCTCAGAAATTCAAGACTAGGTCTACTCAATTCGATTTTTATGAATGGGCTTTGAGATAGGTCAAACCAATTGAGAAATCGCTGCTTCCTATTTGGAATTTAGAGGGGATTTGACATTGGCGACCAGAAGTTTTCAGAAAGAAAACGACTTCGCCGGATTGGAACTGCTGGACGGCATTTTGGTCGAGATCACTTGTCAAGACTCCTTCTCTTGTTCCACCCTGGTATTTCCAGCACTCGTCCCGGCTTCTTTGCGATCTTCCTTTTCTGTCGACTGTGGTGGCTTGGTGGCGCGGTCTTCTCGATGGCCACCGATGAGTGCCGCGGCAACCAGCAGCTGGATGCCGATGAGGAGAAAGAAGAGCCCTCCCTTGTGTTGCCCGGTATGCTCGGCGAGGTAGAACCGATGCGCAGCAAGCAGGAGGGAAAGCGCGGAGAGGATGAACAAAAAGATCCTCATGCTCGGAACCTCGTTCCTAAGATGGTAATGAAGAGAGTATGCTGGATACGGACGAAGATCAACCAGGAGTTGGGCTCGACCTCAGGAACTGTCACTCTGTATGTCTAGCGCAATTGATTATGGAGCAGGCGAACCCACATCGGAAGCAGGTTGTGTCACAGGCGAAGGAGCTGCGGACTGTACTGCACCTTTGAACGGCAGATCCAGCAAGGCATAGGGATTCACGCGCGCGCCGTTGAGCTTCACGCCCCAATGGAGGTGAGGACCCGTGGCTCGACCGGTCGCTCCCACTTTCCCGACGATCTGTCCGGCTTTCACCTGCTCGCCATCCTTGACCAGGACTTCGGACAGATGAAAATACATCGAATAGAAACCCAGCCCGTGGTCCAGAAACACGCCCTTCCCGGAGAAAATATGATCGACGGTCAGCCGCACAACCCCGTCATTCGTCGCGGCGACGGCGGTGCCAAGCGGAGCCCCGATGTCTTCACCATTGTGCGGATTCCGCGCCTGGCCGTTCATGATTCTCACACTGCCGAAAATCCCGGTTCGTCTGCCGCTCACCGGCTCCACGAAATCCGGTTGCCAGAGCTTGCTCTGGGATTCTGTCGCGAGCGCTGCTTTCACCTGTTCCTGTTCGGCCTTCCAGCGTGCCAGGTTTTTTTCATTGAGATCGACCTTGTCTTTGGGCAGAGTGAGGTGCTCGACGTGAAATTTCTCTTTGACGATTGATATGCTGTAGCGGAGCATGCGACTCTGCTCAGCCGTCTTCAGTTCGACCATCAGTTCATGCATCCCCGGCTCGTCCTGCAGGTCGATCCCGAGCAATCCGACAAATCCTTTCAGTTCGTCGAGTCGTGGATCGGGAAAGAAACGAATGGAACGTCCGAGGAACGTTCCCTGCACAGTAGTAGCTGCGTCATCAGTCGGCACTTTGACGACGATAATCTGCCCCTGCCTTCCACTGTAGCGGTCATGAGCCCCGTGACTGGCCGGTAAAGACCCCGCAAAGAGATCGACCGAGAGAGAACCGGCAAGCAGAACACCGATGCCAAGGAGGCACCGCGCTGGGACGACACCTCGTAGATGATGCAGGTCCGGTGTCGGCTTCATCGATAAAATCGCCCTCCCGACACTTGAGAAATCAGTTCCTCGACCCGTCGATTCACCGCGCTGAAGGGGTCCATACAGAGGATGGTTTCCTCCCAATATCCGTTCAGCTTCAGATACGTCCAGTCCACCGTATAGGATCGATTCTTGGCGCGGGCGAACCGAATGAAATCCCCTCGGACTTTGGCCCTGGTCGTTTGAGGAGGCGTGGACATCGCCCGTTGGACCGCCTCCTCTTCGACGACCCGTTCGATGAGCCCCCGAGACTCCATTAGATAATACAACCCCCTCGTCCGCTTCACGTCATGGAACTGCAAATCGAGGAGGAACACCCTCGGATCGTCCCACCCGCAATTCTTCTTGTCCACGTAGGATTGGATCAAATGTTTCTTCGTGACCCAATCGACCTGATGGACGAGTTGCATCGGATCTTCTTCCAGAAGCTGGAGCATCCGTTCCCATTTGTCGTACACATCGTCGAGGATGGGGTCATGCGCCTGTTGATTCAGGTATTCTCCGGCTCTCTTCAGATAGCTCAGTTGAATTTCAATGGCGGTCATCTGCCGGCCGTCATCGAGTTTCACTTTTTTCTTCAGCGTGGGATCCCGCGAGACCTCTCGGATCGCCTTCACAGGATCCTCCAGTTCCAACCCATGAACCGTGTACCCCTCCTCGATCATCGACAAGACGAGCGCGGCCGTTCCCACCTTGAGGTAGGTGGCATACTCCGACATATTGGAATCCCCGACGATGATATGGAGCCGGCGATACCGTTCGGCGTCCGAATGGGGTTCGTCGCGGGTATTGATGATACTTCGGGAAGATGTCGTCGACGATGACGTCTTCTCGTGAATATGTTGCGCGCGCTGAGAGATGAAAAACTGCGGCTTCCCGGATACTTTTAATATCTTTCCAGCCCCGCTGAACACCTGCCTGGTCACGAAAAAGGGGATCAATTGTTCGGTGACTTTCCAGAAATCAACGTCGCGCCGCATGAGGAAGTTTTCATGGCATCCGTAGGTATTCCCCAGAGAATCCGTGTTATTCTTGAAAATGTAAATTTCCCCGGACAACCCTTCCTCTCGAAGCCGTTCCTCCGCTGCAGGCAAACAGGCCTCCAACAAGCGCTCGCCCGCTTTATCGTGGACCACGAGGTCAAGGATGTTATCGCACTCCGGAGTCGAGTATTCAGGGTGACAACCGGTGTCTTGATAGAACCGCGCGCCGTTGACCAAAAATGCGTTCGACGGCCAGCTGTTCGGAATCAGCCCTTCAAAGATGTAGCCCAGGACTTTTTCCATGGGGAGATAGATACGGCCGTTGGGGGAAAAAATGAGGCCGTATTCGTTCTCGAGGCCGAATATCCGTTGCTTCATAGGACCGGCAGACATCATGAATGTCCTCAAGACAGATTACACGCCGCTTTCCGGATCTTCAACAAAGGAAGCCTCTACGGAGGGCAGAGGTCAGGGAGAGAGGATGTGTCGAACGTCGGTGATCGATAACCGTCGAAACTTTCTACCGGTACGGGCTCGATCCAACACCGCGACTTCCAACCCTTCCGGCTGCAGCTTTTGATTGGCCGTTTGCTCCAACGCCATCACGCACAGCTTCAACGCAGCGTCCAAGGGCGGAACTTGACCGGGACTTTTTTCTTTCAACAAGGTATGTACCGCCTCAGACCGTCCCCCGATCACCGCAAAGTTCTTCTCGTCGATGATGCTGCCATCGAACGAAATACGATAGATTTCGTTCGGGTGGTGATTGGTACCGGCTTGCACCACGAGAATCTCAACCTCAAGCGGCTTCATTTCCTGGCTGAACACGGTCCCAAGGCTTTGCGAATACCCGTTTGCGAGCGAGCGGCCGGTCACATCTTCGCGGCTATACATGAATCCTCTGAGATCGGCGTGGCGGATGCCCGCCTTTCGAAGATTCTCAAACTCGCTGTACTTGCCGGCTCCCGCAAAGGCGATGTTGTCGTAGATTTCCGACACCTTGTGCAGCGATGCGCTGGGATTATCCGCCGTCAACAGAATACCGTCGATATACTCCATTGCGATGCTCGAGCGGCCTTTGGCAATCCCCTTCTTGGCATACTCAGCCTTATCCTGCATCATCTGTTCAGGGGACACGTAATAGGGCATCGGCATGATTACGTCTCCCTTGAACGGCGTGCCGCCATCACATCGTTGCACACGGCGCGCAGTGTGTCGTCGGATACATCGGTGATGCCTTGGGCGGTGACGACCTTCGCAGTGGGGTAAATGCCCCGCACGAGATCCGGTCCGCCGGTTCCGACATCGTCGTCCGCAGCATTGTAGAGCGCCAGCAAGGCTAATTTGATCGCGTCCTCTTCGGAGAGATGCCGCTGAAAATGTTCGCGCATCGTATTGCGGGCATCTTTTCCGCCGGATCCGATCGCATGGTACTCGGACTCCTCATACCTCCCGCCGGTAATGTCGTACTTGAAGATGCGGCTCTCGCTTCGTTTCAAGTCATACCCGACGTACAAAGGCATGACGACCAGCCCCTGAAACACCATCGGAAGATTGGCCTTGACCATCTGGCCCAGCTTATTAGCCTTCCCTTCACAGGAGAGCGGCATGCCTTCCAGTTTTTCGTAATGCTCCAACTCGGTCTGAAATAGCTTGGCCATCTCGATGCAAGGACCGGCTGCTCCTGCGATCGCCATGGCCGACCAGTCGTCGATCTTGAAGACTTTTTCGATTCGGCGATCTGCGATCTGAAACCCTTCCGTGGCTCGGCGGTCTCCGGCGATCACAACTCCCTGCTGATACTTAATGGCCAGCACAGTCGTGGCAGAGGGCACAGCGACCGGCCCAGCATTGCGCATCTGGTCAGGACTCGCCGCCATTCCGTGACGTCTGAATGCCAATTCAGGATGATGGGTTGAGACGAAGTCAAAAAAACTGGAGCCGTCGTAATCGGGGAGATTGGGCAGCTTCATCGTGGTTGTCGAACCACCGTTCGTCAAACCTTGAGTTTTTCGATCAGGGCATCGACCGAATCGGTCGTATCGAGCAGCTCTCGTGTCAATGCCTGCGTCCCTCGATGGGGGTCCATCAGAGGCACTTTCTTGATCGTCGTATTGCCGACGTCGAACAGCACCGACGTCCAACTGGCCCCGTACAACGCCTTCGCAAACTTACTGACACAACGCCCACGAAAATAAGCCCTGGTCCCCGTCGGCGGATTGAGTTCCGCTCGCTGAATGTCGTCTTCCTCAACGATCCGCTCGATGAGACGACTGCGCTCCAGCGTATAGAACAAACCTTTGTCCGGACGAACGTCATGATATTGGAGATCCATCAGCTTCATTCTGGGATCATCCCATCCGCAGCCTTTGCGCTCCATGTAGGACTCGATCATATGCCGCTTGGCGACCCAATCCAACGCGTTCACCAACAACCGCGGATCACGCTCGAGTTGGTTCAGAACATCCTCCCAACGGATCAATACATCGTGAGTCATGGGACTATGATCCTGCGAGGCATAAAAAGTCTTGGCGGCGTTCAGGTACGCCCGCTGGACGGCAAGAGCCGTGGTGGGTCTTCCACCGGCCAGTTTCACGGTTTCTTTCACATCCAGGTCTCGGGACACCTGCTTGAACGTACGAACCGGCTCGTCCAGTTCCACCTGAGGCAGATCGGCTCCCGACTCAAGCAAATCCAAGACGATGTCCAACGTTCCCACCTTCAGATAGGTGGAAAGTTCCGCCATGTTTGCGTCGCCCGTAATGACATGGAGTCTCCGAAACCTTACCGCATCGGCATGCGGTTCGTCGCGCGTGTTGATGATCGGCCGTTTGACCATCGTGTTGAGGTCCATGAGGCATTCGAAAAAGTCGGCGCGCTGCGAGATTTGATACTCCGTCGGGCTGGTCTGATTTTCAGCCCCGACTTTTCCCGCCCCGGCGAAGATCGGTCGTGTGACCAGGAACGGCGTCAACACCCGAGCGATCTTGTCGAACGACACGGATCTCGAGACTAAATAGTTTTCGTGATAGCCGTAGCTGTTGCCCTTGCCGTCGGAATTGTTCTTGTACAGGACATACTGTTCGCTTCCTCTCACCCGAGTCATTTCCTGAAGGCACGTCGCGAGAATGCGCTCTCCGACTCGTTCGAATGCCACTACCTCTCTGGCGTTCGAGCACTCCGGCGTCGAATACTCCGGATGAGCTCCATCGACATATAAACGTCCGCCGTTCGCCAGGACCTTGTTCAGCTGTCGGTTATAGTCGGGATTGGGACGTTCTCGCTCGCCGTCGACTTCAAATCCCCGCGCATCTAAGAGCGGATTTTCATTCTCGTAATCCCAGAGAGCCGCCGGAGCCGGAAGTCCTGGGTAATGTCCGATCACGGCGAATGAGCCGGACACAGGGTCCATTGCGGATGGATCTTTTGCCGCGATGCCGAACTCGGTTTCAGTACCAAGCACGCGCATGCGATTCGTGGATGTGTGGTCTGGCATAGGATAGCTAGAGATAGTGGCCGGTACTGATGGTTTCAATCTGCCGATGTTCGGCGGGCCCACCACTGATGGTCCGGATATGAATGATTTTCTCGCCCTTCTTCCCGGCGACTTTCGCCCAATCGTCCGGATTGGTCGTATTGGGAAGATCTTCGTGTTCCTTGAACTCCTCACGAATGGCGCGGATCAAGTCGTCCGAGCGAAGGCCCGCCCCCTCTTGGGCGATCACGCGCTTCACGGCAAATTTTTTCGCGCGCGAAACAATTCCTTCGATCAAGGCTCCGCTGGCGAAATCCCGGAAGTACAAGACTTCCTTTTCGCCGTTGGCGTAGGTGACCTCAATGAACTTATTTTCTTCACTGGCTGCGTACATGGTCTCGACCGTCAAAGCCGTCAATCGATCGACAAGAGCCTGCCGATCGCCTCCATGCCGTTCCAAGTCCTCGGACGCAAAAGGAAGATCCGTCGAGATATACTTCGAGAAAATGTCACGCGCAGCCGTGGCATCCGGTCGCCCCACTTTGACTTTGACATCCAATCGACCGGCACGAAGCACCGCCGGATCGATCAAATCCTGTCGGTTGCTGGCCCCAATGACGATGACGTTGCGCAATCGTTCGACCCCATCGATCTCAGAGAGGAACTGTGGAACGATCGTCGACTCGATATCCGAGGATATACCTGTTCCACGGGTCCTGAAGAGCGCATCCATCTCATCGAAAAACACGATCACCGGATGACCGTCCTCGGCCCGTTCCTTTGCCTTCTTAAACACCTCGCGGACCTGACGCTCCGACTCCCCGACATACTTATTGAGCAATTCGGGGCCTTTCACATGGAGGAAGTAGCTCCGAATCTCTTTGCCTGCCCGATGGCCTAATTTCTTGGCGATCGAATTAGCGACGGCTTTGGCGATCAGTGTCTTCCCACAACCGGGTGGGCCATAGAGCAGAACCCCCTTCGGTGCGCTGAGCTTATACTCGGAGAACACGTGCGGATGCAGGAACGGAAGTTCGACGGCATCGCGCACCTGCTCCAATTCTTTCTGCAGGCCTCCGATGTGCTCATAGTCGACATCCGGGATTTCTTCCAACACGAGCTCTTCCGCTTCGGACTTCGGCAACTTCTCGATGACATACCCGGAACGAGGATCATACAACAGATGATCCCCTACACTCAGCCTTTCCGCAAGCAGCGGGTCACCGAGCTCGGCCACCTTCTCCTCATCGAAATGGAGGGTGACCAATGCCCGTCCCCCTTCCAACACGTCTTTGAGTCGAACGACCTCTCCCTGACTGTCGAAACCCTTCACCTCGATTACGTTGAGCGCCTCGTTGAGAACGACTTCTCGTCCCTTCCGCAATTCAGTCCGCTTGATCGAGGGATGAAGGCTGACCTTCATCTTTCGTCCCGACACATACACGTTTCCCGTACCGTCCTCGTTCATACTTGAGAAAATGGCATACGCCGACGGAGGGGCCGTCAGTTTTTCCACCTCGGTGCGCAGCGCCTCGATCTGTGCCTTCGCTTCCTGCAGCGTGGCCACGAGTTTTTCGTTCTGTGTATTGGCTTGATCGAGTTGGTGGCGTGATTGATAGAGCCGACGGATCTCTTCCTCCATCGACTGAATCTGAACGCGAAGCTTTTCGATCTCGCGCGCGTGTTCGTCGTTCTTGTGAATCATCTCCCCATTCCCCTCGGACAGCCGCTTCGTAATCTTCTTGACGGAATCTCGGAGGGACCGGAGTCGATTTGGCTGACCCTTGCTTTCCGCCATATCGAGACGACACGAATAGCTCGCGGCATCGAGCGTAAGCCTGAATAGATCTGGTGATCGGATTCTAACATCCGACCTAGGGGTGGTCAACTCCAACGGACGATCTCGCGCGAGACTCGTCTCCGCCGTGCAACGGCGTATCATGTTTCCAGAGCGTGATTGAACTCTCGGACAGCTTCGCCGATGTCATCACGAGTCAGCAGCGCTCCAATTACGGCGACTCCGTGAGCACCGGCTCGACGAACGTCACGCACTCGTTCGCACGTGATTCCTCCGATGGCCAGAACGGGGATGGACGAGTGGCGGCAGGCATCGGCCAGCAGATCGATCCCAAGCGGGGCCCCGAACGAACGCTTCGAAGGAGTCTCAAAAATGGGACCAAAGACGACATAATCGGCACCGCCCTGATTCGCACGTCGCACATCATCGACCGAATGTGTGGAAACTCCTATCAATCGGCGTGGTCCGATCAGCTGACGCACGGGGAAGGGAAGCAGACTGTCGGATCGAAGATGCACGCCGTCCAAATTCAGCGCCAGCATCAGATCGACGCGATCATTGATGATCAAAGAAACGGCATGCGACGTCGTAATCGACTGAATCTCCTGCGCGAGCGGAAGAAATTCACGCGTCGATAGATCTCGTTCCCGCAGTTGGACAGCGGGCAACCCGGCGCTGATTGCCTGTCGGATAAGTGATGGAAGGGATCGACTGCCTGCTTGAGTTCTGTCGGTGACGAGCAGCAGACGAAAATTTACAGGAGGCATTGGAGAGTGATCGAGAGCGAAGGACTGGGCGCTGGGGCCATCGAGATAACCTTTGATTCACATTTTGGTTGTTCAGACTCAGAACTCAGCACTCAACACTAATTTTAGAGCATCCCTTCGATCGGACTACTTGCCGTCGCATAGAGTTTTCTGGGAATGCGACCGGCTTTATAAGCCAGACGGCCGGCATGAACCGCATACTTCATCGCTTCCGCCATGGCAAGCGGATCCTGCGCACCGGCAATGGCCGTATTCATGAGCACCGCGTCGGCGCCGTATTCCATCGCCAAAGCGGCGTCCGACGCGGTTCCGACACCGGCATCGACGATAATCGGCACCTTGACGGTTTCCATGATGATTTTCAGGTTGTACGGATTACGAATCCCGAGTCCGGATCCGATGGGCGCAGCTAAGGGCATGACCGCAGGACATCCTATATCCACAAGCTTCTTCGCGACGATCGGGTCGTCATTCGTGTAGGGAAGGACGATAAATCCTTCCTTAATGAGAATCTTAGCCGCCTCGATCAAACCCGCCGTATCGGGAAACAACGTCTTCTCGTCACCGAGCACTTCCAATTTCACCAAATCGGAGACGCCGGCCGCTCGAGCTAAGCGAGAGTATCGAACAGCATCCTCCACGGTGTAGCATCCGGCCGTGTTAGGCAGAATTGTGTATTTCTTCGGGTCTATGTAATCGAGCAGATTGTCTTTCGATCGATCGGTGATATTCACTCGACGAACCGCGACCGTCACGACATCGGCACCGGACGCTTCAATGGCTTTTTGAGTCTCGACAAAGTCTTTGTACTTTCCCGTTCCGACCCATAGCCGGGACTTGAATTCACGCCCCGCAATCACTAGTCGATCGTCCATCATCGTTATCCTCTCCGGAACATAGTCACGGAGCCACTACCCATTTGGCTCCTTAAAAAAGAAGATGCAAGAACCAGCTCAACTCTTTGCGGCGCCGCCGCCGCCGATAAAGCCGAGAATCTCTACCCGATCCCCGCTTTCGAGCCTGCGTTGACCAAATGCCGACCGATCGAGGATTTCAAGATTCAACTCCACGGCCACCCGCTCCGTTCGTATGTCCAGGTCTTGCAACAGATCGGCGACCGTAGCTCCACTGCGCCAAGTCCGTGCCTGCCCGTTCACGTGGATGTGGATTGCGTCCTGCACACCTGTCATCCTATGGGACCGGAATTCACCTTGTCAACAAAGTGCCCCTTGCCTGAAAGGCCGAAGAAACCGCACAATACACCTCATACCTCCAAGGTCCTGCTCATGACGGAGAACAATCAACGGCTGGCCGCGCTCTTCCGCTCGATGGCTGATCTCCTTTTATCGCAACGGGCGAACCCGTATCGAGTGCGGGCATATCGGCGGGCTGCGGATGCCCTACTTGCCATCGATGAAGACGTAGCGACCCTGGCTGAACGCCGGGAGCTTGAAAATATCGAGGGGATCGGAACCGATTTGGCGAAAAAGATCGAGGAGTTTCTGGAGACTGGCACTATTCGCGCCTACGAGGAGCTTCAGACCCCGCTCCCATCAGAGGTCAGAAGCTGGGTCACGCTTCCGGGTCTTTCCGAATCACTCGTGGCCTATTTGTACTTCCGACTCGGCATACGGACGCTCCCCGATCTCGATCAGCTCATTCGATCTCACCTGCTTCGAACCCTGCCGAGTTTCTCCGGATCAGAGGAGCATTTGTTACAGGCTGTCCGACAACGGATCCAAAATCACGAGCTTTAGCACGTTATTGCCGGAATAACTTCAGGATGCTCAAAAAGACCGTCCAGCAAGGCCGCAGCGAGCGAAGAGGCAAGGCGTACGCTTCAGTACGTTGAGCCTCTGAGCGATGCGAGAACGCCGCTGGCGGACTTTTTCAGCATCCTGTTAGGAACTCTTGAGTTCCTTGAAAATCTTCCAGCTCTTCAGCAAATCCACCGCTTTCTGCAGTTGGACATCCTGCTCCAGCGAGAGTTCACCTCCCGCTTCAGCCGGTAATGACTGTGGAACCGTACCGTTCTTCGGGGTTGCCTCCTCGGGAGACTTTCCACCCGGGAGTACGGTCTCTTTTCCTGTCGGTGGTTTGACACCCTTCCCATCCGTATCCTTTTCGGCCGGCTTTCCGTCAGACGCCTTGGCAAGCACCGGCGTCGGCAGTTTCACGACAATATCAGGAGTAATTCCGGTTGACTGGATCGACCGACCTTTTGGCGTATAGTACTTCGCGGTCGTGAGGCGAAGCCCCGAACCATCACCTAAGGCCAAGATCGTCTGCACTGACCCTTTTCCAAAGGAGGTCGTCCCAACCACGACGGCCCGCCCCCAATCTTGCAGCGCCCCAGCTACGATCTCTGACGCACTCGCCGATCCCTCGTTGACCAGAATGATGACCGGAAGGTCTTCTAGTTGATCCTTGGACTTCGCGAACCATTCGTCCTTTTTTCCTTCCCGGCTCTTGGTATACACGACCAGCTTCCCGCTGGGAAGAAATTGCTCGGACACATCGACGGCCGCGGTCAGCAAACCGCCGGGATTGTTTCGTAGATCGAGAATGGTTCCTTGGACTTTCTGTTCTTTGAACTGTTTGATCGCTTTGGAAAGGTCACGCCCAGTCGCTTCCTGGAACTGAGTGAGACGGACATAGCCGAGATTGTCGATGACCTTCGATTTCACGCTTTCAATTTTGATCGTGTCCCGGACAAGGGTGAAGACCAAGGGATCCGTTGCTCCGTCCCGTTGAATGGTAAGATTGACCTTGCTGCCTTTCGGCCCGCGCATCTTCTGGACGGCATCCATCAACGTCAGATCCTTCGTGGGGTCGTCGTTGACTTTCGTGATGAAATCCCCGGCCTTGATTCCAGCTCGATGCGCAGGCGTGCCTTCGATCGGCGCGATCACGGCCAGCCGGTTGTCCTTCACACCGATTTGAATACCGACTCCGCCGAATTCTCCCCTGGTTTCGACCTGCATCTCCTTATACATTTCCGGAGTCATATACGCTGAATGCGGATCGAGCGTCGACAACATGCCGCGAATGGCCCCTTGAATAAGATCCTTCGGCTTCGTTTCATCGACATAGTGTTTTTGAACCTGATTCAAGACCTCGGAGAAGGTCTTGAGTTCCTCATAGGTTTCGCCGGCGTGACCGGTTCGCTCCCAGCCTTTCCCGATGACGACTCCACAGAGCAGAGCGAGTGCGATCATTGGTCCGACCACCCAAGACTTCCGCCGCGGCTGCTGTTCCATAATCTTCACATCCCTTCTTTCCTGCGTTGTCGAACGCTCAGAACCAATCGACACCAACAACGCGTCTTATCGTTTTGCCAACCAGTGGAGCGGATCGACCGGCTCGGCCCCTTCACGCAACTCAAAGTATAAAGTATTTTCTCCAATCATGCCCGTGTCCCCGGTCTCTCCGATAGGTTGACCCTCGGCAACTTGCTCACCCGCTTTGGCCAGAATCTTGGATGCATGCGCATACAATGAAAAAAACCCGTTGGCGTGATCTAAGATTATAACGAGTCCGTATCCTTTCAACCAGTCCGCATAGACGACGCTTCCGGTCATGACGGCATGGATTAAGCTTCCTTCTGTTGTTCGGATTTCGATGCCTTTACGCTGGACATACGTATTGAACGTCGGGTGTTTCTGACGCCCGAAGAACGACACGACCTTCCCATCGGCCGGCCAAGGCAGTGTGCCTCTCACTCCGTGAGCCAAGGGTGAAGACGTCGGAGGGTGCATGGCCATGGCGCGTCGGCGCGTTTCTAAATCATGCAACAAGCCATCCACTCGCGAGGCGGAACGTTGCAGTTCTTCAACCGTACGATTATAAGCATCTTTTTCGTGCGTGATTTTCGCCAGATAGACCTTTTTCTCCTTCTGGAGCACTCGGATGTCGGCCAGCTTCTTCTCGATGTTCAGTTTGAAAGCGACCAGTACGGCTCTGGCCTCGGCGCGCTGATGCTCGGCCTGCTCCATCCGCTCCGTATCGGCCTTGAACGTCTCCAGCAATTCGTAGTCCTTGTGTGAAACGGCAGAGAGATATTGTCCGCGACGCTGGAAATCGCTATATGAGTCCGCCGTTAAGAGGGCCTTCACCCGACCAAACCGTCCTTCCATATACTGCACGCGAAGCCGGGCAAGAATGGCGTCGCGCCGTGCATCAATGCTGGTTCGCATCGCCCCCAGCCGGTCTGTAATTTCCCCAATCTCCCGATCTTTCTGTCGCAGTTTCTTGCTGATCTCATGATGATCTTGCCGATGATGGACCAGCCGTTCGTCCAGCGATTGGATGCCTTGCAAAACCGATTCTCGTTTCTTTTCTGCTTCCTCGGCCCGTTTCCGTTTTTCTTCGATCTTGTCCTTCAATGTCTCAAGCTTCTTCCTCTCACGCTCAATTTTTTCGGCGATCGGATCATTCGCCGCACTCGCGACCGATGCCCATCCTCCTCCCACCGCAAGACCCCAGAGTAGGATGACGAAAGAGATCCTCATGCCCGTCCTTCCCCAACACGAAGAAGCGACACCACGCTACCGGCAAAGCCAAGGCCCATTCCCACCATGACGAGCGTCAGGCACACCGAGAGGGGGAAGAACGAGATCATGCCTTCGATCCCGCTGAAACGGCCCGTCAATTGAATCTGCTGCCGGAACAATTCAAACGCGAACTTGAGAATTCCCAATGACAACGCGCTGCCACAGGCTCCGAGCACGGCTCCTTCGAGAAAATAAGGAATACGGATGAACGTGCGCGTGGCTCCAATCGAGCGAAGAATTTCGATTTCCTCCCGTCTGGCCAACAGCGCGAGCCTGATCGTATTCCCGATGATCGTCACCGCGGCCGCGGAGAGGAGAATGCCCACTCCGATCGCCGCCAGCTCGATGTATCCTATAAACTCGGCCAGAAGACCAAGCCATTCTTGATTATAGTCAACCTTGGCGACACCTTCCATTGTTTGCACTCGTTCAACCCAACCTTTCATGGCGTCGGGAGACCGAAAGTTCGGCGCAAGCGTCACCACGAACGAAGCCGGGAGTGGGTTCTCACCGAGCCCTTCGAGCAAGTGAGACTCACTGGGGAATTGAACTCGAAATTCTCCCAGCGCCTGTTCTTTCGAAATAAAGAGCACCTCGTCAACCATACGATCGATCTTGAGCTTTTGCTCGAGTGCCTGTGCCCGTTCTCTGGGAAGCCGATCCTCCAAATAAACCATGACCTTGACATCTTCCTGGAGCGACCCCGCTGCGTTCCGAAGATTCACATAGAGCAACAGAAAGATGCCGACACAGGCCAAGGTAAACGCCGTGGTCAGAACGGCCACGATCGTGGTCGTGCGATTGGTCCGCATGTTCGCCCACGCTTCGCGAATGAGATAAAATAGTCGTCTCATACTCCGACCCCTTGGCCGACCCGCCGCTCGGACAACAATACTCCTTGCACCAAGGTAATTACCCGCCGATTCACGTGGTTCAAAACATGAAGGTCGTGCGTCGCGACGATCACGGTCGTCCCGCGAGCATTGATCAATTTGAACAACTCCATGATCTCTCTTGTGCGTTCCGGATCAAGGTTGCCCGTTGGTTCGTCGGCCAGGAGCACCACCGGTCCATTGACGATCGCCCGTGCGATGCACACACGCTGCTGCTCTCCCGTCGAGAGACCGTTCGGCAATTGATCTTTTTTGTGATCGACATCGACAGCGCGCAATGCCTCCGTGACTTTACGACGGATATCTTTCTCGGAGGCACCTTGAACGATCAACGGAAGCGCGACATTGTCGAAGACGGATTTCTTCGGCAAGAGACGAAAGTCTTGAAAGACCGCCCCGACCTTGCGTCGAAGATAGGGAATCTCGGTCGATCTGAGCTTCGTCACATTCCTGCCGTGAACGAAAATCTGTCCTTCGTCCGGCTGCTCCTCACCGATCAGCATGCGCAGCAATGTAGACTTCCCGGCCCCGCTCGATCCCATGAGAAGGACAAACTCCCCCTTTTCGATCTCGAGCGTGACATCGGACAGCGCGGCTTTTCGATCATGCCATTTGGACACGTGGATGAGTTGAATGATGGCATCCATGGCGATCCCTTGGAGAAGGGCTAGAACCTTCCGTGTTCGCCGACATCAAACGCGTTCTGAAGATGTTCGATCCGACCCTGGTCGGACAGTCTCCCCTGGACCAACACCACATCGAATCGGCAGGCCCTATCGGACCAATGCCGTCGCGCTAAATACTGCGCGGCCAGTTTCGTCAGCTTCCTCTGCTTGCGATGATCGACGGCCAGCAGGGCACCGCCGAAGGCTTCCGTGGCCCTGCCCTTGACCTCCACAAAGACCACAACGCCTTGGTCTTCCGCCACGAGGTCCAATTCTCCGAGAGGGGTCCGTACGTTGCGATCGAGGATTCGATAACCCTTGGCCAACAAGAACTGTTCGGCCTGCATTTCGCTGGCTTGGCCGAACTGATGGCGCGGGTCCGAAGTGGCCATGCGCTTACTGTTCGAACAAGGTGGCGCTCATCCGCCGGGCCGACTCCCTCTTTCCTGCAACGATCACTTCTTGCACCGGCATGAACGTTCGACGATGGATGGGACAGGGGCCATGGCGCGCCAATCGTTGTAGATGTCCTGTCGTACAATACCCCTTATGCGAGAGAAAATCATATTCAGGGAACATTTCATGGTACAGCGTCATGAGTCGATCTCTCGTGACTTTGGCTATGATGGAGGCAGCCGCAATCGAGAGGGAAATGGAGTCTCCCTTGATGATAGGCCGTGCAGAGATTCTGATTCCAGGGAGAGTAACGGCATCAATGAGTAGATAATCAGGAGAGGGAGCCAACAGATCGATGGCTCGCCGCATCGCTAACCGGGTCGCTTCGAGAATATTGAGCCGATCGATCTCATCGACGTCCGCCGATCCGATTCCCACACCCACGGCATGCTCAAGAATCACAGCATACAATCGGTCTCGCTCTCCTTCAGAAAGCTGCTTCGAATCATCAACCCCTGAGAGTCGACATCGGGCCGGTAAGACGACAGCGGCGGCAACGACCGGACCGGCCAACGGACCGCGTCCGGCTTCATCGATACCGGCAATGCGACGATACCCACACAGCCGGGCTACCCGCTCAAACTCTTCAGTGGGTCCATCACACATCCCTTCACCGATCACGCCATCGCATTGTCGTGAGGGAACACATACATGGAAGCGGTCTAAGCCGTCACAGCCTCCTCTTCAGAAGCCGTCGGTTGCGCAGACGGTTTACTCTCTCCGACAAATTCACGTTCTTCGACTTTCGCGAAGCGCCCCTTTTTGCCGCGCAGATAGTAGAGCTTCGCGCGTCGAACGCGTCCCTGCCGAACCACATCAACCTTGGAGACGATCGGAGAATGCACCGGGAAAATCCGTTCGACCCCGACCCCGTAGGAAAGTTTTCGGACCGTAAACATTTCGGTATTCAAACTCCCCTTGCGCGCGATCACGGTACCTTCATAGACCTGAATACGCTCTTTCTCGCCCTCAACGACTTTGACGTGGACCCTGACGGTATCCCCGATCTCAAAGCTTGGCACTGACTTCTTCGTCAACGACCGCTGAATTCGCTCCAACTGATTCATGGACTTAACCCTCCTCCCGGCGTGATGTCGTGGCCGTCAAAAGGCCTTCGCTCATCAATTCATCCAACAACTGTTGATCTTCCTTCGTGAACATCCGACCTTTCAGAAGGTCGGGGCGTCGAAAATACGTGCTGCGCAATGCTTGTTTTCGACGCCACAACCGAATGGCCTCGTGATGGCCCGAGAGCAGGACATCGGGCACACCGATTCCTCCAATCTCTGCCGGCCTCGTGTATTGCGGATATTCCAGCAACGCGTCGGAAAACGACTCTTCCACGACAGAACTTGGGTCTCCCAAGACACCGGGAACGAGTCTGGCTGCTGCATCGATCAATACGAGCGCCGGCAATTCACCTCCGGTCAATACATAATCTCCGAGTGAGACTTCCTCCGGAGCTAATGTCATGCGGACACGTTCATCCACGCCCTCATAGTGCCCGCACAGAATGACGATTCGCCGACGCTCACCTGCCAACTGCTGGGCATAGTCTTGCGTAAAAGGTCGTCCATGAGGAGTGGGAAACATCATCCGAATGTCTTCGCCGCTCGCCCGTGCTTCATTTCTCAGCGCAGCAACCGCAAGAAGGATCGGCTCGGCCTTCATGACCATGCCGGCCCCACCTCCATACGGCATATCATCGACCACTTTGTGGCGATCCGCCGTGAAGTCCCGCAAATTGTGCACCTTCACGGTGAGCAGCCCCTTTTCTTGCCCTCGTTTGAGCATGCTGTGAGCCAAGACCGGAGCGAGCATACCCGGGAACAATGTCAGCACATCGAACCGCAACATGCTAATCACCTAATCCGTCGATCAACCGAACGGTCATTTTTCGAGCTTCCAGGTCGACGTTACTAATGAGTTCTTTCGCAGCGGGGATCAAGATCTCTTTGGCTCCTTGGCGAACAACAAACACAGGATTTCCCGGCAAGTCCCAGATCTCCTCCAGCACACCGATGGACTGACTCTTCTCAGTGAAGACAGCAAGACCGATCAGATCGCACTCATAGTATTGGCCGTTCGGAAGTTCGGGCACGGACCCGCGAATCGTCTGTATGAATCCACCTCGCCAGAGGCTCGCGTCTTCCGGCGTGGTCAACCCGGTCAATCCGAGAATAAATTCAGCTCCAGCCCGCCTCACATGGGTGACGCTGGTCTCAAGAGTCTGTCCATTCCTTGCGAGGAGATTCACCGTCCTCAACCCTTCAAATCGGCCCGGGACATCGGACAGTGGCCGAACCTTCACCTCTCCTTTGACGCCAAAGGGACGTTCGATCCGTCCCACCGTCACGGTTTCCAGGTGATTCATCATCGAGACATCAGGATTTTGCCGGCGCTTTTTTCTGCGCGGCTTTTTCTGCCTCAAATTGCTTCCAGACTCCGGCCCTGCGCAACAACGTCCGCACGGTCACCGTAGGTTGTGCACCGTGCCTCAACCAGGTCAGAACACGTTCCTGCTTCAGCTCCGGCACGCCCGCTTCTTTCAACGGGTCAAAAATTCCAAGAATCTCCAGGAACCGTCCGTCGCGCGCTTTCCGTGAATCAGCGGCCACCACCCGATACATCGGTCGTTTGTGTCTTCCCGTTCGAGCCAGTCTCAAATGTACAGCCACAACTATCCTCCTTTGTGCTGAATTCGCACCATAACTGTAATAATCGCTTACCGGGAACGCATGAGTTGGGCGAGCTGTCGACGCCCTCCCGCACCGGTCATCGCTTTTGCCAACTTCTTTGCGGACAAGAACTGCTTGATGAGACGATTCACATCCTGCACCGTCGTGCCGCTGCCACGAGCGATCCGCTTCTTCCGGCTTCCATTGATGATCGTATGATCGCGGCGCTCCCGCTGGGTCATTGAATCGATCACGGAGATCACACGGCCGATCTCTCGCTCCGGCTTATCGCCTTCGATCGCTTGCTTGAGTTTTTGCCCACCTGGGAGCATGCCAAGAATCTGCTCGAACGAGCCCATGCGGTTCATCTGGCCGAGCTGAGTCCGAAAATCTTCCAAGGTGAAGGTATTGCTGGTGAGTCGCTTCTGAGCTTCCTCCGCCTGCTCCCGAGTGATGCTTTCTTGGGCTTTCTCAATGAGCGACAGCACGTCGCCCATCCCGAGAATACGGGAAGCCATCCGGTCCGGATGAAAAGGCTCCAGTGCATCCAGCTTTTCTCCGACACCAAGAAACTTGATGGGCTTGCCGGTTGCGGCCCGAATCGACAAGACCGCGCCTCCGCGTGCATCCCCTTCGACCTTGGTCAGAATAATGCCGGTCAACCCGACCTTTTGATCAAACTGGCCGGCCATGGTGACCGCATCCTGCCCGGTCATCGCGTCGGCAACCAACAGCACCTCATGAGGAGACACGGCTGCTTTCACGGCGACAAGTTCGTCCATTAACTCGTCGTCGATATGCAATCGACCTCCGGTGTCCAGGATGATGAGATCAAAGCCCTGATCTCGTCCCCGCTCTACCCCCGCGCGGCAGATATTCACCACATCCGCTTGAGAAGCCTGAGCGTGATCCGCGCGGTGAACCTCCACTCCGAGATCCCGACCAAGGGCGCTCAGTTGCTCACCGGCCGCAGGACGACGCGGGTCGGCGGCAACCAACAGCACTCGCTTGCCTTGATTCTTAAACAGACGGGCAAGCTTGCCGCTGGCCGTGGTCTTTCCGGCTCCTTGCAATCCAACCATCATTAAGATCGTCGGCGGCCTTGAACTCAGGGCAAGTCCCGCCCGCTCATGCCCCATCATCGCCTTGAGCTCATCCCAGACGACTTTGACGACCTGATGTCCGGGAGTCAGGCTCTGCAGGACTTCCTGGCCCACGGCCTTTTGACGGACGCGATCGATGAACTCCTTGACGATCTTAAAATTGACGTCTGCTTCAAGAAGCGCAAACCGCACATCTTTCAGTGCTTCCGTGATATTCTGCTCCGTGAGCACACCCTGCCCTCGGAGCTTCTTCAAAATCTTCTCAAACTTATCGCTCAGCGCATCGAGCATGACGTCGCATCACCACAAAGAAAGAGGCCATCGAAGCCTTGCGCCAGACCT
>JAHBWU010000065.1 GCA_019636835.1 Nitrospira sp.
CCCAATACCTTTTGCTCTTGCCCGCGCGGGGCTGAAACTGGAAAGGCAAAATAGGTGCCTGACCGGAAATTATCTGCCACTCGTTAATTCCTCAGGAGTTTTGAGTACTTTTCTGGTACTAAGGGCTCAGCGATTGTTCCCGTAGGTATCATACGTATCAAATATGTACGTGATTTGCATTCAGCCTGCAGTGCGCCCCGAAATCATGCTCCCTGAATTTGAATGTTGCCTGGAATCGGGCTACTCTTCACTAAAGCTTAAGGCGGCCACTCGTGGTTGTGTCACGACACCCGGTCCTGAATGATCCGGTGCATCTCCGCAGCGTACCGTGGCTTTAAAAGATTAAAAAATCTATCCTTACGGCATCGTCTCCCGTAAGATTCATATGGTTGCGGTGATAATTGGTTTCAGCATAAAAAAAGCGGGAGATCAATAATGCCGTCTGTTCGTCTTGTGACAGAGGAAGAAACATCAACTGTTGTCACGAGCGCACCGACCGCTCCTAGCAGAGTTTGGAGGTATATCGCCATTAGTGCAGTGCTGCTTGGGATCATCGGCACCTGGTTGATTTGGTTCTCGGCGTTTATTCAGAGGAATCTTCAAGAAGAAGATATTCGAGCAGCGTGCCGACGAGCCATGCCGGAAACGGCTGACCGCTGCTTCGATACGGTGGTCATCCAGCGAGGAGGAGTACGTCGGTGATGGGAATTCGGCAAGTAAAAACTCTGGTGTGCTCCGCAATCACACTCTTGTTGCTGTTTGCTCCACTCAATTTGAGTTGGGGTCAGGATTCTAACCTTGGGGCGCGGCCGCGAGTGGAACTGTCTCTCAGATCATGGTTGTTCACGGCCGGCGAAACCCAATGGAGTCATGATGCGTCCGGTCTCGATTCCACATTGGGCGATCCTACGTCGAAACTGAAGTATAAGGATAATGATACCCATCTTGTCGGGCTGGGCGCGAAAGTACATCTCAATCGTCGATTATTTCTGGACGGAGAATTCGCCTTTTCCGTTGATTTCGACCGGGGCTCGTTGATCGATGATGATTATTTCGCAGGACAACGTTTGATCTCTCGCACAAGCAGTGACATCACGGGAAAGGGGACATGGTATTTTAGCGGAAATGTAGGGTATCGCGCTGTCGAGTTTCAAAATAATCGCGGACATCTCAATGTGCTTGCAGGATTTCAGTATTGGCGATCGACGTACGAAGCGACAGGCATTCATCTGCTCGCATGCGATTCATCTGTTTTCACATGCGGTACACCCTCCCCAACGTTGCCCGCGATTAAGAATACGACACATTGGATTACCCCCCTGCACGTCGGAGGACAATTCGAATATCGTGTCCTACCAAGGGTCAGCGCAAATGTGAAGATGCTCTTCTCACCGGCGAGTGTCGTCTTTAACGAAGACATTCATTTTCAGCGTGGTGACCTAGAACAGGATCCAAGTTTCTCGATGTGGGGAATCGGATTAAGCGCGACTGTTGAGCCAACAATAAGAATTATGCTGACTCGCCGCCTCGCCCTGGTGGGAGGGTATCGGGTCATGTGGAGCCGGAGTTATTACGGACGATGGGAAGTTCACGGTCTTGGTACCGGCTCAGAGACCGCGCCGCTCACGGAATTTCAGACGATTCGCCATGGCGCGACCCTCGCCCTGACGGCGTCATTCTAACATCCTAACATCTTGAGATCGCTCTATCGTCTCGGTCGTCCTGCCGGTAGGGTTTCTTCTTCATACTCAAGGAAAAGGCGCTTGGCCTCCGGATGAAGTTGGTTGGGGTGCCCGTAGGGGATTCCCAACGTTCTAAACAGCGGCGTCAATTTCCCGTTCGGATGCAGATAGCCAGCTCTGAGGGGCACGGTGCGCTTGCTATGACGCACCAGTCGGCAGGCAGTGGACCGGATTGAAGTCAGCCAATCGGCGATGTCTTGCGGATTGCCGATCGAGGCGGAGAGCAATAGAAGTCGAGCCTGTGAAGGACAAAAGATGATGGTTTCTTCCCACACGACTCCGCGCTCGGGATCAGCGAGGTATTGCGATTCGTCCAGAATCACGAGTCCCAACGTGTCCAATCTGATGTCGATTTCCCCGCTTGCGGCATCATAGAGCAGGTTGCGCAGAATTTCCGTGGTCATGATGAGCAATGGCGCTTGCCCGTTCTCCTGACGATCTCCGGTGAGAATGCCGACTTTCTCAGGACCGAAGATTCGACAAAACTCCGTATATTTGGTGTTGGACAAGGCCTTGAGCGGCGAGGTGTAAATGACACTGCGATTGTCTTCCATGGCCCGGTGGGCGGCTTCAACGGCCACATACGTTTTCCCGCTGCCGGTGGGGACGCTGATCACGACGTCGGTCTCATTCAGAGCGGACAAGGCCTCGCTCTGCCAGGGGTCAGGCACAAAAGGTTGCGGAGAAGGAACGCCGAGGCCTTCCAACCAGGCCGATAGCGAGACGGCGGTTTCAGTAGAATCCGGATCTGCTCCACGCGGCGATGCTTTTTTGTGAGCGATCGTTGGAGAACGATGGACGGGGGATGATCCCGCTTCTGATCGAGAATGCCGTTCTCCGATCAAGGTCTGCAGATCGGATTCGAGCCCGGCACGGTTGTGGATCGAGTGTTGAAGGAGCAGTTCGATCAGTCGCCTCTTGCCGGCACGAAAGTGCCGATGGACACGGCCCCGGGCCAGGCGATGTAAGAGAGCTACAGGTTGTTGGGCAAGCAGTTGTTCAAGCTCGTCGGTATTCATGATTGGAAGTGCTGAGGACTGAGTGCTGAGGACTGAGTCGCCGCCCAACTCAGTCCTGAAACCTCGGCCCTCAGTCCTACACGACTCACGGCAGTTCCTCCAACACTCCCCGTCGGATCAACGTGATCGCTTGCGAGGCGGATTCAGCGAGACCAGGATGCGTAGATTTTAAAGCCTGCACCTGTGATAGAAATTCCAAGGTCCTCGCCAGTAATCGGTAGATATCGCCTTCTGCCATGGTGGTCAATCGACAGAGTCCGATCCATGTGAGTGATGGATCGGCGATCCAACGCTCAACCAAGGCCGCCACATCGGCGCGTAGGAGAGGAGGATCTTCGTAGGGAGATAAACTCTCCGCCAACTTGCGAACCTGTCCGAGCAGGGAACTCAGTCCGGGACTGATGCGCGGAAACGCCCCGGGACGATCATCATCGTGGGCCAGACTGGCCAAGATGCCGGCGAGGAGGGACGGGTCTGCCCCCGCAAAGGCTTCGGCGCGGATCAGTTCAGTAATCAGCAGCGAATGATCGATCCGGATAAGCCTCGCCCACTCACCATCCGCCGTCAATTGTGTCGCCGTGGTGAGATACCCGAATTTCTGCAGCACGTCCACACGCTCTTGGAAGCGATGCCACAAACTGGTCCGCAGCGCTTGTATTGATTTTGTATGGCGCTGTTGTTCCTGGCGAAGTCGCGATGCGGTTATAAAGTCCTTTTGACAGGCTGGTCGTGATGGACAAGTCGGGCAGGGGAAGTCACCCAATGATTGGACGATGGCATCAGGCAGTGACTCGGTGCCGGGGGATACGAGTATGGGAAGCACGGGCAAACGCGGCGGAAGGTCTTCTAACTGATGGCTGAGTCGATCGAACGCTTCGGTGGAACACCAAGGATATGTCGACGTCTCAGCGCAGTCGTACGTGCGGTCGTAGACTTCTTTCACGCTGGTGACAGGGCATTCGGTGACCGCGTTGTCCGGTCGTAAGACGGTGAGCATGGAATTCTTTTGGCCCTTACTCCGATATTGCCGGAGCACGATCCCGTGGCCTCTACTGAGTCCTACGACGCGCCCCGGTGTCAGGAACGGCAACCGAGCTACAATCTCCGGCGATTCTGATCGGTGCGTGTGGTGTCGCGTGTGGCGGTGTCTTCGCGCATGGTCGAAGGTGTGCCATTGGGTGATCCAGTCCGTACAGACGCGAGGGCCGAACGGTTCCATCTGCACATGGAGTGCGTCCAGTTTTTGCTCGAGGAGTTCCGCGCGCTGATTCAGCTGGAATTGAGCGAAACTCTTGGCCAGGATTCCTTGAATCTGCTCATGGGGATGGGCCTTCAACAGGTTTAAGACCATCGGGTAGCTGATGGTAAACTGGCTGTCGATGCCTTCCGGCTGTCCGGTCAACCCTTTGGTCAAAACCGTCAGATCGATATACGGAGAGGGAGTTACGATCGCAAACCCCACGTGATCCTTCCCACGACGTCCGGCTCGTCCGGCGATCTGCTGGATTTCGCCGATGGTCAGGTCGGTGAAGTCACGGGACTTGCGGATGCTCGATTGGGTGATCACGACCGTGCGGGCGGGAAAATCGACACCCGCCGCCAAGGTCGTCGTGGCGAACACCGCATCGAGATGGCCTTGTCGCATCAGTTCTTCGATCGCGATTTTCCATGAAGGCAGATGTCCGGCGTGATGGGCGGCGACCCCGATCCTCTTCACAATGGGAATCAACGGGTGTTCAGCAATGCTTGGGTGCTGAACCGTGATCCGTTCGAGCGCGACGGCGATCGCCTCCTGTCGTGCCGGAGGGAGTACGAGATCGGCATGGTCAAAGGTTTCCATGGCCTCGTCACAGGCCCGGCGTGAAGTGAGAAACACGATGGCTGGCGTGAGATGCTTGTGGCGGAGCGCAGTGACGAGATCAACCGGATGGATCGACGGCGGCATGCAGCTTCATTCCCTTTGAGATGACCACGAGGCCTGATTCAGTGACGGTAAATCGTTGCGCGTCGGCCTCTCGATTGTACCCGATTTCCGTATGAGAAGGGATCGTCACATCCTTGTCGATGATGGCGCGTCTGATGCGGCTCTGCGCGCCGATGGTCACGTTTTCCATGACGATGGACTCACGGACATCCGCATGGTCTTGCACGCGGACGTTCGGGGACAAAATCGAGTTTTGGACCCGGCCACCCGAAACGATGCAGCCGCCGCAGACGATCGAATCGAGAGCGACACCCATCCGTCCTCCCTGAAAATCCTGCGCGAAGACGAATTTGGCCGGCGGAAACTGTCCTTGATAGGTTCGGATCGGCCATTCAGAGTCGTACAGGTTAAATTGAGGATCGACGGCGACCAAATCCATGTTCGCCTCCCAGTACGCGTCGAGCGTTCCAATGTCACGCCAGTACTGGACGGCTTTCTTGTTGGCATCCTGAAATTTGAAGGCATAGACACGCCCTTGTTCGATCATTCTGGGAATGATATTTCTTCCGAAGTCATGTGCGCCGCCCTCTCGTGCGTCGGCGATCAGGTGTTCGCGGATCGCTTTTGTGCGGAACAGATAGATGCCCATCGACGCAAAAGCATGGGCGGGATCATTGGGAAGTGGAATGGGATTCGCAGGCTTTTCATCGAAGCGAGTAATCCGGTAGTCTTCGTCCACTGCGATGACTCCGAAGCGAGTGGCTTCCTGGACGGGAATGTCGATGGCGCCGACGATCGCGTCCGCGCTCTTGGCGATGAGCCAGTGGAACATCTCCGCATAGTTCATCTTATAGACATGGTCGCCTGCAAGGATCAGCAGGAACTCCGGGCGTTCTCCGTCGATCAAGAACAGGTTCTGATACACGGCGTCGGCGGTGCCACGGTACCAATCTTCGCTGATGCGCTGTTGAGGAGGGACCGAAGCGATATATTCGCCTACCTCGGCGTTGAGAATATTCCAGCCGGCCCGAATATGACGGTCGAGCGAGTGCGACTTGTATTGAATGAGCACGACGATCTTGCGGAGTCCAGAGTTAAGACAGTTACTTAGGGTAAAGTCGATGATGCGATACTTCCCACCAAACGGAACAGCCGGCTTCGCACGTTGGTCCGTCAGCGGAAAGAGACGCTCACCTTTCCCACCGGCCAATACCATTGTGAAAATGTTCTTCATCGGCCCGAATTCTAGCAGGACCTTCATGAAATAGAAAGGAAGCGGAATCGTTGACTTCCCGTTCCATGCGGATAATACTAGCCACCAGAACACCGAATTGAGCATCTCGAATCGGTTGATCCATGAACAAAGGAGTGAGCATGAAACGAGATGTCGTTGTCTCGGCTCTCCCACGAGTCGATTCCAGGCGCGTGACGAAGCTTGCGGAGAAATCTTCAGGCCCATCACGCAACATGGCCTGGCGCCTGGAAAAGTTAGAGGGGCAGATCCAGAGGCTGTCCGAACTGGTTCGGGACCATGCTGAAGATATGGATCGATTGGTTCGTATCGTCGCAGAGAACCAGGATGTGGTCCGCCGGCAGTTGCTTCGGAAGCATCATGAGAAAGTTCGGGTGAGGAAGCATCTGCGGGAAGCCAACTCAGGGTTGGACTAAGGCGGACGACCGTTCGGTGGGTTGCGCACGTCGCTCCAGTCGATTTGCCGGATACATGTCCGTGTCAATCTCCTCTCCAAAACGTGTCGCATGCGATGATCCGGACATAAGAGGAGTTCATACGTCGTGATCACCTATGCAAGCATTGCCGCGGTTATTCTCGTCGGTCTAGTGGAAGTACAGACGCTCCATGCGTCGGTCGATCAGCCTGTGCGGACATGGCTGATCCAAGTCCCCTATGAAGCGCCGCCGGCAAATCCAGATGTGCCGGATGTTTCGATTCCCCACAATAAGAATCCGCTCAGCCCGGAGGACCTCAAACGAGCTGAAGCATTGCTTCCCTTGCTGGAGGGCAAACAGGAATTTTGGGCGATGGGAGAATTCGTACATCTTGGAGAGCCATCCGTTCCGGTACTCATCCAGGCACTGACCATGCCGAGCCCGCGGATTCGGTACAACGCAATCGAAACTTTGCTGATGATGAAGGGAGTCGCCGGGGTACCGGCCCTCGTTTCCGCAGCGAAGGAACCCGGCGAAATCCCTCGGGTGCGGGAACATGCCCTGCGCGTTGCCGTTCGCCTGGATTCAACGAAAGCGCCCGAGGCGATTGAAGTCATGGCAAAGGATGCCAATCCATCCATCAGAAAAGCTGCGGCATTCGAGGCGCGGTATGTCCGGCAGAAGGCCGTCATCCCCATCTTGATTCCGATGGTGAGCGACGACGAGCGCTTCGTGGCGCTGTCGGCACTGCAATCACTCTGGATCCTGACTCGCCATGAGACCGAGTTTCACGATTGGGACACCTCGACCAAGCAGGATCGGGCGGCGTGGTCGAGCGAATGGACGGAGTGGTGGGATGCCAACAAGGAGATTTTTGAGATTCCCGAACCGCAACGGTCGAAGCGGAGCTCTTAGCCGGGGAGCTTGCGGGTCCGGAGATTCCTGTGTTACGAATAATGCGATATGCGATTAAAAACGGGAACCATGCTGAAGATCGCCAAGCTCGGTAATCCTATCCTTCGCAAAGTTGCCGCTCCGATTGATCCGCGTGAGATCAAATCGTCCGAGATCCAGCGGCTGATCGACGACATGTTGGAAACGATGTATGACGAACCGGGCATCGGGCTGGCCGCTCCCCAAGTCTCACGTTCGATTCAATTGGCTGTGATGGGCTGCAAAGGTGAAGGCGGATTTCCCGAAACGGTCCTTATCAACCCTTCGATCGTATATTATGGGCCCGAACAGGTGGACAACTGGGAAGGTTGTCTGAGCGTCGATGGATTGAGGGGCAAAGTGACTAGGCCCTCAATGGTGCGGGTCAAGGGTCTGGATCGGAAGGGTAAACCTCTCGATTTCGAAGCGACTGATCTGTACGCGGTCTGTATTCAGCACGAACTCGACCACTTGATCGGCAAAGTCTTTCTCGATCGCATGACTGATATGTCCACCCTCACTCAGCTTGATGAATTTACGCAATATTGGCAGAAGGAGCCCACGAACGTAATTTGATGCCCGCCTTGTCGAGCCTGTTGTGAAGTCCCTTCTTCGCGTCCTGCTGTATCTTCGGCCCCATCGCGCTCTTGCGATCGCGACACTCGTCTGCGCCATGTGCGCAACGGCGATGGAGCTCGTGCCTCCCTGGGTCATCAAGATCATCATTGACGATGTGATTCAGGCGAAGCAGGCGTCATTGCTGCCATGGGCGATCGGTCTTTTGGTGGGCGCTCATGTGTTCAAGAACCTGTTTGCCTCGCTCAGAATCCGACTGAATAATCAGCTTGAGCAGACTGTGGTCCACGATCTTCGCCGGCATATCTTCTCGGCCCTCCAACGTCTGTCCATCACCTATTTTGAGAATCGATCGACGGGGGAGATCATGTCCAGGGTGACAAACGACACGGAGCATGTCGAGCGGATCTTCATCGACGGGGTTGAAGGGATGCTGACGGCGTCGTTGACGCTTATCGGGATCACGGGACTCTTGTTCATGCTCAATTGGAAGCTGGCGGCACTTTCGCTCTTGCCGATCCCATTGCTTGCCTTGTCCGCAAGTTGGTTTACCTCGAAGGTCCATGGGTATTATCGGGAGACCCGCCAGAGCGCCGCCGAACTGAACGGCTATCTACAAGATGCGTTGTCCGGTATCAGGGAGACCATGGGATTTGGCCGCCAGCAGCACGAACAAGCACGTTTCGACCGGCTGAGCCGAGCCTATAGTGAGAAGAACCTCAAGGCGATGGTCTTGTGGTCGATGTATTCGCCCGGAATGATTCTGGTTGCCGCCTTTGGGACCGTCGTGATCCTCTGGTACGGTGCGGGGGAAGTCATGGACGGTCGCCTCACACTCGGCGAGTTGGTGTTGTTCCTGTCCTATCTGGCGATGTTTTACGTACCCATCAACCAGATTCATTCGGTCAATCATATGTTGCAGCATGCGTTGGCGGCGAGTGAGCGGGTCTTTGATGTGCTGGATACGATTCCGGAAGTCGCCGACCGTCCTCGTGCAGTTGCTCCGATCCATCGTGCTCATGGAGCAGTTCGATTCGACCAGGTCCAGTTCCACTATCGACCTGACGTTCCGGTGCTGAGAGGATTTTCAGTCGCCGTACCGGCAGGAGAGCGTGTGGCACTGGTCGGGATGAGTGGGGCGGGGAAGAGCACGCTTCTGAAGCTATTGATGCGATTTTATGACGTCACAGACGGGGCGATCTGTATCGATGGGAAGGATATCCGTGATCTGCCGATTGCGTACCTACGGCAGCAGATCGGGTTCGTGCAACAGGAGCCGTTCTTGTTCAATGGGACGGTTCGAGACAACCTTTTATATGGCGATGTGCATGCAGACCAGGCTCGGCTGGAAGCGGTTGCACGCGCTGCCCGGGCGCATGAGTTTATCACGGCGTTGCCTGAAGGGTACGATACCTGGATCGGTGAACGGGGCGTCAAACTGTCGGTCGGGCAAAAACAACGAGTCTCGATCGCACGGGTGTTATTGAAAGATCCGCCGATCGTCATTTTCGACGAGGCGACATCCAATATTGATACGGAGACCGAGGTGAAAATCCGCGAAGCGTTGGCGGAGCTCACAATGGGGCGAACCACGTTCATCATCGCCCATCGATTATCCACGCTTCACGATGTGGACAGGATTGTGGTGCTCGATAAAGGTCGATTAGTGGAAGAAGGCCGACATGATGAACTGCTCAGCCGAGGAGGAGTCTACGCAGGTCTGTACGAAGCTCAGTTTCAGGTATAGTGCGACGGGCTGAAAAGAACCGTGCCTGCAATATCCACTTCGCTTCGGCAGTTGCGGCCTCGGAGTGGAGGCCGGTATACTCTCCAAGAGAAAGTATCAAGTAAGGTCGATCGATGGTGCTGGTGTACGAGAGCGATCCGCTGGATGACGAACATGCGAGGGGGCGTTTCTATCACGTCTGCCGAGGACGAATCGATCGTACTCCATTGAATGTTCCGGAACGGGATCGCCCGTATGAATGCCAAGAGTGCGGGATTGACCTGGAAGCCGAAGATTTTTTCGTGGCCCTTCAAAAAGGATCGGTGTAGGACCAATGACCGGAAGCGTAGGGAGAAAAACGGTAGGGGTTTCGCGAGGCCTGATGATGCTCTGTGAGACCTGTTACGCCCAGGTTATGAGTGAAAAGCTTCCTGATGAGAAGAACTTCGTCGCCGACTTCGAAGCGCTCTTTGATACGATCTGCATCGGCTGCACCGACATCAATCGCCCCCTCATCGACGACATGGCCGGCAGCGGCGAATAACTACTTTTTCTTTCTCGCACGCGACACAATAAAAACGGCCGAGTCTCATGGCTCTATATGCCGGATAGCTTGCACTGAATTGTGCAGCCTGTCGTTATTTGCACTCCTTCCCATCGAAGTACATGCAGGTCGATTCGCCTGATTTGACCTTCCAGGTCTTGATCAGCGGACGTTTATCATCTCCCCGCATCTCAACGACGAAATCTACAAGGCCGGAAAGGGGAAGTTTTTCTATGTGAGGTTTTGCGGCATCCGGCACTTCGATATAAAACACACTGGCGCTCGTCGAGATGAGGATCTGACTCTGCTCCTTATCGATGTAAATCACCGGGCTGTAAAAGCTGCGATCTTCAGCCAACACCTGTGTGACCGCCGGTAAGGTTACTGCGCACAATAGCAGGGGAAGGCAATAGGTGAGTCGTTGTCGCAGATGCATAAGTAACGCGTTTCGTCTGGACGACGGTAAAACATTAGTACATTCTGAGACAGATGTGAACTGCAAAAACGGGTCAACGGATGAGAACATCGACAGGAGTGACGCGACCGGATTTGATCCAGTAAGTCTTGATGTCCGGTTCAGTGTTCATGAGCGAGACCAGGAGATAAGCGGGAAGGGGCAGGTTGATCTTGGGCCAAATCTCTTCGTAGTCGGTAGCAATTTTGATGTCGGTGACGGACGGACGCGCGGGATCGTGGGGATGCGAGTGATAGACGACTTGGAGATCGAGCCCGCTGTTGCGCATGTCTTTCTTGGCGGTGGAGAAATCCTGCATGTCCATGACAAAAGCGATTTCCGCTCGTTCGGCCGGTGAGAGCCGCTCAAGATGCGCGGCTTTAGCCGAATCGAATGACGACAGGTTTTGCGCACCTTCCATCGCGACGATGTTCTTAATGCGATAGAGACGGCTGACGATACCGTCATTTCCGGCGAGCAGTCCGCAACATTCGTACGGAGTCAGCTCATTCGCATGGGTGACGATGTCGTCGAGAATGTGTCGCGGTATGACGAGGTCGGCCACGTTAAATTGTGCAGGTGACAGTATAGTCCAGACTTAGATCTTTAATCTTCGGATTGGGCCCGCACAGAGGGCAGGCAGGATCTTTAGGTCGGCCAACCTTTCGGAACTTCATCTCCAGCGCATCGTAGATCAGCAGCTTGTCGGCGATCGTCTCTCCGACGCCGAGGATTTCTTTGATCGCTTCTGAGGCTTGGAGGATTCCCATCGTGCCGGCGAGGACGCCAAGCACACCGGCTTCTTGACAATTCGGAACCAACCCGGCCGGCGGGGGCTCGGGATAGAGGCAACGGTAGCAAGGATAGCCTTGGTGCGGTTTGATCGCCGTCAGCTGCCCCTCGAACCGAAACATGCTGGCGGAGATCAGTGTTTTCTTGGCGAAGAAACAGGCGTCGTTCACCAGAAATCGCGTCGTGAAGTTGTCCGATCCGTCCAGCACGATATCGTATTGCGAGACGAGGGGGAGAATGTTTTCTGCATCGACCAGCTGATGATAGGTCTTGATGATAATCTCAGGATTAATGGCCGATAAAGTTTTCCGGCCTGACTCAACCTTTGGCTGCCCAAGCGTCGTGGTTGAATGCATGATCTGTCTTTGTAGATTTGAGAGGTCAACGACGTCCCCATCGACTAAGCCGATTGTCCCAATGCCGGCGGCAGCAAGATACAAACCGGCTGGTGAGCCCAGGCCGCCTGCGCCGATCAGTAGAATTTTGGCCCGCTTGAGCTTGAGTTGTCCCTTGCCACCGACATCCTGAAGAATGATGTGTCGGCTGTAGCGTTGAATTTCTGATTCGGACAGGTCCATCGTTATTCAACCACGTTGAGTTCAATCGGATCGACGACACAACCCTTGGCCCGCAGTCCAGCGACGGCCCGTTCAATTTCCACCGTATCACCGGAAAGCTCCACATCCGCCCAGCCTGTGGTGTCGCGAACATCGGCTCGCCGGACATCGGTCACGACGTTATACTCGCGCCCGATCTGATAGATAATGGGCTCTCTGATCTTGTCTTCAGGAAAACGAATGTGGAAGCGCAAGTGTGCCATGGTTATCCTCCCGCGATCGCCGGGACGATGGAGACCTCATCGCCATCCTTGAGGGAAGTGTCTTTCCCCTTGAGAAAACGAATGTCTTCTTCGTTGACATAAATGTTCACGAAGCGACGGAGCTCTCCCGTTTCATCGCACAGGCGATCTTTGATGCCGGGATGTGTGCTGTTCAATGCCTCGATCATCTCCACCACGCTGCCGGCTTTGGTCTCGACCTCGCCCTGACCTTTGGTCAAGGGGCGAAGCGGAGTCGGAATACGAACTTTAATCATGCTTCACCACCACCGTTCTTTCCCATTTTAAACGTTTTTTCGAAGTCCACCAGACTGGGCTGAATGCGTACTGGGCGACCGACCGAATCGATCACCGCTTCCTGGGTCTTCAGGCCGTTGCCGGTGACATAGGCCACCGTCACTTCATCCTTTTTGATCACCCCTTGCTTGACGAGCTTCTTGAGCACGCCGATCGTGACACCTCCTGCTGTTTCCGCGAAGATGCCTTCGGTTTGGGCCAGCAGCTGGATGCCTTCCACCACTTCTTCATCCGTCACCATGTCCATGGATCCATGACTCTCGGCGGTCGCCTTGAGCGCATAGTACCCATCGGCAGGGTTGCCGATGGCAAGGGATTTGGCGATCGTCTGCGGTTTCACAGGCTTGAAGAAGTCGCGCCCCGCCTTGAACGCGGTCGAGATCGGTGAGCAGCCTTCCGCTTGGGCACCATTGATCTTCGTGCGAACGTTGTCGATGAGGCCCAGGGCCTTCATCTCATGCAGGCCCTTCCAAATCTTGGTCAAGAGGGAACCCGACGCCATCGGAATGACGACTTGATCCGGTGTTTTCCATCCCAGTTGTTCTACGGTTTCAAAGGCAAGGGTCTTGGAGCCTTCGGCATAGTAGGGACGGATGTTGATATTCACGAACGCCCAGCCATGTTCACCGGCAATCTCGCTGCAGAGCCGGTTCACATCATCGTAATTGCCTTCGATCTCGACGACGTGCGGTTTATAAATGAGATTACCGAGCACCTTCGCCGCTTCAAGGTCTCCGGGGATAAAGACGTAGCAATGGAGATTGGCGGAGGCAGCATGCGCGGCCACTGAATTCGCCAGGTTGCCGGTCGACGCGCAGGCCACCGTTTCGAAACCGAGCTCACGCGCGCGTGTGAGGGCCACGGCGACGACGCGATCTTTAAACGACAGAGTCGGGTGGTTGACGGTGTCGTTCTTAATGTAGAGCTCGTCGAGTCCCAGATACGCGCCAAGGTTCTTCGCCTGTACGAGCGGGGTGAACCCGGCGTGCGGCCCCACGAAGTTCGTCCCCTCGACCGGCAGCAAGTCGAGGTAGCGCCACATGCTGTGCGGTCCATCCTCGATCTTCTTACGAGAAATAGTCTTCTTGATCTCGTCGTAGTTGTACTTCACCTCAAGGGGGCCGAAGCACATTTCGCAGACGTGGATCGCCTTCGTCGGATATTCCTTGCCGCATTCGCGGCAAACCAGCGCTTTCATTTTGTTCATCGTCGCACCACCTTATCAAACTCTATGCGGATGGACGCAAGGCGCATCCGGCATAGGGATCTCCATCGTCGAACAGTTCGGTAATCGTCGGATGTTCTCCGCAGAGCGCACACTTCGGGTTACGCCGGATTTTGATTTCTCGAAATTGTGTTTTGCGCGCATCGAAGTCGAGCAGGCGGTCCGTCAGCGGCCGTCCGATCCCAAGTACAAGCTTCAATGCTTCCGTCGCCTGAATCGTTCCAATAATGCCTGCCAAGACTCCGATGACTCCGGCTTCTTGACAGGAGGCAACTAAGCCAGGCGGAGGAGGCGCCTTGAACACGCAACGATAGCAAGCCGATTTCTTCGGGATGATGGTCGTGACACGTCCGTCGAATCGGAGAATACCGCCATGGACCAGCGGTTTGTCGGCGAAGAAACAGGCATCGTTGATCAAAAATTTGGCTGGAAAATTATCGACTCCATCGATCACGACATCATAGTCGCCGAAGATCTTGAGCGCATTTCCGGCCGTGAGCCGTTCCTCGTGCATCGATACCGACACGTCGGGGTTCAAGGCCTGGATCTTTTCTTTACCCGAGAGGACCTTGGAGCGACCCACGTCGGGAGTATGGTGAAGAATTTGGCGTTGGAGATTGGTCAGGTCCACCACATCGCTGTCGATCAATCCAATTGTGCCGACTCCAGCTGCGGCCAAATACAATGCGGCAGGAGAGCCGAGGCCACCGGCACCGACGAGAAGAATCCTGGATTTGGCGATTTTCCTCTGCCCCTTGCCGCCGACTTCAGGCAGCAGGATATGCCGGCTGTATCGGTTTATCTGTTCTTCCGTGAATTCCATGTCAGTCAGGGATGCTGAAAATGGCCTCCAGCTTTGTTCTCGGCTCGAAGAATTCCTCAACGTACCCCAGAGGGTACGCCTCCGGACTCTTCTCGCCTGCGGCCTCGCTGGAAACCATTTTGAGCATCCCTCCTAATAACCGGTTGATCATCAAATATTGAAGTATTTCTCAATGCTGATGTAGCGCTCGCCTGTGTCGCACAGGATAGTGACGACATTCTTACCGGGTCCCAGTTCATCGGCGATCTTTTGGGCAGCAAACACATTGGCACCGGCGGAAATGCCCACCAGCAGGCCCTCCTTCTTCGAGAGCTGTTTCGCGGTCTGATACGCTTCGTCGTCCGTCACGGTGATCACGCGGTCGAGAATTTTCCGGTTGAGGACCTTGGGAATAAAGCCCGCACCGATCCCTTGAATTTTATGCGGTCCTGGATCGCCACCGGACAAAACCGGTGAGGTGGCCGGTTCCACGGCGATCACTTTGACCTGCGGATTCTTTTCCTTGAAGACTTCACCGCATCCCGTGATGGTCCCACCGGTTCCGACGGCGGCCACAAACGCATCGATCTTGCCTTCGAGGGCATCCCAAATTTCCGGTGCCGTCGTCATCCGGTGCATGGCGGGGTTGGCAGCATTCGAGAATTGATCCGGCATAAAGTACGACGGATTTTGGGCTAAGATACTTTCCGCCTCCTTAATGGACCCTTTCATGCCTTCCCAGGCCGGTGTCAACACCAGTTGTGCGCCATACGACGACAGCAAGCTGGCCCGTTCCATGCTCATGCTTTCCGGCATCACGAGGATCAACTTGTACTCACGCACTGCCGCGACTAAAGCCAGTCCGATACCCGTATTTCCACTGGTCGGCTCAACGATGGTCCCGCCCGGTTTGAGTTTCCCCTGACGTTCTGCCTCATTGATCATGTTGAGGCAGATCCGATCCTTGACGCTGCCGCCGGGGTTGAAAAACTCAACCTTTCCGTAAATCGTTGCCGAGCCAGGTTTTGAAAGACGGTTCAACCGAACAAGTGGTGTGTTGCCGATCAGCTCGGTGATATCTTTGTGCGGCGTCGTACTCACCGGCCCCCTCCCATATAAAAGAGAAACTCCACGTGGTCTCCTTCATTGAGGTGGGTCGTGCCAAGGTGGTCGCGATCCAGCACCTTGTCGTTGACCTCGACGGCGACCATCTGCGGCTCGATGTTCTTTGTCTTCAGCAAATCGAGGACGGTTCCGCTCTGGATCTCCTCAGGCTTTCCATTGATCTTGACCTGCACAGATTCTCCCAAGTTGGCTTAGAGATTAAAGAATTTTGAACGTAGCAAAGGCATGCTCTGCTTGTCAAGGCTAGGTCATTCACATGAGAGACACGAACGCTCAATAGGATTCATGCTCAACGATATCTGCTGAGCGGAGGAGATGTTCTGAGACGGTTACTTGACTTTGATCCGGCTCGCCGCCACTATGCCGCCTGCATGTGGAAAAAGAACTTCCTCTTTCGCGCTGCTGAATCGACACCGTTGACTGAGTCCGAGAACGAGTTGTTCCATGATACGGAACCGGCGCTGGACAGCGCAGGTCTTGTCCTGGACAAGTTTCTCTCGGTGTGGGTACAGGGCGAAGGGGCGGAGGAGAATCCGTCGACCTTTACGAATCTCTATGTTCGAACCGCGATGCTGGATGTGAGGAAGCACGTGAGTCTGCTCCAGCCGCTTCAAGGACGCTCACATCAGATCAAGCAACTGCTCACCAAAGAGCAGAAACAGTTTCTCCGACAATGGCTTCAGGTGCATGCCCCACAGGCATGGGAGTCGTCTGAAGATCACTTCCGCGATCTCTTCGAGCCGGAATGATCAGGCTTTCGCCGTTCCGATTATCCACGCAGCGCTACCGAGGGTTCATCATCTGGCTACTGGCCGCAAGTCTGCTTGGGCCAAGCTTGGAGGTCTCAGCGGTATCGGTAGAAGTCTGGTATGGCCCGGAGGATAGGCCGCTCGAACAGCTCGTACGAATGTATGATCGTGCCAAACGATACATTTTCGTCGCCGTATACGGGTTGACGTCGCCGCTCACGGTGAAGGCGCTGGTCGAGGCGAAAAGACGCGGTGTGGATGTTCGTGTCGTGACAGATCGCGAGCGACTAGAGGATGTGAAACAGCGGACGGCCCTCGCAACGTTGCGCGAGGCCGGGATTCCGATCAAGATTAATCGGCACGATAGCCTGATGCATTTGAAACAGGCGGTGATCGACGACGAGATCAATACCAACGGCTCTATGAATCAGACGACCAGTGGAAACCGCTACAATGATGAACGGCTGGATATCATCAGAGACCATGCGATTGCCGTCAAAGCGCGCGAAAAATTTCTTTCGCTCTGGAAAGATCACGAGCGATTCCAGGAGTGGAAAAAGTAGGAATGTTGAGGGTAAGGTGGCCACGCATCTTCATGGCTGAGGAACGCCGAGGAACATGGTCGAAGAAACCGACATTGCCGTAGTCGGAGCCGGTGGAGGAGGGGCCGTGCTGGCCCTTGCACTGGCACAGAAGGGGATCAAAACGATCGTCTTCGAGCAGGCACCAGGACCACCGCAGGGATTGCGCGGAGAGATCCTGCAACCGAACGGGCAACAAGTGCTCGATCGCTTGGGGCTCCTGAGTCGATTGCCGGTCGAGTCTACCCGTACGGTGCATAAGTTCCATTTCTGCCGTGTTGGTGGCGAGCGGCTATGCACGGTGGACTATAGCGAACTGCCTCCACCGTACAATCGAGCCGTCGTCACACTGCCGAATGTGGCGCACCATGCCATTCTGAGCGCAATTGAGCGAGAATCCTCCGTCTCATTGCGGTATCGATCGGCATTCACAGGTCTGCTTCGGGAGAATGGCCGGGTCGTCGGGCTGACGGCTAAGCAAGGAGAAGACCACGTGACCGTGAAGGCAAAGGTGGTCGTGGGGGCCGATGGAGCATTTTCAAAAGTTCGAGAGGCCTTGCAGATCCCTGCCGATCTTCATCTGTACCCGCACGGGTATTTGATTGCCATAGTCGACGCGGCGGTTCCGATCGTGGAGGCAAAATACTTTGTGGGTAAACGGACGATTCTTGGGATGTTTCCCGCTGCCGGCAACAAAGTCTACATCTTCTACATGATCAAGGCCGGCTCATATGACCGTGTGAAAGAACAAGGCATTGCAGCTTTACAGGGTGCGTGGATCGCGATCGATCCGTCCAGCGAAGCTATCTTCCGTACGTTAACCGACTGGAAGCAAACCGCCTTCATGCCGACCGGGCGTGTCCGCACTCCGACCTGGGTAGCTGATGGAGCGGTGCTGATCGGGGATGCGGCGCATGCGATGAATCCTCATGCCTCGCAGGGCCGCATGCAAGCAATGGTGGATGCGATGACGATGGCCGATCTTCTGCCCGAATGTCTGGCAACGAACGACTACTCCGCGGTAATACTCAAGCGCTATGAAGATTCGCGACGGCCTCATGTCACGATGCTGCAAAAGTTGGCCGATGAACAGGTGCTGTTCTGGAACACGGCGAATCCGATCATCGCCTTTCTCCGAGACCGCGTCTTCAGTACGTTGGACCGCAACGCGCGACTTCGTTATCGTGTCTTATCGACGACCGCCGGACTTCGCAAGGAGCCTCCATTCAGCATGATGGATCGTCTCATGGCAGCCGGATTGTTACCGGATTATTCTGTACGCGACAGAGCAGCCCGAGGCATTCAGTAACCCATGCAGTCGGTAGACTGGACGATAGATGGATTGTCGGAGGAGACACAAAAACTCTTAAAGTCATATGTGAAGGATGTTGTAAAGGTCTATGGAAATGAACTGGAATCAATTCTCTTATATGGCAGTGCGGTGCGAGGAGAATTTTTGCCTGGCCGCTCCAATCTCAATCTGCTGTTGGTGATGTCGTCCTATGACCTCGCGGTGCTCAAAAAGTATGACAGCATTCACAAGCGCTGGAGCAAGGAGCAAGTGGTTGTCCCCTTATTCCTGACAGCGGCCGATCTCCAATCCGCATCGTCGGCCTTCCCTCTGGAATACCAAGACATTCTCGAATGCCATCGACTCCTGTGGGGACAAGACCCCTTCGTCGGCCTCAAGATCGATGCCCGTTACTTGGCCGCAGAAGTTCTCCAGGCGTTACGAGGAAATCTGCTCCGCCTCCGTCAACGCCTCGTGGAAGGACGAAGCACCGAAGAAGCCATGACCATCCTCTTGTCGCTCTCCATTACCGCGCTTTTACCGGCGCTTCGAGGGCTGCAACGGCTGCTGTCGCGGCCTGTACTTGCGCATGGGGAGTCGCTTTTGAACGATCTCGAATCCCATCTGGGAATCGACTTGGCCGGGCTTCGCGATGCGCTCTTGCTCAAGCGTGGACGCATCTCTCCCGGCCAGAAAGAGATTCCGAGACTCATGGACCGCTATCTTGAAAGTCTGACGAAGCTCGTGACTGCCGCCGAAGCCCGGATCACACGATGATCCTTCCTCCTGGGAAAAGAATGATCGGTGTGACGTTGTTAGGCCTGATCCTGGCACTGTGGGTGGATACCGCACCGGCCTCGTTATATGAACGACCCAAAGAGCGCGTGCCGCTTCCCAGCCCCATTGGGTATGTCAGCGATCATGCCCAGGTGGTGGAGCGGGAGTGGAGGGACCGCATCCGTTCCGTTTGCATCGATCTAGAGAAGAAAAGCGGCGTGGAGATGGTCATCGTGACGGTGCCCAGTATCAAACCGTATCCATCGGCCAAACACTATGCGGACGCGCTGTATGAAAAATGGCAAATCGGTTCGACGCAGCAGGAACATGGGCTGATGGTCTTGGTGGCCGTGCAGGAGCGGCAGGCGGCGATGGCCTTGGGGCGAAAAATGTTTCCGGTCATCACGCCGACTGTCAGGAGCGAGGTCAGTCGCGACTATCTTGAACCTGCGATCGAGCGGGGGCACTTCGGGGAAGGGTTATATCGAACGGCGGTGGCATTGGCGACGCCGGCGCAAGAAGTACGGCTCAATACTCCCTCACGGCCTCGAATCAAAGGACTCGGAATCTGGATTACGCTCAGTACCACCATCGCCGTCGTGTTGTTTTTTTGGTGGATCAGCCGTCCCGATCTACGGCACCCCTATCGACGCATCCAGCAAGGTGAATATTGGGGAACCGGCCAAGGCGGTTTCGGCGGAAACTGGGGCGGCTTCGGCGGCGGCACAAGCGGGGAGGGGTATCGATGAGAATAGAAAATACATCAATGCGTGTTGTCCTCACTACACTCGCTGTGTTCCTATCGGGTTGTGCAACCACGGCCAAGGAGACCAAAACTACTTTGGCCCTCTCTCAAGAGCCCACCGATGCCGCAATTGAGCGCTATATCCGTGCCCATCCGGAAGTGATCGAACAGTCGCTGCAGGGATTGCTGGCCAAACGAGAAGCGGAACTGAAGGAGCGTCACAAAGCTGCCCTGGCGACGAAGCAAAATGAACTACTACACGATCCGGCATCACCGGTCAGCGGTAATCTGAAGGGCGAAATTACTCTGGTGGAGTTCTACGACTACCGCTGCGGATTCTGTAAGAAGGCGGCGTCGGCCGTCACGGAACTCCAGAAGGTCGATCCAAGGGTGCGGGTGGTCTATAAGGACTTCCCCATTCTGGGCGAACCGTCGGAGCTTGCAGCCAAGGCTGCGCTGGCGTCTCAGGCCCAAGGCAAGCATCAAGTCTTCCACGAAGCGTTGCTCGCTTCCCACGCCGACATGAGCAAGGAAGCAATTTTGAAGATTGCCGTCGCCGTTGGCCTCAATGCGAAACGTCTAGAAGCAGACATGGTCAACCCAAAGTGGCAGGCCGTCATTGAGAAAAATCGCACTCTCGCTCGGGATCTCGGCATCTCGGGGACTCCCGGCTTCATCGTGGGCAATGAGTTGGTACCTGGGTGGTTGGATTTGAACGGGCTGAAAGAATTGATTGCGCGGGCGGGACATGGAAGATGATGAATTGTCGGGAATGTGTCGGCCTAGTTAGACTGGAATGTGTTGTGCCAGCAGAAAGTCGAAGATCGGGAGAGTAATCTGAAAGTTGTTAGGTCACAGGATGCATTCCAAACAACTATTCGCAGAGCTTGGTGAATTCTTGGTTGCCTTCCAATCGGTTGAGGCAGCGCTGGTCGAACTTATCATTAAGGTTGCAGACTCTGACTCAGAGTATGTCGCGGCGCTTACGGCTGAGCTCGAATTTAATAGCAAAGCACGGGCCCTGGACATAAATCTTTACGCGCTTCGCACAGATTCACGGCGTAACCGAGGAATCACCTCATCCAGAATTTCATAAACTCATGGCGCGGGTTCAGAAGCTTGCAGCGCGTAGAAACGACATTGTTCATTCTTTCTACAACATTTTTATCACTGTCGAAGGTCAAGTTGGGATAAGACGAAAGCCAACAAAGCTGAAACCCAGCGAAGGAATTAGGGAACAGCTGCACGAAGAAATCCTTTTCGGAAAGCTCCAAGCAGAAATCGCTGAAATCAAGTCTCTTCTCTCAGAGCTTGAGTCGTACCGTCTCAAGGCAATTGATTTGCTTTATCCGACGGAGGAAGGAGAGAAAACGACCTCAAGCTGAAGCCCTGTGTGATTCGTAAACATCTTTAGCCTTCAATCGGGGCACGGAATGTTCACCACACTCGATGCAAAACCACAAGAGTGGATGCAAGGCGACCCGGGCGTGTTGCACACAGTTGCCGCTTGTCACTTCACATCACCGACACACGCTGAGCACTGGATCAATTTG
>JAHBWU010000066.1 GCA_019636835.1 Nitrospira sp.
GTTTGGTGCTCATCCTCCGCTCATGCTAATCGCCATCGCCATTGTCATGATCGCGATTGTGGTGTTTGCCCTGATGACGGCAGGCTATTAGGCCGGATCAGCGGAGAATCGGCAGCTCATCTGTCTACTTTCCTCTCGTACATGCAGCTGGGACGGTTTCATAGCTTTTGGTGCGCTATGAGCAGTGAGTTACGCTTCCGTCCAGGCACAGCGCGAAGATTGCGACTGGGGTTCAAACTAGGATCATATCGGTAGAACATTGCTAGAATGACAGTCGTATTCTGCGGGTATGATTAGAAGGAGATTGCTATGGCAATTGCACCAATCGAGGATCTATTCACAGATCAACTGCACCATGCCAACAATCGTTCAATGCCATCTGGAGATCCCTCCTCGACTATCCTCAGAAGAAATCTGAGGGTGGTTCATTTTATAGTTGATGTGCTCAAATGGTTTGTTCCTGGCAGGAAAGTTTGATGCCAGATGTGAGTGAATGGAGGTAGGACACCTCGTTTGGGTTTGTCAGAATATATGATCCATAAGTGCATGGATCGTGAACGGCGCATTTCCCCGGATTGATAGTTGACGATGACAGGGGCTCACAGATTCTCGTTGACACCTCCTAAATCCTATTGCCGCTTGGTTCCACTCTCTCCTAGAATCTGCCCTCTGATGGGGTGGCTATGCCCTTCTTGCTGCGTCCTTACCGTAGCTTTTCCTATTCAAGCCCTATCTTTTATTCCCCTGGATTATTCAACGATGCAGACCAAGAATTCTCATGTGACCTTGAACCGCTGACCGAAGGGAGTGTCTATGAAATGCCCGCAATGTATGACGGATAATGATGTATCCGCCACGAAGTGCTCAGTGTGTGAACATGCCTTTACCCCACCGCGAGTCAAATCCGTCGGGTACACGAGCTTCTACGCCGAGTATTTTGCTTTTCGGGAATTGGTGACCCCACAGCTCATTAAAGTGGTCTATATCGTCGGAGCATGCTTCATTACCGCAGCAGGGCTCTTGTCGATCGTGTCCCCTGAGACCTTGAATGAGTATGATGCTGGCCCGATTCTTTCTCGTCTAGGAGGAATCTTCGTCCTTCTGGTGGGGAATCTGGTGTGGCGCATGATGTGTGAAGGCGCCATTCTGCTCTTTAGTCTCCATGAGCTGCTGGTCAGCATCGACACTCGTACGAAGGGCCTGGTGCTGCAGGGGAAGAGCAGCCGACAATGAAGCCACTCCTTTCCGCACTTATTGCCCTATGAGTTTGAACCCAGTCCTTCGACCAGAACGGGAACATACCGTGGCCGCACAGTTGGATCTTACAGGGCAGCCCCTAGTCTTTCAGTAACCTCCTGCGAAGCATTGCAGTTGCCGCACCTGAGTATCAGACCGACGCGATTGTTCAAGGCTTCGGCGGTTAGGACAAGGTGATATCGCTCGCTTCCACAGAGCGCGCACAAATAGCCGCCACCCGACTTTAGCCCCGGGTTCTGACGATGCCTCTGCTTACCCTGTTGAATCCTCGAGACGTTGTGAATCCCTTGCATCAATTCTCTCCTTTGTCTTGTCGCTATGACCCATAATCCCTAACTCGCTCTCCTGCTATCCAGAACCTCCATCTCGTCACCTACAAACGTAGCTCAGCGCTGAGATATGAGGGGATTTGCTTTCCGAGACATGCCAAGCGTTAGGTCAATATCAGAGATGCCGGTCACTTGGTGTTTAATCGTATCGGATTCCAATCTTCCATATCCTTCCGACCACGCTGCATCCATAATGCGAAGCTTCGCTTCACGAGCTGAAAGGGATTCGTTAAACACCGTCGAATAGGTATCGGGCATGTTCTCTTGAAATTGAGCATGGCGATCCGCGGGAATTCCTGCCAAGACAGCGAGGGAAGCAACGTGTTCACCGGATCCTCGCGCGCTTTCGGCCCGCAAGTGCGCATATGAATAGCCTACAAAGAGTTCAGTTTTTTCCCTGGCACGAGTGAAGCGGTCAATAGCGACTGCTCCCGGAGTGGTGCTCGATAGGAATTTTTTCGTCGGCTCGAGTATTTCGCCGACGGCTTTCGATGTGCCATCGGTTAACGCCGTTGTCGCATCGAAGGGCGCTTTGGTCAGTTCCACGGTGGCGTCCGTTATACAGCCGAACAACATCAATAGTCCGAAAAATAGCCCACTCGATTTGAGACCGTTCATGGCTTACTCCCTGTTCATTAGCCACTCGGAGATTCTATTGAGCGATCACGCTAACCATAGTCTTGCACTCTATGATTGACACCTAGGAAAAACGATAGGGGGGAAGGCGCAGTCCCGTTGTGAGCCGCGGATTTCTGAATTCGAGTATGTTCCAGTTGAGGAGATGATGATTGAAATATGAAGGAGCAGTGCTGGAGTTGAAGACACTCTAGTTTCTGTACCCTCTTGGCTCGGGGGAACAGGGTGCTTTTCGGCTGCCGGCCAAGATATTCATTGCAAGGTTCACTATCTTCGTGACCAAGCAGAGACAGTGATAGTGTTAAATATTTTGCGCCAACTCGGTAGGAAGAACCATCTGCGTAGGACCATATTCCCGATGGAGGCAAAACACTGAACGAAACTGAACATCAGCCTGCCCATCCTGTTTCCGTACGTTCCTTCAAGCAAGCCGGGTTCGGACAGTGGAATCTGCGCAGAGGATTCGGGTGAATCGACGATACGTTTCGCCTCTTGCAGAGCTGCCGCTGCTGCCTCTTCGCGGGACGAGAAGCTGCCGTCAGTGCATCCTGTAAGGTACCCCCAACAGGTTTGTCTGAATTCAATAATTCGATATGGGCAATGCCAGTTCCCATCAGCTTCCCGTCTGGGAGTCAACTCGATCTTGCGATGCTTATAGTCCGGCATTGTCGTTCCCTCCAGTCTCCAACATCATCTTCTCAGCACCGCTCTTGTTCGCCAGGCCGACTGTCCCTTGTTAGCCATTCAGCAGAAAATTCCTGACTACTGTTGATTGACCAGGAGATCTAGGTTCCTAACATTACAGGCAACACGCTTATGAGAATTGCCTGTTCATATCACGACCAGCTGCATTGTGGTGGCAGAAATGCGCAGCGAGCTAGACAGGATTATCCTATAGTGAGGTTACAATGGTGTTACCGTGGTTTTCCAAACGTAAAAATAGTGAGCCCTTTGTCCGTCTTCCAACGAACCTCCCGGTGATCTTTTGCGGTGAAGAGAGACGATATCTGGGCGCTGTTCCCGGAGAATCGAAGCAGGATCTGTTCATCTTCGGCGAACGCCGTTCCCGCGAGCATCAAACTACAGCACAGCATGGTCAGTATGCGACGCATGAGAGACGTTGTCCCCGGTCGGGCGTCAAATCAAAAAACGATTGTAGCGAGTAAACCATGATCTCCCTACTAGGAAAGACCGTAGGTGTGCTCTTGCGTTCTCGCCGGTGCTTTCTTTTACAACAAGCTCAACCACCTCTCCACGAAAGCGAACAGCCGAGCCTATCTGCTCTGCAGCTGAAACTATCCACAGGCTTTCAGCCACATCGGCATGATTTCGAACGGAGTCACTTTGGCTCGATTGATGGAGCAGAGGAACGGCGTGCCGTCCTGAATGATCGAGACATAGAGGTGGCTGAATGCGGCTGCCATGGACCGCCACAGCGTTGGGACTTCCGCTCGTTGGATCGAAAAGATTATAGCGTCTCTTGACATGTTCGGGACGCAACGGCATGTTAGGAGAATTCCGGCGATGTTGTCTCCCCATTAAACTTCTAAACTTCCTGAGCGAGAGTCGTCCATATAGAGAAATGAACCACGTGCTCCAGAACATCAGCTGCCCAACAGGGTTGATTGCTTCTCCACAGGTAACTGTATGTCTCGTCGTTCTGCTTTGTGTTTGTGTGCTGGCGCAGATGCTTGGCACACCAGTAACCCTGCTGAGTCTGTTGATGATCTCCGACATACTCAAGGAATCGGTGTCCGAAGATCCCTCGGTGCTTCCCCCTGTGCCTGAACTTCGTCCCTCGAGCGCCCTGCGCCTCCGTATCGATGGGCATCCAATCCCACACCTGCCTGTGTTGGCCACCTCGGTCTTCCATCCGCCTCTGATCTAATTTCGTTCTACATGTGTGCATCAGTCACCGGACCTTCGGTCGTCAAGGTTACGCCCCTGTCCGGTGCGCTCCGGTGCGAGATTGAAACCTTCGTGAGCGACAATCGACCTGCCGCCATAGGCGTGAGAAGCGTGAGGATCTCGTGCTCGTCGATCTATGCCTCTCAGAGGTGGTGGCTTGGAACTGATTCGGCAGCTTCACCGCACGCCTCCTCAGGCGAGGATCATCGCGATGACTGGCGGGAATGGACACGGGCACTATCTGGCGGGGATCGTCTATCTGGTCGCTCATGTGATGCTCCAGCAACCATTCAGCGGGCAGACGTTATTTGGAGGCCGTGCGGATGCAACTGTCGACATGACGCGGGGGAAGGATGACGAGGTTATCGCTATGTTCGATATGTTCTGTCGAAATGAGGTGTCTAGACGTCTCCACCTCTTCCTGCTGTCCGTCGTGATCAGCGCGATGTCCGGTCCAGTCGCGATGGCGCAACACTTGTTTCAGATGCCGCAATTCCCACGATCGGAAGCCGAGGATGCTTCTCGCTACAAGTCCAACGCACCGGAAATGGTGGTGACTCCGAGTCGGAGCCCCTTAGATAGTCTAGGGTGCCCCAGACATACGGCGCCGGACCAACCGCTCCGGTCCATTGAGCGGGTCTCCGGAGAGGAGAGGGGGCCACGGATCGCCGAACCGATGGTCGTTGATCTCATCCGACCCCTCGGGGCCAAACGGGGCGAAGGAGAGGTCAATGTGTTAGGTATGGTTCCTCTTCGCCACACCTCAGGACGGGTGAATGCAGCGGACGACCCCTTGGGTCTCGTTCGACGCAGTCCGGATCGGGAAAGCGTGGAGTGGGCGCCTGAGATTGAATATGCGATCTGTGATGGGCTCGCCTTGGAATTTGAGGCTCCCATGGAAAATAGCCGATTGGAGGCCTATAAGGTGGCAGGACAAGTGACCTTTGGCACCGCATTTCATCATCGGTTTATTCATGGCGTTCAAGCCATCCTCCAGTATGGGCGGGATTCCAGCCTGTGGACGACGACGGGTCTCTATCTTGCCGGGTTTCGATTCAACGACACGTGGAGTGTGCTCGGCATGTTCGGCGGCCGAGGCGACGCCTTCGGACCGGCGGCGACCAAGGAGATCGAATTGCTTTCGAGCGTGACATTGTTTGCCGATGTCACGGACCGAATGGTGTTTGGAGTCGAAACGAACCTGAATCAGGTCATTGGGGGTGACACCGGGGTGTTGTTCATGCCACAAGTGCACTACGAGATCGATCGATACTGGATGATTCAAGGCGGAGTCGGGGCGCGTTTTACTACCGGGCTCACGCTTCCAGTCGCGGGATTTCGAATCATCAGGGAATTCTGATCTCGCGCAGCCTTCATGGGCAAAATGTTGATCAATACGGACGGTCCCGTTGGTATTTTGCGGGAGTGCCCTCGAATGAGGAGCTCATAGAGAGTGACTCCACGATACTGACTGCTCATAGTGTGCTATACTCTCAGCCATGCGTCATCGCCGAGTGCTTCTTTTCTCTACCGTTGTAAGCTGGCTCGCGCTTGTCCTTGCCTAGGAATCACGATCGACCGGGTCGATGATCTGGTGTTCGAAGAAACGGATATCGTTGAGCAGTTCAATCTCGCCTCTGACAAGGCGGAGAATCCGGATGAGCATCTGCTCCTGCGCTCGGCTCATACGGATGGCTCAGCTCTGACGATCGTCATGCTTACCCCGAGCGTGGACTGTGCCACGAGTTCTTTCTCTCTTCAGCCGGTGACGGCATCGGCGCACCGCACGTCGGCGTGCCATCACCCTCCTTCCCGCAGCAGCCCGGGTTCATTTATTACGCCACTTCGCATTTGATTCCATCGCAGCGCCACCACGTCCTGCGCTCGTTCGCGTGAGCGTCGAGCGACTTCTTTTGCTCATGGAGGCCTGTGATGCACTATCTTTATTTTGGTCGAAATGTGTGGCCAGTGGTTCGGTTGTGGCTGTTGGTCCCGTCTCTCTCGGTAATGCTGTCGCCCTTCGCGTCCGCTCCCGATGTTCGAGGGGCGACCATCCCATCTGAAGAAGACACTGTCCGGATCGATCGCGTAGCCATCGAGGGAACGATTCATACCCGAGACACTACGCTCATTCAATTGTTGCCTCGTCCCGTGCCGGATCACTTTACCCGGGCGGAGGTTACTGAATTTGAGCGGCGGGTCCGAAACTTAAGTCTCTTCGACGAGGTCCATGTCACCCGCGAGGGATCGCTCCTGCGTGTGGCGGTGCAAGAAAAGCTGACATTGGCTCCTATTCTCACCTTCACCAGCGGCAGCACCGCGAAAGATCTCAACGCTACGGTGGGGCTGGTCGAATACAACATGTGGGGAGCCGGAACACAGCTCGGCGGTCAGTTTAGTTACAGCCAACGCGGGCCCAACGTCGACCTCTGGCTTTCGCAGCACCCCTTTGAGCCTGACCGATGGGCCAAGGAGGTCAAGGGGTTTTACCATGTCAATGGCATCCGGTTTGCGGATTCCCCCTTTTCCTGGACACGGAACCGGTTTGGCGCTGAGCTGGAGGTACGCGGGCCGTATAACTATGGCTCGCCCTTCCGCTACGAGGTTGTCTTGGAGGTCTATCGCGAGGTGGTTTTGGAGGAACACGCCTCCCGCCCACTGCCCAATGGGTATTATGTTGGCTTGATTCCGGAGTTCACGTGGGACCGATACCAATGGCATGATCTGGTCCCTAGTGGATACCGCATCAGTCTTGATCTCAAGCCCGGCTTTTTCTTTGGGGCGAATCATCAGCGACATGAAGCGAAACTACGGTACCTCCAAGGGGTGCCGTTGGGATCCAAGACCGTGTTGATGGTCAATAGCGTTGCGGAGGCGGTCAATAACACCGGGAATCCCAATCATAGTCTGCTTCTCGGCAGTATTGTGGGCATACGCGGACTGTCGGATAACCTGTATCGGAACCGTGCGCAGACCTATACCAACCTCGAATTTCGACACGCCGTGTCGCTCGCGCCTCGATGGGCGCTGCAAGGCGTCCTGTTTTCCGATGTCGGCGCGTTCCAATCATTTGACGAGGATGGCGCCTTGCGACCCTGGAAGGGAGCGGTGAGTGTGGGAGGTGGATTCCGCCTCATCCCGACGTTTCTATCCAACACGCTCTTGCGGGTGGATGTGGCTCAATTGCTCGCGCCGAACCAGAACACGCTGGTTCAGGTGGGCATTACGCAGTACTTCTGAGGCGAGTGTTTATGGATGTCCACGGAACCACCATATCAGACGAAGCGTTTCCTTGAAGCTCGAATTGTCATGATCAGGAAAGATGATCAAGCACCAGCAGATCAAGTAAATATTGTTCTTGGAAGCCACGCAGAGTAATAACTGTCTCAAGGTGTCATACACTGTGTCAGCAGAGTGGATATGAACATAATTCAATGCACCTTTGACGGTCACGCAGAGCAAATCTTAGAGATTATGAATGAAGCCATCGTACATTCCACTGTTCTGTATGACTATCACCCACGCACATTGGAAAGTATGGTCCGGTGGTTCCAGTCCAAGGAACGGTCGAATTTTCCCGTGATAGGGCTAGAGGACGATGGCGGTCGCTTGGCGGGATTTGCATCCTACGGCCACTTTCGGGATTGGCCTGCCTACAAATATACCGTTGAGCACTCGGTGTATGTTCGCACAAACGTTCGTGCGACGGGCCTAGGGGCTCGGCTTCTGAAGGCACTCATCCTACGGGCACAGGAGCAGGGATACCACGCTATGGTCGGCGGCGTGGATCGGTCGAATGATGCCAGCGTTAGGCTCCACACGAAGCTAGGGTTTGTTTACGCCGGCACTTTGAACGAAGTCGGCTACAAATTCGGTCGATAGCTCGATCTTTCATTCTATGTCCTAAAATTGCCTACGCCCACCTCTCTTATGGATGATTAACAGAACGGCTTTCATTTTTATTGTAGCCGAGCAACCGTGCTCTGGAGTTCCCATCATGACCATTTAAGCCCTGCAGATCTGCCGCGCGAGTAATGTCCAGCTGCGTTTCAATCGCCTTGAGTCCGCCGCGATACCCGAGCTGACAGGTATCCTGGTACAATCATCGGGGACCGGTCAACCAAAAAGACCTAGGGCTGCTCATGCTGCTCACGCAGGACCGAGCGTCACCACGTGAGAAGAAAGGAAAGATTGCCATGTGCTCACTTATAAGCAGGCCGCTAAGGGGTCTCATACTTCTAGCTGTGACAATGGTCAGCCTTCCCGATTCCGCTCTCCCACTTCCGCCGGTGCAAGGAGAAGTTGTAACCATGACAGCCGGTATTCCTGGAACGATGGTCATTCGAGACGAGAAAGGGCAACTCCACATTCTGAACCTGACGCAACAAACTCAACTCAGTGCTCAGTTTAAGGTGGGTGACAAGGTGCTGGCCTTCTTCAGCCCATACGGTGTGAGCGCGGTTCAGCTTCAGATCGGCAATCGTTAACCCGGCTTCATTCTTCAGACGTTCATCTCTTCTTTGACATGCGTCTATTCTCGCCGAAGCGCAGCAAGAAGTCCTGCAGCGCCGAGAAGCCCGCCCACAATGATCAGAAACGATGACGTGTCCGGCAGATTGGTCTCTTGCGGAGGCGGCCAATCGACGAAAAAGCCCATCGCCATGAGGATGGCGCCGAGAGCTTGCAAAACTTTCCACCGAATCGAAAGCCGTCGAGCCGTCTCCGTTGATCTTTCTTCCGTCTTTCTTTCCATGGGTCCGCATCCGGGCGATTCAGCATAACATGGCGTGAGAAACGGCGATGGTCAACGTGCTATCCCGGTGTGACCCGAGATGAACACGTGACTGTGCTCTCCGCGAAGCGGGAGTGTTATGATGACTGTGTGGAGAGGGTAGATGAAGGAAGCAACATGGTCATATCCGTCTACACCGGATTGGCTCAAACCATTCAGGATTTTCGAAAGAAAGGATTCACGGCGAATTTTGGGTTTCTGGATCATGAGTTCACGGATATTGAGGGCAGGCGGACGCTTACCGCTGATCAGCTTACTATCGTAGACCATCGGCGGTTTGAAAGAATGAGTGATCCCGACGACATGTCGGTCCCCTATGCAATCGAAAGCAATGACGGTACGAAAGGGATCGTTGTGGATGCGTTTGGAACCTATGCTGATCCTGAACTCGGAAACTTTCTGGAGAGCGTTCGCTACCCTGAGCGTTCACGGCTTCAGGCGCTTGCGACCTGAAGCCGTAACATGGTTTCGTGTCCATGGAGATTCCGGCAGTTTTTCCACTTGTGGCTCACCCTCTCATAAGAAGCGCCTGAGGCAATCGTCTCCGAGCGGGTCACCTTCTTCCGTGCGACGCTCAGAACACGTGCTTGAATGATGTGCGATCACGACGACAGGTCCGTTGTCACATATACCGATGCAATACTCGCCGGATCACTCTTATCTACGCATGGGTCATCTCTTGAAGTGCATGTCGATCCAGCTCAAGCCATTCCAGACAGGACATTTTGTCCCGTACTACTGGCCATTGCGATGGTGATGGTTGGAACCTATGTTTTAGGATGTGCCAGGTGGTAAAACACTTGGTGAGGTCTCCATGGATTGGCTGAAGCGGTGCTGGAAGTGGTTCGCGGGTCAGAGTGTCTTCAATAAGATCGTCATCATTGGGCTGTTCGCAGCTTTTGTCCCATTTGTTCTCCCGACGGTCGTGGCTTGGTTCAGGCCGACCATGATTCACGTCGGGGTTGCCTTCTACACCTATGAACGGGGAATCCAGCCACAAGGCATGAATTCACTCTATTTCTTTGAAAAGCGCAATCTGGTGTCTGATTGCAGTATCCGCCATGAGGAGCAATCCGTCCCGAGTGGTCGCGCGAAGGCTCCTGATCCGCAGGCTTGGGTGTTGATCAAGCTGTTGCTGGAAAATGTGTCCGATAGCGATATCACGAACCTCCGGGTCGGTGTGAGGTCTCCTGCTATCAATCAGACGACGCAGCTGTTGACCGCCCCAACCTTGATTGCCACGGGCGGCAAGGAGGCCCCGTCCGATGTCAAACCTTTATATGTCATCTCGATCGCGACTATTCCAGGGACCAGTTCGGTGGTTGTCAGCCTGAAGACCCCTCTCGATGAAAACTTGCGCGACTTTATTTATGTCAAACGCCGCCCTGTGACCATCCAGGTCCCCTATGTCTCGGCGGATCAATTCAGACAGTACCCTCCGATCGTCTCACGCACGAATGCGGTCAAAATGTTGAATCGTGAAGGGGTATTGCGGACCGGCGACGATGCTTTCGCTGATGAGAAGCTTCAGATCATGATGTTGCCGCTCAATGAGTCGAATTTGAAGGAGCAAAAGGCGCAAGAGGTGTCGTATCGAGTCCTTCCTCGGGCCAAGACCTGTTCGGAAGCAGAAGCGGGCGTGTGGTGATTTTCGGCTCAGGAGAGTCGGGTCGAAAGAGGGAACGAGCTACCCGGTCGATCATGCGCTGTGAGGTGGGACCTTCGCGGCTAGAAGACTCCTCGCCGCCGACTGACCGGCCAGCCAGCCCGTCGTCCAAGCCCATTGAAAATTAAACCCTCCGATGCGGCCGTCGCAATCGAGCATTTCCCCGATCAGATAGAGTCCCGAAATCAGCTTCGACTCCATGGTGCGATAGTTGATTTCTTCCAACGGCACGCCGCCGGCCGTGACTTCCGCAAAGTTCCATCCGCGGTCCCGTGCAATAGGAAATCGGAACCTCGCCAGAGTGCTCAGGACCCGCTCTCGGTCACGACGGGTGACCTGAGCCATGTGTTCCTGCGGATCGCATGAACAGTGGCGACAGAGAGATTCGGCAAATCGATCCGGGACCAGCATCGACAGGATTCGTGTCAGTGAACGCCTGGGATGTTCAGTCGCTCGGGCCACAAACCACTCCTTCAATTCTTCTGATGGCCTGCTTGGAACAAAGTTGCCGTAAAGATCAACCGGTGCACCTCGATTCGTTGCCAAGGCCCAGAAGCGGCTGGCGTCCATGACCACGGGGCCGCTGATCCCGAAATGCGTCCAGAGCAGACTCCCGGTCCGTCGATCGACTTCTCGACCGTCCACCAGGGTGGTCAGCTCCACGTCATGCGATAGGCCTGAGAGCGTTGCGTGAAACATGGAACTATCGAGTACCAAGGGGACGAGGGCCGGCACGGTCGGCGTCACGCGATGGCCGAGGGCACGAGCCAGTCGATATCCGAATCCATCGCTGCCGGTCCTCGGCAACGACTGACCGCCTGTGGCGAGCATGACTCGGGATGCCTGCGTGGCGCCGTGACTGTGTTGCAGCAGGAATCCTGCGCTGGATGTCGAAACTTCGGTTACACGATGGCCCGGACGGATGATGACGCCGGCCTCCCTGGCACGGGTAAGCAATGCGGTGAGGACGGTCCTTGCGTTGTCGGTGGCGGGAAACAGCTTGCCCGTCGGTTCGCGCTTCAAGTCAACACCCAGCGACGTAAACCACGCGATCGTCCGTTCGACTGAAAACGCCGCGAGAATATTTCGGATAATGTTTCGATTCCCGAAAAAATCTTTTGGGGTGATCACTTCGTGCGTGACGTTGCAACGCCCGCCGCCTGAGACCAGGATCTTGGTTCCTATCTGCTTGGCCCCATCCAGCAAAAGCACACGTCCCGGGGCTCCATCTTTTGCGAGAGTTTCCGCCGCAACGATCGCGCCGGTCAGTCCGGCCGCGCCGGCTCCCACGACGGCCACGCTCACCACATCGTCAATCATCACTTGATCTTTCGTGCTCTATTCCGGCGAATGTTGTAACCGGTTAGTGCCTAAACTTCTATGGAGAGCGATATGGTTTTGATACGACTTGTTGCTGTCTCCTCATGCTGTTTCAGTGACTTCCCTATGTGACAAAAGGTTTGGATACCCTGTCGCGAGTTGATTCAATGACTAGGGGGTGTCCTAGTGTGGGTATGAGGAGCCGGTATTAGAATAAAGCCAGCCCATCTCAACGATTAGTTCCTGGTCTGGTCCACACCGAGATTGCAAGATTAGTGGATTAGTTTGTGCCTTTCATGAGCGAACGTGCCGAATTTTATTATCACGCCGGCTATTCGACGCGAAACATATGGAGTTTTTTGCCTCCTCCCACTCGGCGACGCCAAGCTTCACCTGCCGGTGCACTCATTCCTGAGCGCGGGTCCTGTTGGCCGATCATCCGGACTTTCGCCGCTAAGCTTCGCCTTATCCTGATCCTCGCGCTCAGCCTGATCGAAGTGGGTCCGTTGTCCCCGCTATCCGCCCATGCCGTCGAGCTAAATCTCACGATGGCGGCTTCTCCGGTCGATCGAGGGGCGGGCGGCGCGTCTAAGCCGGGCGAAATAGATATGACGGCGCTCCGCGAACGGCGCAAACAAGCGCAAACGGACCTGAATACCATGAGAGAATCTCTCGAATTCAAAAGCTTGACCGGCCCGGCTCGCGAGGAGGAGCAGCAGGAACGGCGCGCGTTGTTGGAGCAGATCGTTCGTGGGTATGACGAGCAGTCGAGCGATTTTCAGCGGCTTACCGAGGCGCGTCAACGGCATGCCGACATCGTCCGTAGCAGCAGTGAGTGGAAAGGCTTTCCCGAGCCTTCGCCTTATTCAATTTTTCTCGCGGACCGATTATGGGATACCGTGCATTCCCTCAAACTTGCCGCCGAAGGTCTGCAATCGCAACGTGAATTACTCACGTTGCGATTCGAGCAAGCGCGCGAAGCGCTGACGACGGCCGAAGAACGGCTACGGCAGGCCTCAGAACGGTTGGAAACAACCAAAGACCGCGGACAGGTCGGTCGTGAACGCCGAGATTATGAGCTCGCCGCTCTTCGCGCTCGGGCCGCATCCGTCCTGCTGGAAGCGGCGCAACTCTCGATCACGCGGGTGGAAGAAGAACTGGACGGCGCCAAAGCCCGGCTCGCTTTTGAACAGCGGCAGCTCGATGCGGTTTCTCCTCATGTCGTTTTCAGCGAAGCAGACCTCGTTCAAGTTCGAACCCGTTTGGCAAAGGAACGCCTGCGTGTCGAGGAACAACTGGAACAGTCGATCGTTGAGCGACAGCGACAGTCCCAAACCGTCCAGCAGGTCGAGCAGCGATTGCACCTTCTCCGAAACAAGCAGGCAGGAGGAAAGGACGCGGTAGAGGAGACGCCGGCCATATCTCGGGCGAAGGCGGCGGTTGAGTTGGCTCGAGCGCGTATGGACAATCTGGTGTCGCAGAGCGATCTCTTGCAGCAATTGATGAATGTCGTGGAAGGCGAACGTCAGCTGTGGGAAAACCGCTTTGTCATCGTTCATACGTCCGAGCCGGGGAAAGCACGGGAAGCCCATGAACGATTCACACCGCTTTTTGATAATTTTCGTGCGTCCCGGGATTACTTACGCCAACAGGCCGGAATCATATCCGGCCAGATCAGCGAAGCTGAGAACCGTATGCGCCATTCGTCGGCGCCGCTTCGCGCCACACTGCAAGACCTCATTCGGACATTTCACGAGCGAGAGGAGACCTATGCCAGGGCATTGCACCGAATGGATGAAGCGGCCAGGTTTATGGAGAGATGGCGGGAGGAATTCAAGCAACAACAGAAAGAAGTGCCGCTATTCGATCGCCTCGAAGAGTTGCTCACCCGTATTGGAAGCCTGATCCAGGATGCCTGGAGGTACGAGCTCTTTTCAGCGGAAGATACGATCGAAGTCGACGGCAAGACTATGACCGGCCACCGCAGTGTGACGGTCGGAAAAATACTGACCGCGTTGGCGATCTTTCTGATCGGCTATGTCGTCTGTGTACATTTGGCGCGAGCTATCGGCCGATTGGCCGTGACAAGGTTCGGCATGGCGGCAGACGTCGCGAATCTGCTGCGCCAGTGGAGTCAAGCGTTTCTCATCATGTTCTTGATCGTCCTGAGCTTCTCTTGGGCGAAGATCCCATTGACGATTTTTGCGTTTCTCGGCGGAGCCTTTGCAATCGGTGTGGGATTCGGCGCGCAGACACTCTTGAAAAATATTATCAGCGGGATTCTGCTGTTGATCGAACGACCGATGCGAGTCGGCGACCTTATTGAGGCCGACAATGTTCGAGGTCGGGTGACCTCGATCGGCCTTCGGTCATCCACCATCAGAGATGCCAAAGGAACGGAGACGCTGATACCGAACAGCAGTTTTCTCGAACGGACCCTCACCAACTGGACTTACTCAAGCCGTGTCGGGCGGTTTTCTCTCAGAGTCGGCGTTCCATACGATACGGCCGCTCAACAGATCATGAATCTGCTTTCAGCTCTTGCCCTGCAGCATCCGAAAGTCATGAAACAACCGGCGCCGCAAGTGCTTCTCGACGAATTCGGGACCCAAGCTCGCATCTTTACGGTGAACTATTGGCATGAAATCTCGCCTGACGTCGATCCGAGCGGAATCGCAAGCGAATTGCGTTTCGCGATCGAACAAAAGTTCGCGGAAGCAGGGCTGAAAGTACTGCCGGCTATATGACACAGATAAGCGGCATTAGAGAGTTTTAACTAACGGTTAACATGTCGTTAATCTCGGAATGTTACATATCGTCCGTAGTCAATATCGGCAAGGAGGGATGCCAATGACCTGCGTAAAATGCAAAGGGTTGATGATCCACGAGCGCCAACCGGCGGTGTCATCCAGTACGATCATTCTGCGCTGTCTCAATTGCGGCCTGATCATTGATCCCTTGATCGAGCAGAATCGCAGCAACCAGATGCGAGCCAAGGCTGCTTAGGAGACGGATTTTTCTTTTGCAGGACCGAAGAGCGGGCACCTTTGCGCGGTTGGATTGGGCGTCGCGTACGCAGTCAGATCGAAAACTCGGCCCACAAAAAGGTATGGTCTGAAGGCTCTTTCGCTCGCCGCGGCTCGACGTCCACATCCGCCTTCACGCATTTTTCCGCCAGCGGCGCCGTGGCCATCATATGATCGATGCGCCATCCTTTGTTGGCCTCCAATGAGCTCGGCGCACGGTAGTCCCAGAACGTGTATTGCTGGCGTGTCGGGTAAAGTTTCACGAAGACATCCTGAAATCCCCAGGCGACCGTTTTTTCATACGCGTGGCGCGCGGCCTCGTGGTAGCAGACATGGTTCAGATGTTTCTCGGGACTGTGGACGTCCATGGGGCGTGGAGCGACATTCATATCTCCGCACCAGATAGCCGGGGTTTGCGGCGAAAGATGTGTGTTGAAGTAGTTCCGTAGTCGTTCGTACCAGGCGAGTTTGTAGGCATACTTCGGCGAATCGATTTCGAACCCCTGAGGCACGTAGGTATTGACGATGGGAATTCCATCGATGAGGACTCTCAGCAGGCGAGAGTCCTCAGGGTCTCCTCCGTCGTCGAATCCGTAGAACACTGCTTCCGGCTTCTTTCGACTGAGGATCGCCACCCCGTTATAGGATTTCATTCCTCGAAAGATCGTTTCATACCCGCTAGGAGCCAGCGCGAGCAATGGAAACTCGCTATCCTGGACCTTGGTTTCTTGGAGGCACAGGACATCCGGTTGATGTCGCTCAAGCCACCCAAGCACGATCGGCAAACGTTTGCGCAATGAATTGACGTTGAACGTCGCGATTTTCATCCCAAGCGCGCTCCAATGAGTCGGCGCATCCTAGCAAAAGCCGTCCAGGGCAACAAGCGGCTTGGAAGTGTTGAGTCATGTTCGTCACTCCGTCACCATCTTGAGACCCTGTATTTTCAGTACATGGACGGCCTCTCGGATCACCTCGATGACTTGAGGCCGGGTGAACCCACGCCGCCAGGCGAGACCGATTCGGCGACCAGGCGCCGGGTCTGTCAGCTTGATCGTGATCAGGCGCTTGTTCCGGTATTTGGGCGAGAGGGCGCTGCAGGGCAGCACAGTGATGCCCAACCCCGAGACCACCATCTGCCGGATGGTTTCCAACGAGTTTCCCTGCCAGCCTTCCGCATCCGAGCGACTGAGTTCGGGACAGGCATCGAGAACTTGCCGGCGGAAACAATGTCCCGCGTGAGGCAGGAGGACTTTCTCGGCACTTAATTGACGGGAATCGAGCAATTTCTTTTTCTGCCAGTGGTGTCCAATCGGGACCACGGCCTGAAATGGTTCATCATACAAGGCGCTTGTGAGTACTCCCGGTTCCTCGAAGGGAAGGGCGATCATGATGACATCGAGTTTTCCATTCTTCAACATTCCAGCCAAGTTCTGAGTGAGATTTTCTTCCAATTCCAGAGGCATCTTTGGTGCACGCGCACTCAAGAGCGGGACCAAATCCGGAAGGATATACGGTCCGACGGTCGCGATAACGCCGAGCCGCAACAGTCCATTCAATTGATCTTTGCCTTGCGCCGCCAGAATCTTGATTTGCTCCGCCTCTTCCAATACGCGTTGAGCCTGGTGGACGATTTGCTCCCCGAGCGCTGTCAGTTCAATCCGGGCTTGGCGCCGCTCGAAAATCGTCGTGCCTAATTCTTCCTCCAGTTTTTTGATCGCGAGACTTAAGGCCGGTTGGGTCACGAATACGCGATCAGCGGCACGGCCGAAATGGCGCTCTTGAGCCACAGCGACGATATATTGCAGTTCCGTCAGAGTCATGGATCGCCTTAGTAATAAGTTATTCTTATCATGTATCTATATACTATCAATTGGACTGATCGTTCAACATCCGGTTACCTTGTACTCAAGCACGCGGGAGAATCCCGCAGCACATACATAAACCGGAAGGAGGATCTCATGAGAGTGAAAGGCATATTGAAGATCGGATTCTTGACGGTAATGGCGGCGGTAACCGGAGCGACAAATATGCCGGACAGCTTCGCGTCCGATGCGTATCGAGTAGACGTCATCGATGCTCTCCATGAAACGGTCGCGCAGCAAGACAGCGCGAAGGCCGGAGGCGAGCCGAGGCGGGTGGACGTCGTTGAGAATATCCAGCCGGGAGGGCCGGAATATTCCTACACCAAGCCGATGAGCCACTGATCGCCGAGCGTCTTTCATTGGGGAGGGCAATCTGGCCCTCCTCAGTTGAAGCGCTGTGGAAGCCCCATTTATCATGTGGCCTGCGACTCGATGAGTGTCCGGCAATTGAGTCGGCAGTACGAGTCATGATATGACAGGCCCGGACACCGGGCTCAAACTGAAGGAAGGACACCATGGCAAAAGCTCATAGTCCAACAAAGGCAAGAACCCACAACGGTCCGCAGATCGATCTTGGGATCGAGCCGGCACAGCGGAAAGCTATCGCGGAAGGGCTATCCAAGGTGTTGGCCGATACGTATACGCTCTATCTCAAAACGCATAATTTCCATTGGAATGTCACAGGTCCGATGTTCCAGACGCTGCATCTGATGTTCGAACAGCAGTACAACGAACTGGCACTGGCGGTGGATTTGGTGGCGGAACGCATCCGGGCCCTGGGACATCCGGCGCCGGGAAGTTACGCTCAATTTGCGAAGCTTTCCTCTATCTCCGAAGCCACCGGTGTATCCAAGGCGGAAGACATGATCCACCAACTGGTCGAAGGGCAGGAAGCGCTGGTTCGAACGGCACGGAAAGTCTATGGTACGGCTGAAAAGGCTTCTGATCAGGTGACGATCGATCTCTTAACACAGCGCATGCAGGTGCATGAGAAAACGGCGTGGATGCTCCGGAGCCTCCTGGAATAGTCTGAGCGGGATGGTAGTTTCCGCGCATGGTCGATCTACTTGAGATGGATCCAGAGCTAGTGAACGATGAAGCGTTGAGTTTGCAGAGGGAGTCGAAAGTCAAAGATAGGGCCTGGAGAAGGGAGGAGATGAAGATGAAGAGACGCAAGCTGACGAATGCGATACCTGTTCGTGCCTGTCTGGTGTTGGGAGCGCTGTTGGGATTCTCGTTTGGCGGAGCACAAGCCGAGGAGTACAAACTCAAGCTTCCTTTCGGTCTCGAAGAGACCGCTGTGGTCATTCCGGCCGATAATCCGTTGACGAAGGAAAAGGTCGAGTTAGGTCGATTGCTGTTCTTTGACAAGCGACTGTCAGCGGATAGCACCATCGCCTGCGCGAATTGTCATCTCGCGAAATTCGCGTTCACGGATGGCAAGCCGGTCGCCACCGGCATCCGAGGTCAGAAGGGTGGTCGCAGCGCGCCGGCGTCCTTCAACCGGCTGTTCAGCAGCGAGCAATTTTGGGACGGTCGGGCGGCGACGCTTGAAGATCAGTCGATCGGGCCCTTCATCAATCCGGTCGAACACGGGTTTGCCAACCATGATCAAATGGTGGCAAAAATGAAAAAGATTCCAGGTTATCGGAAGCTCTTTCAAGAGGTCTTCGGTCGGGAAATCATGATTGAAGATGTCGGTCGGGCCATTGCCAGCTTCCAACGCACCGTCCTCTCCGGCAACAGCCCAGCGGACCGGTTCGATCAGGGAGGGGAAACAGGAGCCATTCCAGAAGCCGCTCAGAGGGGCCTCATCCTATTCCGTGAAAAGGCACGCTGTACCAAGTGTCACTCCGGGTTTAATTTCACCGACGAAAAGTTTCACAACCTCGGCATCGGCTGGGACGACAATAAAGTCGATCTTGGCCGCTATCTGGTGACCGGTCACGCTGAGGAAATCGGGGCATTCAAGACCCCAACCTTACGGGAGATTGCGCGAAGCGCTCCATACATGCACGACGGACGCTTCAAGACGCTTAAAGAAGTCGTCGACTTCTACAACAAGGGCGGTGTCAAGAATCCCCACCAGGACAATCTCATTATTCCGCTGGAGCTGACGGATCAGGAAAAACATGACCTGGTGGAGTTTCTCCATACGCTCAATGGCGAGGGGTGGCAACATGTCACGGCGCCGAAGTCGTTTCCGAAGTAATTCACATCGTGTGCAATGAGGCGTAACGGGAGGGCCATCGCGAGATGGCCCTCTTTTTTAGCAGGCTGCAGAAAAACAATGTGTTGTACGGTGCGAACGTAAAAATAACCTCAGGATACTCAAAAAGGCTGTCCAGCAAGGCCGCAGCGAGTGAAGGGGCGAGGCGTACGCTTCGGTACGTCGAGCCTCTGAACGATGCGAGAACGCCGCTGGCGACCTTTTTCAGTATCCTGTCAGGTGCGGGGTAATGATTCCTGAACGTTCATCTGTAGGAGATGTCGACGTAGAATGGCCTGCTCGATACGGGAGCGTCCCCGATCCGGGGCTGGGAATCGGAGCACGAGATGTATCTTGCCTGAATCCGGGAGCTGAATGGTGATGCGCGGTTCCGGAGAAGGCGCTTCCAGCAAATTGGTTTGCTCCAGCAGCTTCATCTGCCGCGCGGCTTCATCCATGTACGGCGCGCATTCCGCCTTCGCAGCCTCTAAGAGGGCGCGCTCGGCTTTCTGCCATTCCTCATCGTTTTTGACCGGAACGATCAACGTATAGAGACCGTACTCTTGCTCAGGATTTTCCTTGATCAACGTATTGGTAAGCAGCAAGCTGTTGGGAAAGATGGTCACGCGACCGGTGTACAGATGAGCGGATTGTCCGGGTCCGATTTCCAATAACCTTGTTGCGAAAGCATCGTGGTCCAGCACCACTCCGCGATGGCCCGCGATTTGAATTCGATCACCGACGGCGAAGGCTTTGCTGCCTACTCGAAGCGCCGCCCCGCTCCAGCAGAGGATCAGCTCTCTTGTCGCCAGGACGAAAGCGGCCGCCAAGGCGACGAGAGAAACCGCAAAAGCCTGCAGTTCGTGAGCCCAGATGATCACGAGACCGATCAGAAATGCGAAGACGACCGAGTTCCTGGTCGTGACGACCCAACGGCGTTTCGATTCCATCGAGAGCGTCGGATTGCGGGCGATCCAACGCACGATCAGCGGCCTGACGATGATCAAGGTCAGCAACAGGATCAGCGACTTCAATCCGTCCAACGCGACCGAGCTGTCGATTCCAAACCACTCGTTTTGGGGCACGATCGTCCTCTATTTGGCGGTCAATGTTTCGCGGGTACCCGGAACGCATTCCTCACGTTTCCAGTTCTTGAGGGTCTTGTCCTCGGAGAACGTCAAGGTGTACCGATAGCAATACAGCGTGGGTTTGGCGGTTTCGGTTCCCTTGCCCATCATGCTGGAGACCGAGTTGGAAGCGTCGGCGACGAACGAAGGATTCCATCGGATGAGTTCCTGCTCGCTGAGCGCGAATCGATAGGTCCAGAGACTGTCCCCTCCGAGAGCCGGGGTCTTGGCCGTGTGCGGGGGACCCAGTCGATCCAGAATTTCCTCCTGTGTCAGTCGACCGACTCCTTTCTTGAAATAGCTGTCTCTCCAGGGACCGCCACAGCCGGAAAAGCCGATGACCAAAGCGACAAGCAGAGCACAGGTAACAAGAGGTAGGCACTTATGGATGGCGGAAGAAATCGAGACCGACATGCTGACGCCTACGCTACACTGGACGACCGGTAAGTGCAACTCTGGTAGGATGCTGAAAAGTCCGCCAGCAGCGTTCTCGCCTCGCTCAGAGGCTCAACGTACCGAAGCGTACGCTCACCTCTTCACTCGCTGCGGCCTTGCTGGACAGCCTTTTTGAGCATCCTGAGGTGA
>JAHBWU010000067.1 GCA_019636835.1 Nitrospira sp.
CGTTATCCAAGTATCCCTCTCGTCTATTCCGGTACGATCTCCTTTTCGTAGCCAAGTCGGTGTCCTTCGGAGCCATGAGCGCTGTGAGAGATGTACTTTAGATGCCATATTTTGTATTCACAACGTGCGCACTGTGATGTATAGTGGATGTGTATACAAGGAGAATGTTATGGCCACTATGACAAGAGAGGCGGGGAAGCGGGGGGAAACGATCAACCTGCGCGCCAGTCAGAAGCAGAAAATGCTGATTGACCGGGCGGCGGAGTTGCTCGGCCGCAGCCGGTCCGATTTCATGCTGGAAACGGCGTGCCGGGAGGCAGAAACGGTGCTGCTCAATTGCCGATATTTCGAGCTGCCCCCGGATGCGTTCAAACGCTTCATGGCCATGCTCGACAAGCCTCCGGCGAACAATCCGAAACTGCGGCGGCTCTTTGAAGCAAGGGCTCCGTGGGATGAATGAGCAGATCCGTTTCTGACATAACCCCGCCCGAAAAACTTTCAGTAGAACACGATCTTGCCGGCTTTGATTGCGGAGAAGCTGTCCTCGATGAGTGGCTCCGGAGGCGAGCCCTCGCCAATGAAGAAAGTGGCTCATCGCGCACATACGTGGTTTCTGCGGCAAAGAGGGTAGTGGGGTATTATGCCCTCGCCGTGGGGGCGGTTACGCATACCGGCGAGCCGGGACGCGTGAAACGAAACATGCCTGATCCTGTGCCGGTCATGGTGCTGGGCCGCCTTGCCGTCGATAAGGACTTCCAGGGCCGCGGGATCGGTAGGGGGCTGCTGCGCGATGCGGTTCTTCGCACCGTCCAGGCTGCGGAGATCGCCGGCATCCGCGCCATCCTGGTCCATGCCATTTCCGAAGCAGCGAAGCGTTTCTATCAGGGCTACGGTTTTATCGCTTCGCCGATTGACCCGATGACGGTGATGATCACCCTCGCGGAAGCGCTAAAGACGCTCGACAATAAGAGCGGCAAGTAACAACAACCCAATCAATACATGGTCCGCCGCACACAAGCCTGAGCCGGAGAAACGCGTTGAAAGAAGATGAAGACTCCATTGTTGACTCCACCTCTAGCCTCTTACGTTTTTGAGAGAGGTCCTGCCACAAACTTGCCGGCCTTCATTACACCTACAATTTTGTCTCGGTCTCGTAGCACGTCGATCCGTCGAAGCGGGTTTCCTTTGAGGATCACAAGATCAGCTTCCATTCCTTTGGTCAGCGTGCCGACTGAATCCTGAATCCCGATGAGCTGAGCCGCCGTGGCGGTCGAGGCGATAATGGCCTCATTGGCGTCATGCCAAAAGCGACCATCCGTTCAAGCTCCTGCGCGTTTTCCCCATGGTAGTTGAACGGGGTGCCGGCATCGGTGCCCATGGCGATGGCGATGCCGCTCTGATGCGCCTGTTTGAAGCTAGACCGGTGGCGCTTGGTCATGGATTTGGCCTTTTCTAACGCACTGTCAGGGATACCGCATCCCGGTCGGCATGCCGCCGTCGTAGCCAGGGCCGAAAGGGTCGGGACCATGTAGACGCCATACCGCTTCATGAGTGCTCCCGACTCGTCGTCCAACAGGGTAGCGTGCTCGATCGATCGCACCCCCGCATTGATGGCGTTCTTCATTCCAGAAGCACCATGAGCATGGGCGGCGACTCTTTTCCCGGCTTGCTGTGCCGCATCGACCGCTGCAGCCAACTCCTCCATCGTCATTTGGGCCTGATCCGGCGAGGTGCCGGGCGTCAGCACTCCACCCGAGGCAATAATCTTAATGACCCCCGCACCGGCAGCGACCTGTTCAGCCACAACCTTCCTGACCTGCTCCGTGCCTTCTACTTCCTGGCCGATGAATCGCGCGTGGCCTCCGATCATGCAGATGGCGCGTCCTGCACCGACGATGCGTGGCCCAGGCATCACACCCGATTCGATGGCCTGCTTCAGCGTGAAGATGGAATGATCCCGAGATCCAACGTCGCGCACCGTCGTAAACCCCGCATCGATCGTCGCCTTCGCATGCATGGCCGACTTCAGCAAGGTATAGGAAGGCTGCTCTGATTCGAGCGCGCCGACGACATCCGGCTCTCCGCCCAAGCAGAGATGGACATGACAGTCGATGAGTCCTGGGATAACTGAGAGGCCGCGGCCGTCGATACGGACAGCCCCTTTCGGGATTTTGACCTCGCTGCTTGGGCCGACCGCCAAGATCTTTGTGCCGCGCACGAGGAGCGTCGCGTTGTCGTGAAGGTCTCCCGTTCCATCGATGAGGCGCGCGTGATGAATGGCGATGGTCACAACGTATCGCCTCTACTATAGATATGCGCGGCGGCTTGCAGCGCGGCGCCGGGAGTCGAAACCCACTTGCTCCGAATCCCGATCTCCTCCATGGCGTTCAACAGGGTCAGAACGTTGGCCTCCGTCGACGATTCTCCCATCAGTCCGATTCTCCAGACCTTTCCCTTGAGAGGGCCGAGGCCTCCGCCGACTTCGATGCCGAACATCTCCAGTAACTGGGCTCGGACGGCCGCTTCATCGATGTGGGCTGGAATGGTGACGCAGATCAACGTGGGAAGCCGCCGATCCGGGGGAGGCAAGGGGGCGAGGCCGAGAGCCATCAGTCCTGCGAGCAGCGCATGGCTATTCAATTGATGGCGGGCAAACCTGGCTGGAAGCCCTTCTTCCTCGATCAGGCGCAACGCCTCCCGCAAGGCATAGAGCATCGAAATCGGTGCCGTATGATGGTAGGCTCGGTTGTGCTCCGTCCAGTAATCCGCGATGAGGGACAGGTCTAGATACCAGCTTTGACAGGGAGTGCGGCGATTCTTGACGATGGACAGGGCGCGCTCGCTTAACGTCAAGGGAGCCAAGCCAGGCGGGCAACTGAGACATTTTTGCGTGGCGCTGTAGCAAACATCGATACCCCATCGATCGACTTCCACAGGGATCCCAGCAAGCGATGTGACCGCATCGACGATCAGCAGCGCATTGTACTGACGACAAAGGGCGCTGATCGGTTCGAGGGGTTGCCAGGCTCCCGTCGAAGTTTCAGCGTGCACCAGCGCAACGGCCTTCACCGGACTCGACTGCCGGAGCGCCGAGGCAATCGTATCCGGGTCGATCACCTGCCCCCACGGCACTTCCACACGAATGGCCTTCCCTCCGCAGCGCTCCACGATGGCCGCGAGTCTTGTACCGAACACACCGTTGATGCCCACGATGACGGCATCGCCTGGTTCAACGACGTTGACGACGGCGGCTTCCATACCGGCTGACCCGGTCCCCGAGACGGCAATCGTAAATTGATTGGTCGTCGAGAATACGCGGCGCAAGAGCATCTGGATGTCGGTCATCACTGCTAGGAATATCGGGTCTAGATGTCCGACAAGTGGAGTCGCCAGGGCTTGTAGGACTCGAGGATGCACCATGCTGGGGCCGGGACCCAAGAGCAACCGTCGTGGGGCGATAAAATTCTTCATCACAAATAGATTCCTTAAATCGCGCGGTTAGTATAGCCAAGTCAGGCCGAGGAGGCTATGCGATAAATCCTTTGTCTTGACCGAGGTGTAATCATTCTCACCCGGCCCACCGCCAGCTGCTTTGGCAGCTCATTCCCGGTGATATGTTGAGCCTGTAAGCGCCGCGAGAACGCCGCCGGCGGACTTTTTCAACACTTTGATAGCTACTTTAAGGGGGATTCGGCCGGGTGAAGGACAATGGTATAGTCAGCCACTCATGAACGAACAGACCCTTTCGATCGGACGATCATCGGATTTCCCGCCGCGCGACCAACCTGCAGTTTCCAAGCAATCGGCTGCTCCGTATAGCTCTCGTTGGTCCGTGGTTGTGAGCGGAGTATGCGCCGGCATCCTGGTTGCGGCACTCGGCGCTGTTCTGTGGTTTTCGGCGACCCTTCCAAAACTCCAGCGATTTGAGGAACCGGATCGCGCACTTGATCTGATGGTCAGCCGTATGTTGGAGGCGCAAGACAGCCTGCGTCGAGCGCCGGAATGGCAGCAATGGCTGGCCGGCTGGACGATGGGCACCGATGATGAAGCCAGGGAGCAAGCCATCCAGTGGTACCGGGAACTGGTTGAGACGACCGATGATCCTCTCTCCAAGCTTCGGCTGGCCATCCTACTCGGGGAGTTCGGGCAAGAAACGGCGGCACTCGCTGAAACCAAGGGGTGGCAAAACCGTGGGACGTCCGCGTTGCTATTCGGACAACTGATAGAAGCTGCGTATAGTCCCCAGCCGCTTGATAGGACACAAGAGGCAGAATTACAAGCCACACTGGCGGAAGCATTGCCGAGCGGATGGTTCTATGATCATCTTGCCGCACGGTTGGCACGACGTGCGGGCGATCAGGATCTCCTGGCGACGGTTGAAGGGCAGCGTGTGTTCAGGGAAGATCGCGTTCAGCAATGGATTCGCCCATTGCTCGCGGTCGAATTGATGTGCCTGGTGATTGGGTCGGCCATGCTTTTGGGCGTTGCCGGACTGCGGGGACAGAGGATACATCTCCTGCGTCTGCATTTACCCGGCGTTCCGCCCCCTTGGTCTGGAGGAACTGCCGCTGCCGTTATTCTTCGCGGCGGTGCCTTAGGCGCCATTACGACTGCCGCTATCCTGTCCACTTCGTCATTTCAACATGCGTCCTTGCGCGCATTGGCCATTCCCTTGGCCAACTTACCGCTGCTTATCCTTGCCTATGTCCAATTGCTCAGGCCGGCCGGTCTGACCTTCCGGAACGGCTTTGGTCTAGGGATCAAGCGGGAGAACTTTGGACGCCTGATATGCACCATCCTCGCGGTTGTCGCAGCCGGACTCTGGGGTGAATGGGTGATGGGGCGGGCGGTCGAGTTCTTGAATTTGAATAACCACTGGACGGAATGGTTTGATCAGGATCTCGTGTGGGGAGCTCCGCCCGTCGTGGCGGTCAGTGTGCTCGAGTATGTCATTTTCGCGCCGATCTTCGAGGAACTTGCGTTTCGTGGGTTACTATTCGCGATGCTTCGCCGCCGGCTTGAATTCCTTCCTGCCGCCCTGATCAGTACCAGCCTTTTTGCTCTCGCCCACGGCTATAGCCTGATTGGATTTCTCAGTGTCTTTTGGAGTGGATTTCTCTGGGCTTGGATTTACGAACGGACGGGGAGCCTGATTCCCGGCATGGTCGCCCACGCGATGAACAACTTGCTCGTGTGCCTCACCGTGATGGCGTTGCTTCGTTGAGCGAGTTTCGTCGTATCAGCTCAAGTGCTTCGAATAGATCTCTATAGCGCAGACCTGTCCCATCCGATTTCAGTAACTCGCACATCCGCTTGTTCAACACGCGCTTCCCTGGTGAGTCGGCATCCTGAGAGTCAGAGGATTGAATCTCCCATCGTTGCTCGACCATCTTGCAGATCTCCGTCCAAGTCCTTGGATGTCCATCGCTGACGTTGTAGATTCCGCTTGGGTCAGCGTGCTCGATCGCTGCAAGGCAGGACGAAGCCAGATCTTCAACGTGAATCAGGTTGACATATTTGCGTGAGCGGTTCGCTCGACCTATTCTGATCCACTCGACAGGATTGCGGCCTGGGCCATAGATTCCAGCAACTCGCAATACGATGGCGTTATAATATGTTCGCAATAGTTCTTCACCTTGTACACGAGGTTTGCTTAGGTCAACTGATGCTGTTTCGTCAATCCAGGGTGGAGGGTACTCGGTCGAGGCGCAGTCGTCGTAGGCGGAGGTACTGCCGAGTACCACTAGCCGGCGGGTTCGTAGAGATGCGGCGTCAGCGAACTGCTGAACCAACTTGATCGGTATTGCGGGAAAGCACCACAGGACATCGGTTGATGTTGGAATCGCTTGCCATGTCTCGGGCCGTGCCAGGTCGAATCGTATCCGTTGGTCAGGGTTCAGATGTGTGAGCTTCCGATCAGGATCCCGACTGGTGGCGAAGACATGAGTGTAGCGGTGCTGGGCAAGCGGCAGGAGAAATTTGGCGGTGTAGCCGGATCCCAGAATAGTGAGTGAATGATGCAAGATCGTCAGGCTCCATGCTGTTTGGTAATGCAGTGTGCCAGCGAGAACCGATCAGAGTCCAACGAAAAAAGTCATTTTAGTTGGTGTACGTATTTCTCCGTGCTATACGAGGAATAGTTATCTCACTTTGGAGTCGAACAAGAGGACATCACATGAAAACACGATCGTTGTCATGGCTCGTGCTTCCGGTACTGCTACTTCTTGGTGGGTGTCCTGAAGGTGGTGGCGGAGACGGAGGATTTGGGAACGGCGGTGGAATAAGCTCGCGAATTGCCTATGTCGCAAACAGTGGGTCCAACAATGTGTCTGGATACATGATCACGACAAACGGAGCACTGACGACCATTAGTGGTTCTCCATTTTCCGGTGTAACGGCCCCATCTGCCGTTACCGTGTCTGCCGACGGCTCATTCGTGTATGTGACAAATCAGGGTGGAGCAAACAGTGTCTCGGCCTTTACGGTCAACAGCACGACGGCCGAGCTCACACTTGTGGCAAACTCGCCCTTCACCGCCGGGACCAACCCCAGTGCTGTGACGGTCTCCCCCAACGGGAACTTCTTATATGTGGCGAATGGTGGTAGCAACGATGTGTCGGCCTACACGATCACGACAGGGAGTGGTGTCTTGGCGCCGGTGGCAGGTTCACCATTTCCGGCTGGGACCACGCCCAGTGCCGTGACCGTTTCACCAAACGGGCAATTTCTCTATGTGGCGAACGGCGGGGGGAATGTCTCAGCGTACACGATCACGGCGGGGAGTGGTGTCTTGGTGCCGGTGGCAGGTTCACCATTTCCGGCTGGGACCACTCCCAGTGCCGTGACTGTTTCACCGAACGGGAACTTCTTATATGTGGTGAATAGCGGTAGCAACAATGTGTCGACGTTCACAATTGATGGGGCTACAGGAGCATTGACATCACAAGCTACAATTGCTGCCGGCACGTCGCCAAGAGGGGTTTCCATCGAACCGAATGGTTTGCTTTTATACGTCGCCAACGGTGGCAGTAATAATGTATCAGCTTATACAATCACAGCAGGAACCGGTGCCCTGACCCCGGTCAGTGGCGCATTGGGGAACCCGTTTTCCGCAGGAACGACACCATCGGGTATCGCTACGCCTGGTCGGCCATAAGTCTTCTTCTCCAGATAGATGGGGAAGCCCACGGTTCAGGCCACGAACCGTGGGCTTATTGTACGCGAAGACACATAGCCTTGGAGATGACAGTCGTTGCCGCCGACATCCAACCGGCGCTCCACCTCTTTTGCTCCCACCTCACACCGACCCTGTGTTGATGACACATCACGAACGTGCCTTATCCTAACTGCGTCGTTGTCAGAGCCTCGCGAGAGTGGTATATACCGAAACATGGCACTTCAAGACACTCACAAGCCGTCCACTGTGAAGAGATTGCGACTAGCCTGGTTCGTACCATTCGTGTTGGTTGCATCTGGATGCGGCGGCGACGGTGGGGAAGGAGGGTTCGGCGGCCTAGGAACAATTGGAGGAGGAGAGGGAACGACGGCAGTCGTGTATGTCACCAATAGTGGGTCCAACAATGTGTCTGGGTACACTATTAATCCATCCACCGGAGGGCTCGCTGCAATTCCTGGGTCTCCGTTTGTTAATGTCTCGGCCCCCTCGGCAATCGCCGTGTCATCAAATGGCTTCTTCGCGTACGCCGCCAATAGCCAGGCCAACAATGTGGCGGCTTTCAGGATCGGTACTAATGGTGCACTATTGCTCGGGGAGTCGACTCCTGCCACTCCCAACCCGGCCCCAGTCGGAACAACGCCCCGAGCACTTGCCATTTCACGGGATTCGCGATTTCTATACGTCGCGAACAGTGGATCTGACAGCGTGACCGTCTTCAGTATTGGTACAGCCGGAGTCCTCACACGTGTCCCGCCGACTACGGCTAATCCCAATCCCGTCGCTGCTGGAGGCTCTGCCCCTATCGCATTAACAACTTCTTCGCCTGGACGGTTTCTTTATGCGGCCAATAGCACATCCAACACCGTCACAGCATTTCAAATTGAAACGTCCGGGTTGTTAACACAGGTTCCGCCGGCTGGGCCAGGAACGAATCCTATCCCGGTCAGTGGAACAGGCCCCACCGCGCTGACCATGTCTCCGAATGGGCAGTTTCTCTACGTCACCAACGGTGCATCCAACACGGTAACGGCGTTTCAGGTTGCAACATCCGGGTTGTTAACGCTGGTGCCGCCGACCGGATCCAATCCGAATCCTGTTTCCACAGGTGGAGCGACTCCGAACGGCATCGCAGTCGCATCGAATGGGGCATTTCTCTATATTGCGAACGGGGAAGGGAATGTGTCGACGTTTGCCATAGGCGGTAATGGCTTGCTCACACTCGTACCGGTCTCAGGGGCCATTCTTAATCCAACACCGGCAGGGTCCAGTCCAGCCGCCGTCACTCTATCTCAGGATGGACAGTTCTTGTATGTGGCAAATCGAGGGGGCAGTGTGTCGGCTTACACAATCACGTCGGGATCAGGCACTCTGGTCCCCCTTACTCCGCTCCTAGGCAATCCCTTCCCTGCAGGGACCAACCCTTCTGCAATCGCCACGCCTCCCCAGACATCGTGAGAGTCGTTCGTATGGAACGTACGCGCGGCTCACTCAACAAGCCGGATGATTTCTTAGGCGAGATTGATTACTTATGGAAAGGCACGCAAGGCGTGGTGGCTTGCGCGTTGAAGAACATCGGAAGACGTTCGGCGGCTCGGTAAGGGAAGGTAGCTATGAGTCAACGAATCAGAAGCTCACGTGATTCTGCAACCAGGTCAGCATTTCACGCGTGACCTGTTCAGGCTTGTCTGCATGCACGAAATGTCCGGCGTCGGCGATCTTCACCACCGTCAGGTCGGTGACGAAATCATTCAGCCCATCAAGATTCTGACGGACGAGTGCATGGTCCTGTAACCCCCAGATCACCAGTGTCGGGACGGGGACAATAGGATATCCCATTCTTCGCTGACGCATCGCTCCGCCGCCTCGTACGGCCGCTCGATAGTAATGCACCATGGCCGTGAGCGCTCCCGGCTCGCAGGCTTGCCGTCGATACAGCCGAATGAGATCCTCCGGCATCTGCTCGCGATCCATCGTCATATGTTCAAAAATCTGCCCGATGACGTAACCACGACCAGCCGATAAGGTTGCCTCCGGAAGCCAGGGAATTTGGAAAAAACCCATGTACCAGGAACGGCGCAACTGACGCCAATGCCGCACTTCCCGCTCGAAGCATGCGGGGTGGGGGGCGTTCACAATCACCAAGGCTTTCACGCGATCGGTGTGTCGCATGGCATAGTACCAGGCGATGATTCCACCCCAATCATGCCCCACCAGAATGGCGCGTTGAATCTGAGCGGCATCGAGGAGTCCGGTGACATCGTCCATCAAGGATTCAATTCGGTAGGCCTCAATGCCTGTCGGTCTGGTCGTGCCGCCATATCCCCGGAGGTCCGGAGCCCAGACCCGATACCCTGCCTGAGCCAATGGTTCCACCTGATAGCGCCATGAGACGGCGGATTCCGGAAAGCCATGAAGACAGAGCACCAATCGATCGCCGGACCCGGCCGCTGCCGTTCGAAAGGACAGTTGGTTGGCGGATATCTGTTGAAACGTCACGGCTGGTGCATCAACAGTATTGAGAGCCATGCGTGTATTCTTTCTCGTTTCCTTGCGCGCCTCGGTGAAAAGTTACAAAACTCTGTTTGGAACTGCGACTTGCCGCTATACTCGGCGACATGACGAAATACATGATTTGGCAAGATCAGGGTAAATGGCGCGGCTGTCTGCAGGGCTCTCCTGACCAGCAGGTTCAAGGGGAGTCGTTTGAAGAGCTGCAGTTCAAGCTTCGCCAGATTCACCGCGATCTTATCGGCGGCAAGCCTTCCAACATTCGGAAGATTGCCTGAACGGTAGCCCCCCGCTGAGACACCAAGATCCCTAGCCGACGGCGCAAGCCGTCGTCGGACTCGATCGTTCGACTCATCCCACGAACGTCACGGTATAACGTCCGGAGAATGTCTCACCGGGAACGAGCCGTTTCAGCCCCCAGTCCGGATGATTGAACGCATCACTCGCGCAGGTCATCGGTTCGATGGCAAGCGCGGCCCGTGGCGCGTCTGCAATGGCATCTCCGGTATACACGACCACTGCGGTAAAGGTGTGATCCATCGTGATGTGGATCGAGCGATTGCGTGCGGTATGACGCAGGGATGCCGTGGCTATTCCCTGTGCGTCACGTTCGAGCTGTACATAACAATGGTTGAAGCGCTGACGGCCGATCTCACGAAATCGTCGATAGTCCCACGGCGTGTCGGCCACGCTCAGAATCGTCCCTGTTGGGGCGAGCCGCTCGTTGAATTCTAAGTAGGCGGTTCCCGGGATCTGCACCTCAGCCTCGTCGATCAAAGATGTTCCCACGGTGAAGTAGGGATGAAATCCGACTCCGATCGGCGCTGCCTGTTGCCCTACGTTCTTCACGTCGAATGTGCAGGTAAGTCCTGAGGGGCCGAGGCTATACGTCACCCATACGGCGAGCGAGAAGGGATAGCCTCGTCCCGCGTAGGTATCAGTGTCGAGATGAATCTCAAACGTCACCTTGTTTGCGTGAGCTTCTTGCACGTGCCATGGCAGACTGCGAACGAATCCATGAATGGCATTCGGACCTTCCTTGTCGTTGCATTCGAGCTGCAGTGACTGCCCCTCAAACGCATAGCGCCCATCGCCGATGCGGCCGGGAAACGGGATGAGGACGTCGCCTTGGCCGCCTCGCTTTCCTCTTCCACCCGTATAGCCCCAAAGGATATCCGTTTCCCACCCTCCGTCGTTGATTATCAGGTATCGTCGTAACGAGGCTCCCCATGGAGAAACAACCGCGCGTTGGGTTTCAAAAGATATGGAGAGTTCAGTATCCGGTGTGACAGGTATCATAGTCGGGCAGTATACATTCCGACGATCGACGAAGGCGATGCTGCTCTCTGAAAGAGCAGGCATCAGAGGGGGAATGAGCTTCAGGACGGAGATGGGTTACTTTGTAAATGGATTGCTGGCCTTTTGCCAGTCTTCAAGGTTCATAATGACCGCCGTCGTTTGCGTGAATCCGAGCTCCTCGAGAGATTGCGCGGCAAGCGAGGCGCGCCTTCCGCCTTGACATTGAGGGATGATAGGCCTCTCCATGTCGGCCTTATCTGGAACACCCACGTGGTCCCAGATTTGAGATTCGATCACGCCGCGCGGAATATTGATCGCTCCAGGCACGTGCCCTGCCGCGTAAAGGCGGCGCCAGGATTGTCAACGAGCTTCCGGTACCCTTCCATGCCGATCGTCCTCACCTGCTTCTGCGCCGCTTCGACTCCCTGCTTCACGGCGGGAGGAAAACTCTGCGCAAAGATCGGTGAAGAAAAGGTCAGTGTTGCGCCCATGATGAAAGTCAGCGGTGATGGGATCGCGGTGCTCATGTTCTTCTCCTTTTCAAACGGCTCAATGCTACGGCTCAGTGTCGCTTGCTCCTACCGACGATTCTAACGAGAGAGGATTGGAGCTGTCATCCCGGTCCTAAGCCCGGTCGAAAATCGATCTTCGCCGCCCACTTGGGATAGTCGATGAGCGGATTGCGGTTACCTTGTCGCTCGTAGATCGCCTGGTTGCGATGTCGCTCGTAGTCATCCACGGGAAAGTCTTTATGCCATTTGAGGAGTGTGGCGATACGATCTTGCGTGTACTCCTTCGCCGTTTGGTTGATCTCTCCAGGGTAGCGCAGGAGAAAATACAGCGTCGCCCTCGCGACCGTCCCTTTCCCGCCACCAGGTTCGAATTTATGTTCTTCCCGTTTGCCGCACTGATTTCTTACAACTTCTTCAAAGTCAGGGAAGTCAAAATACGGTGTATTTCCCCTGAAACTGTTGCAGCCTGATTCACAGGCAAAGAGATGATGCAGGTCGCCGCGCATCGGCTCCATTTTCCTGAACCAGGATTGTGGAACGACATGCTCGCAGTTGAACGGTAGAGAGGCTTCCAAGAAGTCCATGCGCTCTTGAAACTTCGTTGCCGTCACTGCCGATTCTTGTAACGCAAACTCGCGCAGCCGCGCCGCACGCTCCTGCTCAATACGAAAATCTTCCCGGATCAGCTCTTCGGGTTCGAATTCTTTACCCGAGTAGATACTGCGCAGTTTAAGATTGGAGCGGAGATCGATCCAGGGGTAGACTTCCTTCCCTGGTCGGTACGGAGGCTTGTTGGCGTGCGTGATGGTGACAAGGCTGGATAGTGTGGTGAAGAGCTTGCCGGGAGAAAGAGAAACAGAGATTCCTTTATAGTACTTCTTCCGAGCCTTCGAATCTGTACCCTTGTCATAGTAGGGCCTGGTTCCAGCGCAGCGCGCTTCTTCGATGGCAGCCGTCACCTCGGCATCCATTGGTGCGGCTGTAACAGCCGATAGGATCGGCGGACTTGGTCGTGGCGCGACAGTGCCCGTCACCACTGGTTGAGCAGAGCCCTGATTCAACCGTGACTCGCCTACATGGACCGTGATTTGCAGGGGAATGGTCCAGGTCGCCCTCCCGTCCGTGGTAGCCGGTCCTTCGACCACAAGTGATTGCGATTGATCTGCTGCGACGGTACCATCCGACCCGACGACGGATATGGATAACGGCTTCGTACGAGGTAGGGACGGTTGCTCTTCAAAGATCTGCTCTCTCAGCCGGTGTGTCTCCCCGCTGAGCGATTGGGTCTTGACGTGTTTTAGAATTCGACTGATCCGTATACCCTCGTTAGCAACCCAGTGGATCGCCTCTTCTCCCATGGCGGCCGTCCAGAGGGTATTGTCGCGCGTGAGAATCCTTCCCCGTGAGTCCCGTTTGGGGACTCCGGAGTGATGCAGCCCCACCACTTCCCATTGGTCGTTGAACAGAGGTGACCCTGATGAACCGGGCGCCGTGTCGGTGTGATAGTGGAGAAAATTCTCCAAGACATCGATGATCTGATTCTCGCGCAGAGCGATCTGTTTGGGTTGGCCGTTCGGATGCTGGATGATCGTGACATATTCACCATTGATGATCTTACCTTCGGTCTCGATCAGGCGCGACCATCCGATCTCCTCGAGAGCGACCGTTCCCTCCGCCGCCGGTCGGCCCACGGCAATCAGGGTGAAATCCAACGGTTGACTCGTGAGGAAAAATGTGTCGGGGTCGAGTGAAAATGTAATGGGTGGCAAGGCATTGCCATCGGGGTCGTCCTGAAAATTGAAGACGACGCGCGCCTGGCGTCCCATCGCTGCATCCTCGATGACATGATTATTCGTCAGCAGCAATCGCGGGGAGACCATGAACCCGGTACCGGAACCAACACACCGCCCGTTGTTGAAGATTCGTAGGCACCCGACTGTGCGGCTTGCTGCGAGGCCGCGATCCATGTACGCAATGCCCAACAAATCGTTCCGTCCCACGACTCGCTCCAAGAGCAATTCATTGACCTCCATCTCTGCTGGGCCCATGACCCCTGGCTCGATCCCCAGTGTCTCGGCCATCACTGCCCCCACCTTCTCCTGTTCCGTACTGCCGGGAGCCGTTACCTGCTCGGCACTGTCCACGATTCCTCGTTTTGCTTCGTTCCAGAGACCGGTTTTTGTGGCGGCCACCTGCTCCACCACTCGTCGATCGATTCCCAAGCGTTTCAATCGCGCTTGTACCCGGTCCGGCGAGTCCGCCTGCAGAAGATTCCCTGTGTGAATGAGCCGAATACCTTCCTCACGCGTGGTCTGTCGTTCTGCAAATCGCTGTTCGGTCTCGCTCAGTAGGGTTGTGTCAATCAGCATCGTTCCTCCTTCGGCACCGGACCTGTGCCTTGCAGTCGTTGGACGATATCGACATCTACGCTTTTGCAGCCGGCCTATCTAAGTACTTTCGTGATGAGGAATCAAGGCTTCATGGTATCCTGTGATCCGATTGTTGATCTATGACGCAAGGTGCAATCGCTGCGGAGACCACATGGTTTTTCCGTTCGGGAAGTCTGAAGAAGGGACATGGGGATTTGAAGTAGGCATATGATGGCGAGGAGGTCTAATGGCAATTTTGATAGACCGTGCAACGAAGGTGCAGGCGGCCGGAAATAAACCGAAATTGATCGACGAGTTTATCGGGCTGGTGAATTCCGGTTCGTCCGCGGTGAGCATCGCCTGCATGCAGAGTCCGGCAGGATGGCAGGAGCCGGGGCAGACGCCGGAGTTCGATGAATATACCGTGGTCTTGCGTGGAATGTTGCGGGTGGAAACAAAACGAACAGTATTGGACGTGCAGGCCGGACAAGCAGTGATGACCGCACGTGGCGAGTGGGTGCGCTATAGCACACCTGGTCCGGATGGAGCCGAGTATCTCGCGGTCTGCATTCCGGCGTTCTCACCCGAGACGGTGCACCGCGACAGCGCCTAGATGGTGGGAGTGGGAATCCTCAGAAAGGCGCACACACAACCGTTCTTGCATTGTCGGCAATAATTGTATTGCCGGAATGTCGGTAGTGGGTTCTCGTGGTGTAAAGCTGCCTAGCGGGGAGCCTTCCGATCCGTTCATTGATCGGGAACGGCAGAGGAAGTACGAGTCCGCTTCATGTGGCTGCGGAACCGTGCCGGGGGCACCTCGAACTGCCGCTTGAAGGCGCGATTGAAGGAAGGCTCGGACTCGTAGCCCACGTCGTTTGCCACTTCCGCCACACTTTTGGAGGTTGAACTCAACACTTGAGCGGCGAGCTGCAATCTCCAGCGTGTCAGGTACCCCATCGGCGTGTCTGCCAGATAATGCCGAAATCGCTCAGCCAGCACGGAACGAGATACACCCGCCTCATTCGCCAGCGAGGCGATCGTCCAAGGATGAGCCGGCTGTTTGTGCAGGAGCGACAGGGCCTTTCCCACCTCCGGATCGCGCACACCGGCGAGCCAACCTGTATGCGACGGCGGCAACTTCGCGATATACCGTCGCAACGTTTCCACGAACAACACTTCCGACAGCTTGGCGATGACGGCGGCGCCGCCTGGGCCGGAAGTCTCAGCGTGATCGATGGAATAACGAAGGGTATCTTCCAACCACTGTCCTGATGGGCTGTCACGGATATGGACCTTGACGATCGGAGGGAGTCCGGCGAGGAAGACCTGGCTGAGTTGCGGGTCGCAGGTCAGATAGCCACAGATCAGCTTAGTGAGCTCTCCCCCTCCTCCGAAATGAGAAATCATACGTCCCTCAGCCAGCACCTGTCGCAGCTGCGCCGCGCTGTTCATCGGTACGACAGGAGGACCGTTGCCCATTAAGTGAGCATCGCCGTGCGGGGTCATTACAATGTCGCCGGCTTCAAGAGGTACCCTCTGGCCGTCTTCCCCGACACGAACGTAACCTCGTCCTTCGGTGACCAGGTGAAAGATAATCACATGTTTAGGATGGATTGGGAGCAATGATGCCATTGTGCCTGCGTCTGGTTGGCCAGCGCACCAGGGAGAGGAGAATTCGCCATAGAAGAACAACGCGCCGTCCAGTTTCACGGCTTTCAGGACTTCAGACAGAACATCCATATGGATTCCTGCAAAGGATGAGATCTTGCTAAACAGATCGGACGCCTGGATAAACGAGCCGCAGCTTAGCATGCTCTTGCTAAGAGAACCAGACGCGCTGATAAGACACCAGAACGCATCTCGCGTATGGTGCAAACAGAAACAGTGCGGCGCATGAGACAGCGCCGTATATCGATCAAACAAGGAGGAGGCCGTCATGACGAATACAGCGATGGACGAAATGGACGATGTAAAGGCTCGGCTCAAATCGATCTGGACAGCGGGAGACTACGATCGATTCTCACGATACATGGAAGGCGGTGCGCGAGAGTTCTATGACCGGCTCAATATCGCACCGGGATCACGGTTGCTGGACGTCGCCTGCGGGTCCGGGCAATTGGCGCTGCTGGCGGCGAAAGACGGTATCGAAGTGACCGGCGTCGATATCGCGTCGAACCTAGTGGAGAGGGCGCGAGCCCGCGCGCAATCGGAGGGGCTGAGGGCTCGTTTCGAGGAGGGCGATGCTGAGGCGCTTCCGTTCGATGACGCGAGCTTCGATGTGGTGACCAGTCTGATCGGCGTGATGTTTGCCCCGCGACCCGACCTCGTCGCCAAGGAATTGCTACGAGTGTGTGTGCCGGGAGGTACCATTGCCATGGCCAATTGGACGCCGCAGGGATTTGTCGGGCAGATGTTCAAGGCCGTCTCGAAATTCATCGCGCCGTCCGGAATGCCGTCGCCGGTTTTGTGGGGAGACGAAGCCACCGTCCGTGAGAGGCTTGGCCACGGACTCTCGGAACTCAACCTCACGAGGCGGCAATACCTCTTCACCTATCCCTTCCCACCGTCGGAGGTCGTGGAGGTCTTTCGCCTCTATTATGGGCCCACGAATCGGGCATTCGCGTCGCTCAATGCCGACGGCCAAGCTCAATTGCGCCTGGATCTCGAATCGCTCTGGACCACCCACAATCGAGCCGGGGCCGATTGCACCACCGTGTTTGCGGAATATCTGGAGGTTATCGGTATTCGGGCGTGATGGGACGTGTACAGCAGTACAGCATAAAAGCGGATACAATCGGTTTTCTAATATGCAGGAGGAGGTTGCCATGAGACCACTACGATCGCTCGGGTTGACGAGCATGAAACAAGCCGTGAAGTTTCCCCACATCATCATTGCGTTCACAACAGCGGGTCTGCTCGCCTGTGCCGCTCCCAGTTGGGCCACGGAATCGACGGATGAACCAGCGCCGCCGACGAGCCAGTCTGACACAGTCCCCCTCTACAAGGACCTTGGCTCTCACCATAAACGCATCTCGACTCGAGTCCCGGCTGCACAACAGTACTTCGACCAGGGCCTGCGACTCGTCTACGGCTTCAACCATGCCGAAGCGATCCGCTCGTTCACACGAGCTGCAGAGCTCGATCCCACCTGTGCCATGTGCTACTGGGGGATCGCGCTCGCCTATGGGCCGCATGTCAACGCTCCCATGGACCAGGCGAGCGGTGTCGCGGCCTATGCGGCGGTGCAAAAAGCGCTGGCGCTCAAGTCCCACGCCGCGGCGCCTGAACGCGCGTACATCGAGGCGCTCGCGCAGCGCTACGAGGCGGACCCACCAGCCGATCGTGTCCGGTTGGACACGGCCTATTCGCGCGCGATGGGGCAGGTCGCCAAGACATACCCCAAGGATCTCGACGCCGCGACCCTGTACGCTGAATCGCTGATGGACCTCCGCCCGTGGAACTACTGGCAACCCGACGGTACTCCTTACCCCGGCACGAAGGAAATCGTCCGACAACTCGAGAAAGTCCTCTCGCACAACCCCAACCATCCTGGGGCATGCCATTACTACATCCATGCGGTTGAAGCGGTGAACCCGAAGGCTGCGGTGCCGTGTGCCGAACGGCTTGCTCGGCTCATGCCGGGTGAAGGACACATGGTGCATATGCCCTCGCACATCTTCATCCGGGTCGGCCGGTGGAACGACGCCGTGCAGGCCAACCACCATGCCATCCACACCGACGAGGAATTCATCGAAGGACAGCGTCCGATGGGCGTCTATCCGCTCGCGTACTACCCGCATAACATCCACTTTTTTGCCTTCGCCTCCACGATGGCGGGCCGCAGTGCGCAGGCAATCGAGGCGTCCAATACGCTCACCTCCAAGGTGAATCTCGACGCCGCGCGTCAGGTCGGGTTGCTGCAGGAAATGCTGCCATACCATGTGCTCACGCTCACGACGTTTGGAAAATGGGACGAGGTGCTGGCCGCACCGCTTCCGCCGGAAGATATCCGCTTTTCGTACGCCATGGCCTCCTACGCTCGCGGCGTGGCGCACGCTGCAAAAGGAGAATGGGCGGAGGCGCAAGCCGCGCTCGACACGGTCAAGGCAGCCGACGTCGCGACGCCCGAAGGTGCCGAGGGGAAGACGGCACTCTCGGTTGCTGTACAGGCTTTGTCCGGCGAGATCGCGACTCGCCGTGGTGATCTCGACACAGGCATCGACCACTTCTGGAAGGCGGCCAAGATCGAGGACGGGGGCCTCTACTTCGAACCGCCCAAGTGGTACTACCCGATTCGACACTCGCTCGGCGCCGCTCTGTTGAAAGCGGGACGCCATGCCGAGGCCGAGAAGGTCTATCGCGAGGACCTCAAACGCTTCCCGGAGAACGGCTGGTCTCTGTTCGGCCTCGCGCAAGCGCTCCGAGCGCAGGGGAAGAACAGTGATGCGGCTGTAACGGAAGCCCGCTTCCGCAAAGCCTGGCCTGACACTGACGTGACGCTGACGGCATCGAGGTTCTAGCGGATAGAGAACGATAAAGAGAGGTCGGGGAGTTTTGGGTCGGAGTGGCGCAGGCCTTCCGACCCTCTTCTTACAGTCCTGACAAAGGCGAGAAACAAGATCATTCCATACTTCGGGCCTCGCTTGATCAAGCTGCGGTGTTGCGTTTGAGCAGATTGGCGAAGGGCGTGAACGGTCGATCCATCTCCGGCCTCGACTGAGATTCGTTCGATCCACTACCTGCTTGATCACGCTGATGTTCGTTGTCGTGACAGTAAAGGCAGAGTAATTCCCAATTGCTTCCGTCCGGGGGATTGTTGTGATGGTTGTGGTCCTTGTGATGAACCGTGAGTTGGCTCAGCTTTTTGCCGTCAAACTCGCGCCCGCAGTGAGCACAAATCCAGGAGAATAGTTTCAATGCGCGCGCTCGGTAGGGTTGCTCGTGATGGCTCCGTACCACGCGAGCCTCCATGAGAAGGGCGAGTCGATACAGAGATATTGTACGCCAAGTCTGCAAAATGAGCCACACTGCGAAAACAATTTCTGCCATCGCCTCTTTGCCCTGATGTGGGGGAGTGCGGATAGGTGGTGGGAAACTATTGCCCCTCTCGCGCTCCTGGGAGATACTGGGTCCTCATTGCGTCGCGGTCGCAGGAATGGTCGGCAGATAAGCGGAGGGGACATGAAAGAAAAAAATGGGAAGGGAAGGGGTGGGGACACAGACAAGACGAGTGAGATACGCGTGGGGAGCGATCCCTTTCAACGTCTGCTCGGGCTGATGTTCAAGGCGCATCCGTGGCACGGCGTGTCTATCGGAGAGGAAGCTCCGGACGTGGTCACGGCCTACATTGAAATCGTCCCGACCGACACTGTGAAGTACGAAGTGGATAAGAGCAGCGGTTTCCTCAAGGTGGATAGGCCGCAGCGGTTTTCCAATTACTGTCCGGTCTACTATGGACTCATTCCGCAGACCTACTCCGGTGAGCAGGTGGCTAATATCTTTGCGAAACGAGCCCGCCGCAAAGGTATGGTGGGGGACGGCGATCCCCTCGATATCTGCGTGCTGTCGGAAAAGAGCATTCCGCACAGCGACATCCTCCTGACTGCGCTGCCGATCGGCGGGTTGAGCCTGGCCGACGGCGGTGATGCGGACGACAAGATCATCGCCGTGATGCGGGATGATGCGGTGTACGGCAACCTCACGGACATTTCACAATGCCCAGAGGGTCTGATGGATCGCCTCCAGCATTATTTCCTCACGTATAAGAGCGCACCTGGGACGACGCAGCATCGGGTGGAAATCACCGGTGTGTATGGACGAGAGGAAGCGCTGAAGGTCATCCGCGCCAGCCACACCGACTATCGCGCGAAGTATCCTGAGCTGAGCTCCTTGTGGCCAAAAAATTTGTAGTGTGTATGAATGATGATCCCCATGACGTTGCCGCCAATGGGTATTTTCAACGGAAACAGTCCACCGAGATAGTGCTTAACCGGTTGGAAGGATGGCGGAGGCAGATGACTTCACGGTATCGGGAATGCTCACTTACAAGGAGGACTTCATGAATCGACGGATGATGATCATGGTCTGGGTCCTAGCGCTGGTCTTCGGTCTTAGTTATGCGGGAACGGCAGCAATGGTGTCGGCGGATGAATCAACCGTGGACCTGAACAGCCCAGATGTCATCAAGTCAGCGCTTGAACAACAGATGGGGAAGCGGGTGAAGGTCAAGTTGGAATCGGGTCATGACCTGGAAGGCAAGGTCGCCAAGGTTGGTTCCCAGGCCGTTCAGCTGGCGGAGCTGACTGGAATGGAGTTCTTTGACGCCACAGTGAAGCTTGAGGAAATTGCCGCGGTGATTGTGAGGGTCCGCACCAAGTAATCAAGCATGCGGATGTTCAAGCGCATGGTTCTGATGCCTTTGCGGGGTTC
>JAHBWU010000068.1 GCA_019636835.1 Nitrospira sp.
TCGGTTACTCTGGCTTTGTCCATCCTTCCATCTCCTGTCTTTCAGTTCCTCAACCCTTCTGTGCTTCGACGACTTTGGCCGCCGGCATCTGTTGAGCGGAATCTTTTGGCGACCAGCCCCCGCCCAGGGCCTTGTACAGTTGTACAACCGAAACGAGATGAAGCCGGTGGGTGCTCTGTAACGACAGTTCAGCCTCGAACAGGTTGCGCTGGGCGATCAACACGTCCAGATAATTGGCGAGCCCGCTCTTGTAGCGGAGCGTGGCTTGGCGAAAGGCGGATTGAAGCGACTCGACCTGTTCGGCCTGTGCATCCCGCTGCTCTCGGGCGGTCCGTACGGCAACCAGGGCGTTCTCCACTTCTCTAAACGCGATGAGGATTGACTGCTCGTACTGGGCTAGAGCTTGCCTTGCTTGCGCTTCGACGGCGTCCTGCTGGAACCCGAGCGCTTGTGCGTTGAGTAGAGGACCGGCCAGGCTTGGGCCGGCCACGCCGAACGCAGTTTCGTTCGCGATTAGTCGTGAGAACTGCGGACTGGCGACACCCAAGATGCCGGTGATGGTAAGTTTGGGAAACCGGTCCGCCTTGGCTGCGCCGATGCGGGCGGTCACTGCCGCCAGCTCTTGTTCGGCCTGCACGAGATCCGGTCGGCGCTGCAGCAACTCTGACGGGAGTCCGACAGGAATGGCGGGCGGCAGCACTTGCTCCGTCAACGAACGTCCGCGTGGGATTTGACCGGAGCTGTGCCCCACAAGCACGCTGAGTTGGTTTTCTTTCTGCACCATCTGCCGTTCCAACTCGGCGACACGCGCCACTGCGCTGGCTCGCTCCGACATGAATTGATCCAGGTCGAGCTTGGCGATAACGCCTTCCCGTAGGCGCGCCTGCGCGATCCGTACCGACTCCTGCCATGTTTGCAGCGTGCGTTTTCCGATTTCCAGTTGCCGATCGAACTGCAAGAGGTCAAAGTAGGCTTCCGCAACACCGCTGACGAGCTGCAAGACCACGGCCCGCCTGGCTTCTTCGCGTGCCAGAAGATCGCCGCGAGCTGCTTCATTGGACCGCCGGATGCGACCCCAGATGTCGAGTTCCCAGGCGAGGTTGCCTTGGAGATAATAGTTGAACGGGTTCGGAAAGCCCGGGAACAGAAATTCTGCCTTCCGTCCCATGATCGGTGCGTTGCCTGTGATGTCGGCCTTTGGGGCAAAGTCCATCCTGGCGACGAATAGACGCGCTTGGAATTCTTCGACAGAGGCGACCGCGCGTTTGAGATCCTTGTTCTCTCGGAGAGCCGTCTGGATCAGATCGTGAAGCGCCTGATCCTGAAGCAGCTCCCACCACGGCAAATTCGCGAAGGACTCACCTTCTGCCTCAGCGCCGGCCATCCTGAATGACGTCGGTGGGGAAAGGTCCGGCCGGGTATAGTCCGGTCCAACGGCACAGGCAGCCAGGACGAAAGACCCTATGAAGAGACTAAATATGCGCATGACGACTCCGCTCATTTCGTTCCGCATCGGGTGAAGGACGGATCCGGTTGTGACCGGGTGATCTCCTCCACGAGGTGACCGATGCAACATCCTGTTGCAATCAATTGTGCGCCTTCTTGCCACATCTGTTTCAAGAGAAGCTTGCCGTCCTCTCCCACGAAGGTTACGTTCGTGAGATCCACGACAAGAGGGATTCCTTCAGCCGGTCGGGTGGTTCGCCACTCATGCTCGAGTTCACCGACCCAAGGTCCGGTCAGGCTGCCCTCCAGTCTGAGTCGCACCGTATTTCGATTCTTCTCCGAAGTGATCTTCAGCATGGCCAGTATCTTTCGAACCTTCCGTCAGTTCTGTGCCGCCACTGTGAGCAGCGCTTCATCATCAGCATCGAGCGCGATCCCTTCAGGCTCAAGATCCGGCTGGTGTTGGGCTGCGATCAACGAGTAGAACACCGGCACAACGAACAGCGTGAAGATCGTGCCGACTGTCATTCCTGAGACCAAGACCGTCCCAATACTGTTGCGGGCCGCGGCTCCCGGCCCAGAGGCCAGCACCAAGGGAAGGTGTCCGAACACGGTGGCGGCGGAGGTCATCAACACCGGCCGCAGCCTGGTCAAGGCCGCTTCACGAATCGCCGCGATCCGTGAGAGGCCGCTCGCCTGCAGTTTGTTGGCGAATTCCACGATCAGGATGCCGTTTTTTGCGATCAATCCCACCAGCGTGATCAGGCCGACTTGCGAGTAAATGTTGATGGTCGTGAGATCCAAGAAACTAAAGATCAGCGCGCCGGAGATCGCGAGCGGCACTGAGCCCAACAAGACGATCAACGGGTCACGGAAGCTCTGGAACTGGGCGGCCAGCACCAAATAGATGAGCACGACGGCGAATCCCAATGTGACGGTCAGCGCGGCGCTCTCTTGGCGGATCTGTCTCGACTCACCCGCATAATCGAGCATGACGGGAGGATTGGTCGCCTTCGCCGCAGCCTCTTCCAGCACGCGCAGCCCTTGATCTTTCGTGATGCCGGGCTTGACGCCGCCGAAGATGCGCACGGCGTTGCGCTGTTGAAAACGGTTCAAGGTACGCGGCGCGGTGCTTGTTTCGATGTGCGTAAACGTCGACACCGGCACCAGCTGCCCGCCCGGCGTCTTGATCTTCAAATCGAGCAGGGGACCGACGGTCGAACGGTCCTTGTCTCCGAGCTGCGGGATGACCTTATAGCTTCGATCGAAGTAGTTGAACCGGTTCACGTACGCGCCGCCGAGCATGGTGCCGAGCTCACGGCCGATTCCGGCCAAGTCGAACCCAAGATCGGCAAGCCGCTCTCGATCCAACACCACACGCGCCTCGGGTAAGTCGATCTTCAAGTCGGTGTCCACATACAAGAACATGCCGCTTTGCCATCCGGCGGCCAGGACTGCTCCCGTCGTCTCGAGCAATCGCTCGATCGGCAGGTCGCTCTGCAAGAGGAGTTCGACGTCGTATTGACCCGGCGTCGGCAAAGGCGGATCCAAACGCGGGAAGACTCGCAGGCCCGGCACTTGAGAGACCCGGCCGAACAGCTCGCCGTACATTTGCTCGGTCGAGCGTGTCCGTTCGTGCCAGTCCTTCGCGACTAAGCCGCCGAACCCGCCCCAGGATGTCGTCAGCGACCAGGTGAACTTCGTTTCAGGAAGAGACGTGATGGCCTGGACGACATTCAGATGTTCGCGGTTGCTGGCGGCAACCGTCGAGTCGGGAGCCGCTTCGAAGAACAAGCTGATGTGGCTTTGATCCTCCACCGGCGCGAGTTCTTGGCGCGAAAAGAGGTACAGCGGCCAGATTGATATCATGATCAGCAGCGCTGCCGCCACGATGCCCCAACGCATCGTCAGCGCGACATCGAGCAGCCAGGTGTAGATACGGCGCACCTCTTCGAAGCGTCGATTGACGAAGGCGGTCAACCGACCTTCCTTTCCTTGCGGGTGGACGAACCGCGAGCTCATGACCGGCGACAGCGTGATGGCGACGACGCCCGACAAGACGACCGCCACGGCGAGCGTAATGGCAAACTCCAAGAAGAGCGAGCCGGTCAACCCGCCCTGGAATCCGATCGGGGTGTAGACCGTCGCCAGCGTGATCGTCATGGCGATGATCGGACCGAGCAGCTCGCGTGCGCCGATCAGGGCCGCGTCGATCCGCGACTTGCCGAGGCGCACGTGCCGTTCGACGTTCTCGACGACGACGATCGCGTCGTCCACGACCAACCCGACCGACAGGACGATGGCGAGCAGTGTCAGGAGATTGAGGCTGAAGCCGAACGCAACCATGAAGATGGCCGCGCCGATCAGCGACACCGGCATCGCGACAAGGGGGACCAGCGCGGTTCGGACCGAGCCCATAAAGAGGAACACGACGACGGCGACGATCAAAATGGTCTCAGACAATGTCTTCGTGATTTCCGTAAGCGCATTCCGCATGAACATCGTGCCGTCCCACACCAGCTGCATGTCGATGTCGGGGGGCAGCGTCGGCCGGATGCGCTCCATCTCGTCGACCAACCGATGCTGGACCTCGATTTCATTCACACCCGGTACCGGCCAGATCCCGAGGTACACGCCTTCCGTTTCGTTGTACTTGGCGATCATGTCGGCTTCTTCGGCCTCGCGCTCGACCTTCGCAATATCTTTTAGCCGGACGATGGCCCCGCCTCGGTCGGCGACAATCAGCTCCTCGAACTCGGCGGCGGAGCGAAGATCGGTGTTCGCGAGCAGGTTGATCTGAGCGAAGTTTCCCTTCGTCCGCCCGACCGCGGCCAAGTAGTTGTTGCGCCGCAGCGCGTTCTGTACGTCGCCGGGCGACAGATTGAAGGATGCGAGGCGGTCGGGATCAATCCAGATGCGCATGGCGATTTGTCGCCCGCCTTCGAAGGTGACCCGCTGGATACCGGCCAGCGTGGCCAATTGGGGCTGGAGTGTGCGCAGCAACCAGTCCGTGACGGCCGGCACAGTTCGTTCGCTGGAGGCGAAGCTGAGATAGAACGAGGCGTAGGGGCGATCGGCGCGCTGCACCTCGATCACGGGCGGCTCGGCTTCCGTCGGCAACTCCGCTCTCACTTGCTGGAGCCGCGCCGTGACTTCGGCTAGGGCCGCCGTGCTGCTGTGGTTCAACTTCAAATGCACGGTCACGGTGCTGACACCGGCCCGGCTGGTCGATTCGACGTAGTCGACACCGCTGATCGCGGAAACGACTCGCTCGATCGGCGTGCTCAAAAATCCGCGAACCGTTTCGGCGCTCGCCCCGTAATAGATCGTCGTGATAATCACGGACGAGCTCTCGATTTGGGGGTACTGCTGCACAGGCAAGGACGTCAACGCTCGCCAGCCGGCGAGGATGATCACGAGGTTGACGACCACGGCAAGGACCGGATGCTTCACGAAGATATCGGTGAACGATCGCATGGGTATATCCTTATGTCTTCTTCGACTGGTGATCGATTCAGTCTTTGCTGACCGTTTGTGCGTGGGCCTGCTTTTGCGAGGAAGGTTCAGGCGCAATCGCGACGAGCACACCTTCGCGCAACTTGAACGATCCTGACGCGGCAATGGTCTCGCCGACGTCGAGTCCGGCGTGAATCACGACTTGATCGCCGACCATCGTGCCGCTTTCCACTTGCCGCACATGCGCGCGACTCTTGTGATCCTGGTCAGGCGCGATCACGAATACCTGATCGCCGCCCGGTCCCTTACGCAACGCGCTGACCGGGATGGTGACGGCTTTTCGCGAGAGACCGACGGGAACTCGAACCCGGACCGACGCGCCGGGGGACAGCATATGGCGCGCATCATCGACCCGCGCCCGCACCACGGCATTCCGAGTGGTTGGATCCACGCGTGCATCGAGCGCAACGACGTTGGCTCTGATGGCGGAGGCTTCGCCGGCCGCAAACACTTCGACCGTCTCGCCGACTCCTAAACCGGCCGCGACCTGCTGGGCAACCGTGAAATCGACATGGACCGCTTCGCCGACGCCCTGCAGCGTCGTGAGCAAGGTTCCTTCGTCCAGGTATTGACCGGGATGAACATCGGCGATACCGACGCGAGCTCGGAACGGCGCACGTATGGTCTTCTTAGCGATGATCGCCCTAGTGCGGGCAATCTGGGCCTGGGCAATATCCAAGTCGGCACGAGCCCGGTCGACTTCCTCCTGAGTCGTGGCGAGTTCCTGATTAAGGTTCTGTCGGCGATTAAGCACCGTTTTGGTAAGAGCGGCTTGGGCCTCCTGCGCCTTGAGGTCGGCTTCTTCGACGGAGACGTCGAGCGCAACCAGCAAGGTGCCGGCTTCAACGATCTGCCCTGGCGTGAGCCGGACTTCACGGACAGTACCGGCGAGTTCGTTCTTCAGCATGACCGAACGTAGGGCCAGAACCGTTCCGATAGAGGTGGTGGTCTGGCGATGATCCATCTCGCGTGCGACGGCGACGGTGATGGACTCCATCGGCTCCGGTTGGTTTGCAGAGGCAGCGGCGGAGTCTTGAATGGATTCGTACTTCCAGGCGACCAGCCCGATGCCCGTGGATAGTACCAATGCCAGAAGCAAGACTGTTCCAATCCAGTTACGACGATTCATGAGAACGACCCTCCAAATTGCTTGTACCGAGAATTATGTAGAAATCCTTCTCGATCACATTATTAGTTTGATGGGGTGAGCAATGATTGTTCCAGTCAAGTTTGAAACAAAGACGGCTCTCTCAACTGTATGAATATTAAAATGAATTGTTATCAACCGTACGTTAAGTGTGGAAGGAAAATAATGTGAGGTGACGAAGTCAATTCGTCGTCCATTCGTCAGATGACGAAATATCGACAGTGTTCCTACCGAGGTCGGAATCTGGCCGACATGGAGCGTTCTTCGAATGAGAGGAGAAAAGAACAGCGTCACGTATTGCCTGCGACGAAGCGGGGGGCGAAATCAAATCGCGGGTCATCGCGTGTCGGGAAAGGCGAGGAAGACGAGGTAAGCCGTCGGACTCATGACTTGTTCAACGGAATGCAGAGGATAAGCCCTGGCACCACCGTTTGGCATTCGATGATCCAGCTTCGATTGCGGGCTGAGTTGTTGACGTCAATATGCAGGTTCCATATGATTTGATGCATGCGAACGACAATTAACCTGCAGGACGACCGACTGACATAGATTAAGAAACTGGCGGCTGCATCGAACTCCACGGTGACTGCCCTCATCGAAGATACCTTACGCGAGGGGCTTATGAGGCGCCGACGCTCGCGACGGTCCGAAAGAGCAACTTTGCCCACATACGGCAAGCAGGGGCCGCTTCCCGGTGTCGACCTTGACGATACCGCCTCCCTGCTCGATGGGATAGAGTCATCCGGTGATCCTGCCCGACGCTAACATGCTGATCTACGCCCACCGACAGGACTCGGCATGCCATTCGAATTACCGGGCAATCAACAATGCGCATTCAGATGATCCATGAAAAACGGCGTGCATCGAATTGTCGGTGACTGACCCTTCGGAAATAGATTGTCGTCTACCAGGGTTGCCGAATCTTAACTGCGTGCATCTCACACAATCTCCTGAGCAATATATGGCCTCACAGCCAACGCCGGACTGACCTCTCATATTCTCCGAAAGCATTTCCGAACTTGGCGCGTAAGATTCTCTCCTCCGGGACGATCTGAAAGCGATTCATGTAGAGGACAAAGGCCGGTAGGATCAGCAAACCCATAACATTGGACGTGTGAACCGCCCAAGCTGCGAGCAGCAGCAGAAATCCAACGTACATCGGATTCCGACTGAGTCGATAGATGCCGTGGGACACGAGCGCAGTAGACTTCTCCGGGTACCGAGGATCAACGGTCGTTTGGGCTCGGCGGAAAGCGACCGCGCCGGCGACACTCACCATTGCGCCGAGTATCGCCAACACCGAAACAACGATGGGTTTGCCGGGGAACCGGAACGAGAGCTCGGGCAAGTACACTCGTGTATGGATCTTGGTCGAAGTGTAGAGCAACGACCGTTCCACTCAAATTGATAGTCGAGACAAACCCGCTAAACTTTGGATGTGCTGAGGGTTCTCATCACAACCATGCTGCGAGGGAGGCAAGAAGGGAAAGAGGCGTCGAGGTGAGTCCGCTGTTAATTCAACAGGTGCCGAAATATCGGCGAATGTCAGTGACGGATAAGAAGCGACAAGCCGATGCGGAGGCATCCGGCTGAGGCACACTGGATATTGTCGGCACTTGATTAGGGTGTAATCACGATTGGGCTGCGTTCACGTACGCATGGTCGCCTCATCTCTATCGGTGATCGCTTTGACTTCCATCATCCTCTCCTGGGCATAAAGCGAGTACACCTCGACAATTGTGTCCTCTGCACGATATGAGAACATAAACCAATTCCCTGACAGGGCGACGGTCTTGTCGAAGTCGGACATGTCGGTAATGATAGATCTTACAATACCAAGACAAGAGGGCCCGCCATGGAGTGCCTAGCCCTCTCATCTCTCATCACAGATCTGAGGCTGGCTTGTCCTTTATATGTGGCCAATTGGCCTCCGACTTCTTGAGGTATTCTGGGATATCCTTCTCCCACTTCTGGTGGATGTTTTTGTCAACATTCAGATAGAGTTTCCCATCGACGATCTTCCATGCTTCGGGGTCTGCAACAATTTTCTTCCCGCCCGCCACACCATACGCACAGTAGCCGCCATAAGCTGGGAGATACCGATCGGGGTTAGCGATAAATTGTTTCTTGTGATCTTTGTTGACAAACACATAGGTCACACCCTGGTGGATGGCCTCGTGGTGCCCGTTCCCCCTCATGGGCGTACTGTCCGCAAAATATGCTACTGGGTCATAACCGCTCAGTCCAGGGGTACTGTGGAGATAATCGTTTGCGACGGCCATGGTCGAGCAGGCCGAATAGGAAACGAAGATAAGCACGGCCAAGAACAAAATATTCATGCGCTTCATGGGATATCCTCTCCTTTCTCATTGATGATGAAGTTACTGACATCTGAGACGTTCTAAACATGACGACATAAATAATGTCGCATGCTTGTGCTATACTGGCGGTAGTGTCCCAACCTGGAGGCGCTGCCATGAGAAAGCTGGCTATTGCTGATCCTGAGGTGATGCGAATCGCTATCCAACAAGAGATCGTCCGCTCCGACGAGTCGCGCTACGACCATCGGCTGCATGGCCTGTTGCTGGTCACTGGCGGCCAGAGCTGCCAGCAGGTCGCGGAGCTGTTTGGTGAAAACCGGCGCACGATCCAGCGATGGGTCAAGCGGTTCGAGACGCACGGACTGGAAGGAATGCGAGAGGGGGAACGCCCGGGACGTCCAGCCAAACTGGCCGCCAAGCGGTGGGCGGCAGTGGGGCGGGATCTGCGGCGCGATCCCGCCGCGTTCGGCCTGGCTGGCCATCTGTGGGATGGCAAGTTGCTCGGGGAGCATCTTCGGCGCCGATACGACGTGACCTTGGGGGTGCGCCAATGCCAGCGTCTCTTCGGACAGATGGGGTTCCGGTTCCGGAAGCCTAGACCGCAGGTCGCCCAGTCCGACCCAGTCAAGGTCGCGGCCTTCAAAAAAACTACGGCGTCTGGCAAAGCGCCCGGACGTTGAACTCTGGAGTCTGGACGAATGCCATTTCCAGCAGCATGGCACCCGGTGCCGGATGTGGGTGCCCCCGGAGGTCAAGGACCCCGTGCTCATCCATGCTCCCACCCGCCAGTCGGTGGCCTGCTTTGGCGCGGTGAGTCTGGCTAGCGGAAAGTTTGTGTGCTCCATGTGCGAGAAGTTCGATGCCCGGACGTTTGAGGCCTTCTTGAAGACGCTATTGCGGCATCGCTCGCGCAAAAAACGCATGGTCATCGTGTTGGATAATGCCAGGTACCACCATGCCGTGCTGCTGGCACCCTTGCTGCGGAAGCATCGCCCGGCGCTCACGCTTCTCTTCCTGCCACCATACAGCCCGCAACTGGCACCCATCGAGCGAGTCTGGAAGCTGGCCCGTCGGATGGCCACGCACAACCGGTTCTTCGCCTCTCTGGGCGAGTTGGTCACGGCAGTCGAAACGTGCTTCGATCGCTGGCGCAACCCCAATGCTGTGCTGCAAAGACTATGCGGCATTATTTAAGACGCTATGTTTAGTTCGCATTGTTCTGGGAAACCATGGCTGGCTCAATGACTAACGTTTCAGCACCTCCCGGGAAAACTGCTCTAACATTGTCGGAGTCGTCATGTCCGCTGCGCGCGGCTCGGCTGGACGCAATAGTCCCGGTTCGATTGCTGGATATACTTCTCGATATGCCTTGGTGAGGTACCCGCTCAGGCCAACCGCGCGCATCCTCCGTCGTGCCCCGGCCTCAATCAACTTCTTGGCTGTAGCGATGGAGGTTTTCAGTCGTTTTTGAGATTCACAGTTGTCACGCTACCTCCCGCAACGCGAAGCAATCATCCTACATTATGAATACCTCATGCTGCCCGCAGGTCATTGTGCTCTCCCTTGGAGTTGACCGGTTGGTCAAAGCCCGAATCAAAAAATTTTCCTTCTTATGGTATAGGTCGGTTACCTCACGTGATCCTTACACATCTTTTTGTTCCATTCCCCGATCGACTCTTTTCCGTCCGATCTGATCCAGCCTGAAGGAGCCGACCTTTGGGCCGTATCCGACATAAACTGCTGGCGAGCTACAGGATTCGTGCAACTCCTTCAAAATCCGCCCGTACGCTAACAAGTGGTCAGCCCTGTTCTTTCGGCCAGTAGTCCCGTTGGAAGTCCTTCAAGACCCCGCCAGAGTCGAATGTGAGAATCTTATTCCAGCCCTGGGCACCGCCGTAGCCACGGGACTCCCACCGCACAATTTCTCCACCGTCTCCGGTTTTCGTTCGCTTCGCCGGACGGCCCCATTCTCGCACATAGTAATCTTTCGTCTTCACGCCGACCTCCTGCCGCATCTTTTCGTCAAACGCCTGCCATCGTTCTTCCAAGTTTGCGAAACATCCGGAGAGGAGCGGCACAGCAATCAGGACGACATAGAAAAGCAGATTCAATTTCCTCATGGCTTTCCTCCTTTGTATGGGGCGATTCTCATTGTCCTCATGCCTTCATTGGGTAAGCTCGGCAGCTTCTGATCGTTGTGAAACCGAAAGCTTGTGACCAGGCGATGAAAGAGAGGTTGGTATGTTTCGTAAAGCTCGGGCGTCGATGCGTATTCCAGCATATACACGTCCGCTTCGCCCTGCACGATGACGAAATTCTCAAACAGGATCGGGGCGGGAAACTCCGATTCCCACATCGGGACTGCAATACGGTCACGAATAACTACGAGATGCGCGGGACGCTGATCAACCAGGCAGTTCTCATGCATCAGCATCTCAGTCCATTGATTCGTGTGCAATCGGTCAATCTCTTGTTCGATCGCAGCCGTCTTTTGCGGATAGCGACTGACGCTGAGGAGTACGACCGTATGACGCGACTGGTCGACCAGTCCCACGAATAACGCCTTGAGTGCAGAATCCGTTGGATCCACGGGGATGGCCCAGGCAGTCGGACCTTCAAAGCTGAAATCTCCGTCCGAGGACCTGAAGACGGTAAAACGAGGGGCATCATGCACCGGCGCGGGCTCCGTCGAGGTTGTCCTCAGGACTGCAGCGCAGTGATTAGGTGCCTTCCAGACGGATCGGGCATCTTCCCGGATGTCCATGACGCCCTCCCGCAATCCCTGCGCGTCAAATATGACCTGGTGTTGTTCGGCGGTCGCACACTCAACTGAAAGTACCAAGGCCAGCGGGATAACGTACAGGAGCAAGTTCTTTAGTCTGTTCATATCTCTTTTCCTTTCATACATGTACCATTCATTCTGTCGAGCATGATGGGTCACTGTGCTGCTGTCCCGACCAACGTATGAGCCGGCTGGTGACTGGTCGCAAACGCAGCGATCGTTTTCAATGCATTCACGTCTTGTGAATGATTCAACCGATCAAGAGCTAGCAGCGCGAGAAAGACATGTGTGTCCCGAGTTGCCGTGACACGATCTAAGATATGTTCTTCTCCTAGTAACCTCACCATATCAGCTAGTAACCACACCCGATCGGCATGTCCGCTGCGCACAATCTGCCGCAACAGGTGCTGTGCCGCCTCGCGGCCGGCTCTTGAACCGTAGCGTTCAAGATAAATCAACGGCAACAGCGAGCGACCTGTGGCGAGAGAGGTTCCGACCGGCTTTCTCAAAACAAGCGCATCGCCGATGAAGTCGAGGAGGTCGTCATGGATCTGAAATGCGATCCCAAGATGAAAACCATATGACCGCATCGCCTCGATTTCATGGACATCGCCTCCGCTCGCGATGACCGGCAGAGTCGCGGCCGCGGTGAATTGCGAGGCGGTCTTGCCGCGCACGATCGCGAGGTAGTTCTCTTCCGGGTCCGATTGGTCCGATGGCAGAAGTTCACGGATCTCGCCCAGACAACAGGCTCGGGCGTAATCATTCAGCTTGTGCAACGCCGCAAGCACGTTGCAGGGTTCACAGGAGGATTCCAACTCCCGAAGAGCGGCAAAGGCGCGTAGGATCAAATAGTCGCCGAGCACGATGGCTGGACCGATCCCAACCTGTCTGTGCAATGCGGGAAGGCCGCGACGTTCGTCTGCTTCGTCCGCGATATCGTCATGAATCAATGAGGCGCCATGGAGCAGTTCAATCGCGGCGGCGACCATGGTCATGTTCCTGGGCTCGTGGCCGGTGGCCGATGCTGCAACGAAGACGAGCAACGCTCGAAGCATCTTTCCCTGCTCGAAATACGGCGCCAGCACAGCAGTGGCCGGAGTCTTTTTCAAGTCCAACACAACCTTCTCACGGGACGCTAGAAGATAATGTTCATAGCGATTGAGGATTTCGTCCATGTCTTCCTGGTGAGTTACATTGATAGTCATGTCTATTTCCCTTTCAGTACTGTAGGTTTTGCTTGATTGTCGGTCGTGACAGGTCATGCGTCCGACCATCGCATGGCGTACCACTGCGGGCATTCTCGAAGCTGCTTGCGCTTCAGCCGCAACGGATACTCACGAGCCCCGCAGCAGATGCAACGCCATATTTCGATCGAGACTGAGCTGTTGGCTTCAAACAGATCTTCACGTTGGTCCAGGACCATGAGTCCTCCGCATCGTATGCACTGCATGTGTCCTCCTTGCATGTTGAAGAGGTCATAGAAGGTGGTTGATTCGGCCGTCGATTTCCGTGTGATTGCTCCATCTGAGTCGTCTGTGTGTTTCTGCTTCCTTGTCACTTCGCTGTAAGCCGAATAGATTTCTCGACGCCTGTCGGACTGTGCCGCCTATCCATGATACGGAGGGTGATCACATGCTCGCCTGGACTCAAGCCGGGTAGAAGGTACGTGCCGTTCAAGTCACGTATACCGGGCCCGCGCTTGTCATCCACCCAGACATGAAAATGATTCCCGCCTGGGCCCAGTGTGACCTCGTAGGCCAACGGGTATTTTTGCTCGGCATTGATCTGCGCGCGGTCGGTCGGGAATGCAATCTTGATAACCGATGTCTCCGCTCCATTGGCAGTTGGAATTGAGTTCAGGGCCCACGCGGCAATCGGAATAACGAAACGCATCACGTTCACAACAGACCTCCTTGGTTAAGAATTGGGTGCGATGTCCATTCACTGTGTGTAACTGCCGCATCGTGAAAATATTCCCGCCATGCGGAAGTTTTTGGTGGGAATAGAATCGCCCATCCATCGGTCTCAAGAGAATCAAAGCAACAGGCCTGCGACAGTCACCGCGGCCGAGGGGGACATGTCGCCGGTGAATAGAGGTGCTCTCATCCACACAGGAGATGACCATGACATCTGAGGCGATCACCGATCGAAGGAATGAATGGTTTGTGCCTTCTCGTGGCCCGCTCAACGTTCGGGTGCTGATCGGCCTGCTCTTTCTTCCCTATACGGGGATGGTGCTGGCCTACACGATCATTGGTGCCATGCTGGCTGAACGCATTTACTGGGATCGGGTCGGAGCGATGACGGCGATCTATTTCTTGGAGCTCGGTATCGGAGCGCATGCGTTGGATGCCGTCGGCAGCAAAAACGTCAAGCCGTGGGGGACCGTGTTTTCTGACGAGTCACTCTGGGGGTTAGCTCTTTTCTCGATTACGATCGCTTACAGCATCGGGATCTACTACACGGTGTTGTACACACCGCTTCTGACGCTGATTGCCTTGGCTGAAGGGTTCTTTCTGTTCGCCTACAATCTGGAATGGTTCGGCGGCCGATTCCACACCGACGCATGGTTTGCCGTCTCGTGGGGCGGCCTGCCTGTCCTCGCCGGGTACATTCTTCAGACGAATCGGCTTTCCCTGACGGCCCTGGTCGTGGCAATCTCAATGGGTTTGTTGAGTCTCGTGGAGATCAAGGCGTCACGGCCGTATAAGGCGTTGAGGCGCCGTCTTCCGACAACAAAGACGGAGGGCGATGGGGAGCAGAGAGAGATGCTTCAGCGGTATGAGGTGATCCTCAAAAGTATCAGCGCGGCGGTCCTCCTTCTGGGGATCGGACTGTTGATGTGGCGCATCACGAGTTCTGTGTGCTCGCCGTCATGATGGCGGATCCATAGGCGGTCAGGTATTCCAGCCGGATGTTTTCGAAGCCCTGTTCATTGAGCACCCCGGTCAGTTCCGGAATCCAGCGCGAGTTCTGGATCAGGACCGGCAGGCCATAGTAAATTTCCCGCCATGCGGGACAGAGCCGAGTTCCCACTCGCTGCAATATCCAGAAATACAGCTGCCACATCGGGATCAAGAAGGGCTTGGGCGGATAGGTAAAGTCATGCATGAGCAGCAGACCGCCCTTCTTGAGCATGGCCTTGGTGATGGGGATCAGGCGGTCCAAGTCAGCATATTTCGCCAGATAGGAAGAGACCACGCAGTCGAACGGTTCGACGGATCGGTAGTCTTCAGCCCGGCTCAACACGAAGTCCACATTTGCCAAGCCAAGCTTGTGGATCTTACTTCGAGCGATCTCGATATATTCCTCCCGCAGTTCAACTCCGACCACCCGGCAGTGCGGAAACTGTTCGGCGATCGCCACCGTGGAAATGCCGGTGCCACAGGCGAGGTCCAGAATGCGTCGCGGGCTCGGAGGCAACCGCTCGATGATTCTCCGCTTCCATCGTCGGTCGATACCGAACGTGGCATAATGAACCACCGCATCGTAGGTCTTCCCCGTACCGGAGAAGAACCGATGGACCAATTCCACTCTTGCATCGTGCTCTTGCATGCGAAGCCCTCCTTTCCATCGCCATCTCCTATTCTGACCCCCCGCTCACGGTTTCTATTCCCGATGTCGCATTGATTTGATGGCTGCACTGCTGTTAAGTAGGAGCCCTGTCGCCGGAATTGAGCGATATCACAAGGCCGACTCACAAGAACGACACCACCTGATTGCGTGGGGAATAAACCGGCTCAAAAATGAGTCTTATCAGGAAGCTGCAACCGGAGCGGTCGTCTGAGCAAGACGAGCCTTCACGGTTTGAAGAAACCATCCTCCCGCATCTCGATGCGGCATACAATTTGGCGCGCTGGCTGACACGCAACGACCAAGATGCGGAGGACATGGTTCAAGAAGCCTGCTTGCGCGCGTTCAAATCGTTTGACGGCTTCTATGGAGTCCAAGCGAAAGCGTGGCTGCTCACGATCGTGCGGAACACCTGTTACACGTGGCTCGGCAAGAACCGAACTCATGACCTGTCCACCTCGTTCGATGAAGACCTGCACCAAGCGGAAAGTCAGGCTCCCGACCCGCAGATGCTGCTGCTCCGATTTGAAGATCATCAGGCACTTCAGCAAGCCTTGGAAGAATTACCGGCGGAGTTCCGCGAAGTGTTGATCTTACGAGAACTGGAAGGGCTTTCGTACAAGGAAATCGCCGATGTTACGGGTATTCCACCGGGGACGGTCATGTCTCGTCTGGCCCGTGCACGAGGTCGGTTGAAACTCTCGCTTGCCGCCCGCATGAACAAGGAACGTTGACGTGAATTGCCAGGAAGTCCGGATGCTCATTGACGGTTATGTGGACGGAGAATTGGATCCGATCCGCAACCGGGAGATCGAACAGCACTTCCAGACTTGTCCGGCCTGCTCGACTGTGTTCGACAGTCATCGGGTGCTGCGAACGGCATTACGAACCGGTTCGCTCTATCGGACGGCGCCCCTGGCTCTACGGAACAGAGTTCGATCATCCTTCAAACCGACGCCCACCCGGAAATCGCTCATGGGTTTACCGCAATGGCGCTGGGTTGCTGTCGCGGCTTCCCTTGCGTTTGTGAGTGTCCTCACGTGGCGCGTGGCACTTTTCTTACCAGCTGAAACGGCAGATCACCTATTGATTGAAGAAGTCACTGCCAGTCACGTACGTTCGCTGATGGTCAGCCATCTGGTAGACATCCCGTCTTCCGACCGGCACGTGGTCAAGCCTTGGTTCACCGGCAAGCTCGATTTCGCCCCATCCGTTGCTGATCTGACCGAACAAGGGTTTCCGCTGGTCGGAGGCAGACTCGATTATGTGAACGGTCGGGCGGTTGCCGGGCTGGTGTACAAACGGCGGGAACATGTCATCAATGTCTTTCTCTGGCCGTCTGCCGCCACGGTAGAGACAAGACCGATAGCTCACCAGGGCTACCATCTGGTTTGTTGGACCCAGTCCGGCATGACCCATTGGGCCATCTCCGATCTGAACAGCCGCGAGCTACAGGAATTCGTTCACCTCCTGCAAAATCCTCCCTCACACTGACAGCCGGTCGCCCTGTGTTCATCGCGAGGTCAGGTTCCAATAGAATTCTTAAGAAGTCATGAATCATGGCGCGTTCGCTATCAGCCGTGCCAGTGCCGCATCGAGTTCCGGCGCGTCTGGCAAAACGATACGAAAGTCACGTGCGAGTGTTTCCGGCATTTCGATCACGCTTGTAATCAGGCGCCGATCTTTACCGCCGGCCCGATGATGCACGGTCAGTTGGTTATTGAGCAGCCCATAACGTCGATCCGGTGCGGGCCGGGCCGCAAGCAGGCCGGTTACAAACCGGGACTCCGGGTGGGTGGATATGTACCAATTTGCCATCTCATAGTCCGGCAAGAACTGCTCAGACAGATCGAACCGGTACAACGAGACCCAGTTGTCGCCAATTTTGACTTGCTCGATAAATTCGTCCCTGGCCTGCACCAGACGGAACGGTTCATGCGGGGTGGTTTGCTCAATATTGATTTCGAGCCGCAATGGGCACGTCAGCGTTACCTCGCCGAATCCAGCGTCCACGACGTAGCGCCTCTCGTCGAGATCGACCAGGAGTAACATATGACTCCGGGGTGGCACGGCTCCTTCCGGCATGTTCCATAACACGCGCGCGGCGAGACCGGTCACGCGGAACCCCAGTGCGTCGAGCACATGTTTGAGCAGGAGGTTCTGCTCAAAGCAATAACCGCCGCGGCCGTCCCGTACCAACTTCTGCTGAAGCGACTCCAGATCCAGGCGAACCGGCCATCCCATCAACGGATTCAGATTTTCGAATGCAATGGATTCGGTGTGGCGGAGCTGGATGGCCCGCAAGGTATCCAGCGTCGGCCGGCCTGCTCCTTCGTAACCGATGCGCTTGAAGTAGGCATTCAAGTCGATCGTTGCCGTTGGAGTTCGCTGCGGGGTTGGATTAGCCATGCATGTGCCTGAGAGCTGGCACGATGTAACCATCGGCTACTTTTAGTTTGACATTAAATTTTGTCCTGGGCATACTGCGCCGAGCTTCTCGATTCCCGTTTTATGAGACTTTTTTCGGGTGTCGGCGGTTGCGAATCGATGGTTCTTCCGACCACTCAAGATTCTCTCTTCCGACTTGCCGGTCGCTTGCTCCAGTCCTGTCACAGCCGTCCACAAGATGTGCTTCTCAATACGACCAGAAGGCGGCTATTGGCAGGGTATGACATGCTCGGAGAGAGCTATTGCCAAATAGTGCCGGCCGAACAGCGGCGTGCTCAGGGTGCGACGTTCACGCCACCTCACGTGGTACGTGCGATGGTGGCATGGGCCAAGACGCAAGGGGTAACTTTTGAGCGCATTATCGATCCCGGTGCCGGCTCCGGCCGCTTCGTCCTCGCCGCGGCTCAGGCCTTTCCGGATGCTCACATCGTTGCCGTTGAAAAAGATCCACACATTGTAAATATTCTGCGCGCCAATATCGCCCTCGCAGGGTTCGCTAGGCGTGTTTCGGTCATTGTAGACGATTACCGCTCGGTCCACCTGCCTTCCGCAGGCCGGACCTTGTTTATCGGCAATCCTCCCTACGTTCGCCACCATGATATCGAACCGCGTTGGAAACGCTGGTATACCGAAACTTTTCAAACATATGGATTGCCTGGTAGCGCTTTAGCCGGACTCCATCTCCATTTTCTTCTCAAGACTCGTCAACTCGCGATTCCCGGCGACTACGGATGCTTCATTACGGCCGCGGAATGGCTCGACGTGAACTATGGCTCCACAGCGCGGGCGATGTTGATCAACGGCATGGGCGGGCGATCGTTGCATCTTATCGATACAGCATCACAGGTTTTCCCTGATGCCATGACGAGCGCTGCCATTGTGTGTTTTGAAATCGGTTCCCGTCGTCGTTCACTGATGATACGCCGCGTTCAATCTCCCGCTCAGCTAGGAAACTTACAGGGTGGCACGAACATTACTTTTTCGCGCGCCCAACGCCAGGACAAATGGTCGCGTTTGGTCCATCCAAACTATTTGGAGGAGAAGAGCTTTATCCAGCTTGGAGAGTTGTTCGAGGTGCATCGCGGGCAGGTAACTGGTATGAACAAAGTATGGATCGCCGGCGAGCAGGCGAAGGGGCTGCCCGCCTGCGTCTTGGTTCCCACCGTTACGCGCGCGAAAGAACTCATTCAAGCCTCCGGTTCTCGGCTTATGGGTGCCGGTCAACTCCGGCGCGTCGTGGACCTTCCCAATGACTTTAGTCGGTTTTTGGCGCAGGAACGTGAACGAATCGAATCCTTTATGGTGTGGGCGCAGTCGCAAGGAGCGAAGGATAGTTATATTGCGACGCATCGTAGGCCATGGTGGCGGGTCAACCTGCGGGCACCTGCGCCCATCCTAATGACATACATGGCTCGACGCGCTCCGGTGTTTGTTCGTAACACATGCGAAGCCAGAATTCTGAATATTGCCCATGGGCTCTATCCGCTCATTCCGCTCTGTGAAGCCGATCTGACGCTGATTATTCGTTGGCTGAACGCGAATGTCCGGCTCGGTGGTGGTCGGACCTATGCCGGCGGGTTGACGAAGTTCGAGCCAGGAGAAGTGATGAAACTCCCTATCCCACGCCTTGAACAGTTGCGCAGGATGGGGATCGCTTGAATGGGTTGGCCGAAGGGTGCCCGTAAGTGGTCTCCGCAGGAAGTTCTAAAGGATGCAAAACAGGCCAAGGAATTGTTCAGGCAGCGCCGCTTGGAAGAACCAAAAGAACGATATCTAGCAGCCTTCCAATCGCTGGAACGGGCCAACAAGAAGATCGTTGAGTTGTTGCCAGGCTTACTGGCTGACCCAGTCGATCCTCATCTAAACATAGCGACATATATATTGCCGCATCATTAGGGTATACTGATGACGGGTCCACGATGCGGAGGTACGGTCATGAGAAAATTGGTCATTGCTGATGCCGACGTCATGCGCCTGGCCATCCAACAGGAAATCGCTCGGTCTGATGAGTCGCGGTACGACCATCGGTTACATGGGCTGCTGCTGGTCACCGGCGGCCACAGCTGCCAACAGGTCGCCGACTTGTTTGGGGAAGATCGCCGGACGGTGCAGCGCTGGGTGACGCGTTTTGAAACCCATGGACTGACCGGCTTGCGCGACGGGGTGCGTTCGGGTCGGCCCGCGACGTTGAACCCCAAGCAATGGGCGGCGTTGGGGCGTGACCTGCGACGCGAGCCTCAGCAATTCGGGCATGCCGGTCATCTGTGGGACGGCAAGCTGCTCGCGGCGCATCTGCACCTGCGCTACAAGGTGAGGCTGGGGGTGCGCCAGTGCCAACGCATCTTCAGCCACATGGGGTTCCGACTGCGCAGGCCCAGACCCCAAGTCGCCCAGTCCGATCCGGTCAAGGTCGCGGCATTAAAAAAAACTGCACCGCCTGGCACGATGCCGGGGCGTTGAACTCTGGAGCGTGGACGAATGCCACTTCCAACAACATGGCACCCGATGCCGCATGTGGGTGCCGCCCGAGATCAAGGCTCCGGTCCTGCTCCATGCGTCCACCCGCAAGTCGGTGGCCTGCTTTGGCGCGGTCAGTCTGAGCAGCGGCAAGTTCGTGCGCTCCATGTGCGAGAAGTTCGATGCCGTGACGTTCGAGACCTTTCTGAAGACGCTGCTGCGGCATCGCTCCCACGACACGCGTATGGTGCTGGTGCTGGACAATGCCCGGTACCACCACGCGGTCCTGCTCAAACCGTTGCTTCGAAAATATCGCGCCATACTCACCCTGCTCTTTCTGCCGCCGTACAGTCCGCAACTGGCCCCCGTCGAGCGAGTCTGGAAGCTGGCCCGCCGCCTGGCGACGCACAACCGGTTCTTCGCCACCTTGGACGACGTGCTGACCGCCGTCTCCACCTGCTTCGACCGCTGG
>JAHBWU010000069.1 GCA_019636835.1 Nitrospira sp.
TATCAGTACACCTTGCGTTTGAACATCGGCCCTCCTACAATTTATCCCGATGTCCTTCGCTCTCCGTCATCACTACCGTTTTCCGGTCTTCAGTCCTGTTCGAGATGAAGTCGAGCTTCGTAATGGGTATGGAACTGTCACTAATCTTTCTCATGCCGGTTGGCGTTTACATGGCAATCTGCCGGTGAACATCGGTGATGTGTGCTCACTGAAAGTCAGACTGGAAAAAAGGAAATGGGTGTATGTGTCAGCGGGTATTGTGCGATGGGTATACGCAGAAGCGTGTGGGATAGAAACTGTGGTGATGGATGACGAGGCACAGAAGCAATTGAACAACTACAACATCCAAGAGCGCGTGAGGGCTTTGTGAGCACCGAGATCCACAAACGCCAAAGCATGTCCCAGTCCCCACAACTGATCGGTTGAAAGCGGATGGGTGTCCCGCCCAGTGTGACGTGCTCATCCGCTTTTTTGCGTCTCATGGCTTATTGAAGACCGAACCATGACGCGGAAAATGTGTAGCTGATTCATTATTGTAAATAATGGCGGAGAGGGAGGGATTTGAACCCTCGGTAGAGATTTTGTCCCTACGACGGTTTAGCAAACCGTTGCCTTCGGCCACTCGGCCACCTCTCCACATCATAATAAAATGGATCATGCCGCATCCACGGCGGAAAGCGTCGCCAGGGCGGGACTCACCGACAAGGGAGCATCATACCTCAGCCTATAGGATGCGTACAAGAGAGGAGTGATGCTTCGCTAAATACTAAACCCTATCTCCAAATCGGTTTCGTTGAGGGCAGGTCAGCCAAAGCGGCATGTAATGACCTCCGTTCTCGTTAGCCAAGCCAAACTGCCGAATCAGATCCACAGGACGCTATTGAAGTCCGTATCCAGGCTTCGCGGATGGCCACATTGACGGCAACGAACGAATAGGCTCGAGTCGCCTGATGTTCCGGAAGCTCGGAGGACGAGTTGGTAGGTCTTTCCTCCACAGAAGGGACAGGCTTTTCCGTGAAGGTTCTGTTGGATAGGTCCTAGCCGGTTGAGTTGTTTTTCCATAATCCGCCCCCCATTCATTTCCATAACTATGTTGTGATTGATCTGGTGTCAGAATAGGGCTACATCGGTGCCAGTGGAAATACCATGAATGTATGATCATCCCGAGCCAAAGTGGATGATTGATTTCAGCGCATAGCTGGTGCAGAGCCGTACATGGTTCACATTAACCATGGTTGCTCCCATGGTCCTCATCTTGGAAGCGGCAAAATTATGGGTGAAGGTAGATTTCTTCTGGAAGGAGAAGAAATCTCTTGCTGCTGACGGGTGGGCATCCGCAAGCAACTACCTTCACCCATGTATTATTCCACCAAACGCTTTTGTTGATGACAAGGTGGTAGTTTTCCTAGTCTGACGGCTGCTGAGCGTAGCAGTTGCAGTCATGCGCGAATCATGATTTGTTCGCCTATCCTGGTTGATACCGGCAAGTGATTTCCTTCTGAAGTCACGAACTGTCTGAGCCTCGCTTGGTCCTTGGGTGAAACAAGAAGGAGCTCGATCTTGATCCACTCATTCTTGACCCACTGAACCTCGGCTAATTCGATCACACTATAAGCGGTTTCATCCGGGAACCACAGGCGGAGCTTGACATAATCCCCAGGGCGTAGCTTTTCAGGATTTAGGATGACAGGGTGAGAGGTTGATAGTTCATACACGCAGCCATCACCACTCAAGCCGTTGCCTCCCTTTGAAAGCATACAGTCGATGCCAATTTTTGATAGGAGTCCTGGGGGCATGTTCTCTCCTTTCATGGAAAGTCTGAACGATGAGGAAAACGGTAATACAGGAGGGGGAGTTAGGCTACTACCCTGGCAGGTGGAAAGACCAAACTAAAGAGGCATTCATCATGATTCTTATATCGTCAAATGGGAATACTTCATCGCATGTAACATATTGAAAAGTAATGATTTACGAACTTTATCGAATGCTATAGATCACATTAGAGGAAGGGGATTCGAAAATAGAATACTATGCAGTTGGTAGGTTTAGTAAAAGTCTGGTCTCTCAGCTGAGTTTCCGGGTTTATGGATGATTTTGCCGAATCGCCCCACCTGCAGTAAGACGGTTTTTTATAACACTACATGCAGTTTTTAACGACTCACTCATGCCCATGATCTGTTGACCGTATACTACGAGCAGTAGCAGGCCGCTCAAAAATCAACTTCGCTCCTGGCTTAAAAGTCAGGTAGTACCAGACCCATTCAGACATAACTCGAAGTCGGTTTCGGAAGCTGATCAAGAAGAAAATATGTACGATGCACCAGAGCAACCAGGCAAAGAGTCCCGAAGCACGGATTGGCCCGAACTGAGCCACGGCTTGTGCTCGTCCAATCGTAGCCAGCATGCCACGATCTTTGTAAACAAATGGTGATCGTTGCTCTGAGGGGACATCGTGATCGATTAGATCGGCAACATATCGTCCCTGCTGCATCGCGACAGGCGCCACTCCCGGTAACGGCTTCCCACCGTGGTCCACGCAATGTGCTGCATCACCGATGACAAAGATCCATGGATCGTCTGGAATCGTCAGATCCGGTCGAACCTTGATCCGGCCAAAGGAATCTTGTGGAGCCGAGAGGGTGCTCAGAAGGGGAGAGGCTCGATTGCCCGCCGCCCAAATGACGTTCGTCGAGGGAATCCATTCTTGTCCAACCCTCACACCGTCGGCATGGACGGCGCTCACGGGGTTTCTGAGTTTGATCATCACGCCCATGCGAGTAAGCGCGGCGGAGGCCTTTGCGGAAAGTTCGGCATCAAACCCCGGTAGAATGCGTGGACCGGCCTCCACGAGCATGATTGAAAGGTCTTCAAGGCGCAAACTTGGAAAGTCCGGTCCCATGGCTTTTCTACCGAGCTCGGCCAGCGCACCGGCTAATTCAACCCCGGTCGGCCCTCCTCCGACGATGACGAAGGTCAGCTGGCTCCGGACGCCGGTCGAGGTTCTCCGCCTTTCCGCGTCCTCAAACGCGAGCAACATCTTCTCTCGAAGCTGGACGGCATCGGTCATCGTCTTGAGTCCGGGAGCAGCCGTCTCCCATTCGTCGTGTCCGAAATAGGCGTGGCGCGAACCTGGAGCGACAATCAGGATATCGAAGGCAATCCGCAAACTATTCCGCAGACTGACCATTCGAGTCGTTCGATCGACCGATACGACGTCATCCATCATGACGCGGACGTTACGCTGCGAACGAAAGAGCGTCCGCAGTGGCCAAGCAATGTCACCGGGCGACAACGCAGCGGTGGCTACTTGGTAGAGCAGGGGTTGAAAGACGTGGTGATTCGTGCGGTCAATGAGGGTGACGTCGGCATGGCGCAGGGAACGCGCAACCATTAACCCTCCGAACCCACCGCCAATAATGACGATTTGCTTGCCAGCCATTCTACCGTGCTCTGCGAAGGTATGTTCCTGTCGGCTTGCTGCGGAGCGCATGCGTCTTGCTCTCGTCGCGCAGTGCAACCTTCCACAGCCTATAGCAGTGTCGGACTTCGAACATAGTTTGCTTTGTGTTTTCCCGACTCTATCCGCGTGATTAAGCGATGAACGGGAATCGTAAAACCGGCTGTCGGACCTCACGCATAGTAGATCCTAGGCTTTCAGCCATGCCATGCACTTTATCGTGCTTGGCCAAGATAAGGAAGACCCAAGAAATCACTATCTAACTGTATTGGACTGGGATTGGTGACGACGCTACCGAAAGTCTACGAAAGGCATTTCCAACGAATGATCCGAGATGGGTGGATGGAGAGTGAACTGGTCCAACAATCTCTGATGTTACGCCGCACGACGTGACGATGGGCGATTCTCAACAGCGGTTTCTCGTACATGGTCTCTGTTCGGCATAGGGCACTGACCGGAAGGTTGCTCAAATAGCAATCTCGCACCCGGTTTGAAGGTAAGGTAGTACCATGTCCATTCCGACATCACGCGTATCCGGTTTCTGAGCCCGATGAGGAAAAAAATGTGAACGATACACCAGAGCGCCCAGGCAAAGGGGCCGGATGCGTGGATTGGGCCGATCTGAGCGACGGCTTGAGCGCGGCCAATCGTAGCCAACATGCCACGATCCGTATAGGTAAACGATGAACGCTGATCCGGACCAAGGTTCTGATTAATAAGATCCGCAACATACCGTCCTTCTCGCATGGCAACTGGAGCGATGCCCGGTAAGGGTTTGCCATCACGGCCAAGACAATGGGCGGCGTCACCAATGACGAAGATCCAAGGTTCATCTGGGATCGTCAGGTCCGGTTGGACCTTGATCCGGCCGCATGAATCCTGATCAGCCGCCAGCGTGTTTAACAAGGGTGACGCTTTGTTACCCGCCGCCCAGATTACATTGGTAGACATGACCCATTTGTTGCCGACCATGACCCCATCGGGACGGACCGCAGTTACCGGGTTATTGAGTTTGACTGTCACGCCCATACGTTGAAGCACCGTCAGCGCTTTTGCCGACAGCTTGGCGTCGAATCCAGGCAGAATGCGAGGACCAGCCTCGACGAGGATGATCGAAAGATCATCCAAGCGCAAGTGAGGATAATCCGGCCCCATGGCCTTTCTTCCAATTTCGAGAAGAGAACCGGCCAGCTCGACTCCCGTGGGACCACCTCCAACGATGACGAAGGTAAGGCGATTCTGCATGCCAGTCTCGGCCCGTTGTCGTTCCGCCACCTCAAATGCGAGCAACATCCGTTCTCGCAATTGGACGGCATCCGCCATGGTCTTGAGTCCTGGAGCCAGCGGCTCCCACTCATCGTGCCCGAAATAGGCGTGGCGTGAGCCCGGTGCGACAATCAAGGCATCAAAGGAAATGGGGGTGCTGTCCCGAAGTTGGACCACTCGAGCGGTCCGATCGATCGCTACCACGTCATCCATCACCACACGAACATTGGACTGTGATCGGAAAAGCGTGCGTAAGGGCCATGCAATATCGCTTGGGGACAATGCGGCGGTTGCCACTTGGTAGAGTAAGGGTTGAAAGACATGGTGATTCGTGCGGTCGATCAAAATGACCTCGGCATCGCGCAGGAAGCGCGCAGCCGTCATGCCTCCAAACCCGCCCCCAATGATGACAACGCGTTTTCGAGTCATGGGCTTGAATCAGGAGGCACAGTTACCTACGAAAGCGGATCGGCTTAACCGCCGGAATGAAGCATCCGCGGTGTCTGGTTACACAGCCTGCTACGATCATCGTGATCAAGGCCGATAGCAACAGTTCCACGTCTCACCTCTCCAAATTTGTTCAATGCAATAAGCGGTGAAGGAAGAATACGTTCGACTACAAGCTACGTTCCAAGGGGAAGAGTGTCAAAGAATTCCTCTAAACCCGCGTGAGCACTCTTTCTCTAAGAATCGGCAAGCTCGGTCGTTTTCTTAAGTCTATTCGCGACGATGACTCAATGGCTTAGACGGCGGTTTTGGTGCTGCTACACTTATCTCATTGCATAGAACTTTCATGTCTGATTTCACCGCACGGAGAGAGGAAAAGGAGCACACCTCATGGCCGTCAAATCTCGTCGCTTTATACAGATGATCATGTCTGCCTGTTTCGCCGCCGCCTTTTTCACGATCGCCGCCTGTTCCGGCGGTTACTATACGGCCGACGTGAACGGCGAGAAGAAGGTCTATCGCGTTGATGAACATGGCGCCAAGACACTCGTGTATGAGACCGACCAGAACGGCAAAACCACTATCCACGATGCCGACGATCCGATGGCTAAGCGGCAGGCTGCCACACAAGAGATTGCAGAACAGATCGGCGCGAAGCAGGCAAACCAACTTGAACAGCTAAGTCGGACGCCGAAACGGCAGCCGTCGGATCCCATTTATGTCAGCCTCGCCCCACCGTTGCTGGATGCACAAATGGAGAAAGCAGAGCGATCAAAAGGGGTGGTGGCGGAACAGATTCGAAATGAATTCGAAGCCGATCCCATCATCAGACTTATCGAGAAAAATCAGAATCAATCCGGTTTGTTAAAGCCGCATGTCGCGGCGAGTGCAGATGTCGAAGTGTTGCCGAAAGTCTCGCTGAAGGAAGCCTATGGAGTCGACCGGAAGACCGGAAAACCGAGCAAGATGCTGGCAGTCGTCTTTGAGGCCACGATCACTACACAGGTCCCACCGGCCACGTACAATGTCTCAGAGTCGGGCCATGTCATGCGAAACCTGGAAGTCTCCAAACGCTTCGCGAAGCAGGTTAAACAAGTCATCCTCGAGAAAATCGGCCCGACTATTCCGGCTCACTGAACCGACGACTCCACGCGACGCGAAACAGTCTCTGCCATTACCGAATCGTCTGGCTTACAGGCACTGGGTACCACTCAGTCCATCTTGCCTCACTACGGTTTCAGAGATCGTAAGAAGCAAACGGCCAACAGTCGTATGGGCGACTCGTGGCATGTTGAGAAACGGGGTTTGTGATCATTACGGTATCCATCTTCGTTTGAGTTTGTGTCCGACTTGCACGATGGCATCAATGGCTGGTGTGAGTTCGTGGCCCAAGTCGGTTAATGAATATTCGACGGTCGGCGGAGACGTGGGCATGACGTGACGCGTCAAAATACCGTCCCGCTCCAGTCGTTTGAGCCGTGCTGAAAAGACTTTTGGCGACACACCCGGAATATCAGCCAGTAATTCGCTGAACCGACGAGGTCCCCCTCGCAGATACCAGATCACATTCGGTGTCCAGGCCCCTTTCAGAAACTGCATGCAGGTTGTAAGGGGGCAACCTTGCGGTGGCGGCGACACGCTGGATCTTCGTCGTTTGACGGCCATCTTATACCTCTCGCGATCGGCTAGCGGTACTTACCAAACGGAAAGTCGAATATCGCCTTACCAAAAGATAGCATATTGCCATATGTCAGTACACGTATTACCTTGATGCGCAGAAGACATAGTTATTTTCTTATGGAAAGGAGTTGCATCATGACAATGACGAAGACTGCCATCATCACCGGAGCATCCAGCGGGATCGGACTTGGCCTGACCACGGCGCTGCTCGAGCAAGGCTACTGCGTCGTGGCCAACTCGAGACATGTTACGAAGGCCGGTACGTTGGTCGCCTCGGAGGACTTAGCTCTCGTGGATGGCGACATTGCCGATCCGGATACCGCGCACCGAATTATTGAGACTGCTGTTCAGCGATTCCGCTCGGTGGATCTGTTGGTAAACAATGCCGGCATTTTTATCCCGAAGCCGTTCACGGACTATACACGAGACGACTTCGAGCGGCTGGTTTCGACGAATCTAGCGGGATTCCTCTATGTGACTCAAGAGGCCGTCCGGCAGATGAAGCGACAGGGGGCAGGCCATATCGTCAATATCACCACGACGTTGGCTGACCAACCGGTTGCGGGTGTGTCTGCCGCGCTCCCGGTACTGACGAAAGGAGGACTGAATGCCGTCACCGCCGCCCTCGCGATTGAGTTTGCAGGCAACGGCATCAGATTCAACGCCATCGGCGCCGGCATCATCGATACGCCCATGCACAAGCCGGAGACTCATGGGTTCTTGAAGACACTCCATCCAATCCAGCGAATCGGGAAAGTCTCGGAGATCGTTGATGCCGTGCTCTATCTCACCGACGCGACGTTCGTGACCGGTGAAGTGTTGCATGTCGACGGCGGCGCGCATGCCGGAAAATGGTGACAGGCAGTCCCGAGCGCTCAGTCGAGCGCTCGGGATCTTACAAGAAAGGAGATTATCATGCCTTATGTTCTTATCCAGGTGACACGCGAGGGGGTCACGCGTGAACAGAAAGCGGCGCTGATAAAGGGAGTTACAGACCTGCTGGCTCAGGTATTGAACAAAAACCCCACCCAGACCTTCGTCGTGATCGAGGAGGTCGACCCTGATAATTGGGGCATCGCGGGAATAACGGTTTCAAAATACCGCCGTTCTGAGCAAGCTGTGGCAAACCATGCCGTCGGATGAATACCGGACGAAGCCGCTCGACACGAACTACTATCTCGTCGGTTGTCTGTCGAATGTATTTGTCTTTGTGCCCACGCTCAGTCCTGAGGGACATTCCATGGGACGCCCTGGAGAAAGGCGTCGATTTCGCTGGCGGTTTCCAAATTCTTGGGGTAAGTAATCCGGTACTTTAACGCCCATTTCCCACCGACGAAATTGAACATGCACAGATGCGATCGTACCATCTGATATTGCCCTGCAAAGTTTTGTTCATATTCAAAAGTGGCTATCCTGCCGATACGGGGTGCCCCGCCGATCGGAATCGATATTTCGGTGTCCTCAATCAGTTTCCCACCGGGATGTGAGTGTAGGATTTCCTGCTTTCGTGCCTCAAACTCTCTTTTCGTCAGGATCGCTCTTGTTGAAGCGATGGTGTTTGTGAGAGACCCAATCGAAAGAAGCGACGGAGCAGGGTACACATAAACAGTTGCGGCAATCTTGCGCTGACCATCGTGTAAGTCGTACCCCGCACTAACATCGAGACTCTGCTGATCGTATCGGATGACTTCAGTTCGTCGATAGTCTCCTACCATGAGAGGGAGTGTCATGCCTGATTTTTCATGCACATATGCCCCTTCAGCGACAATGGTTTCAGGTTGGCTCAATGGACGAGGTCTGGCGGGACAGCCGGCCAGAAATAGCGCGAGGCAAATCGTAAGGACGGCGGTAATGACCTTGATCATGAGGTGACGGATTCTAAGAAGTAGGTCAGGAGAAATCAATGAGATCTCGATGAGTCCTCCTCAACATCAAAGAAGACTCATCGATTCAGCTCTATATTTTGTGGGACTCACCAGTCATCCATGTAATAATGCCGATCATTTCAGAGTGTGAACCCGATGGCAAAGACACATCCAGCTGACTCTCGAATCACTATTGCGGATACCCCGCAGGGGCTACGCATCGTCATGCCTTGCCGACGCAGTTGGTTTGTGATTTGCCTTCTGGGGTTTTGGATCTGTGGTTGGGCAGTGGCTGAAGTCATGGTCGCCATTCAGTTTCTGAACGGCGATGCCCCGCCTGAGGGAGAATTCTTCATGTTGACATGGTTTGGGGTCTGGACGGTCAGTGGAGTGTTCGCCATCTACGCGTGGTTGTGGCAGGTGCTGGGGAAGGAAATTGTCAACGTGCACGGGCAGAGGTTCAGAATCCGGCGCGACATCGGAGGATTTGGATTTGACAAGGAATATGATCTCCTTCAGATGCGGGATCTTCGCGTCGGACAAATCGCGTTCAATCCGTTGGAATTCTCGTCCAGCCTTCAATTGTGGGGAATCGGCGGCGGGGTGATCACCTTTGATCATGGCAAAAAAACCTATCGATTCGGCGCAGGCCTTGACGAAGCAGAAGCGAAACAGGTCGTGACTGCCATCAAACAGCGCTACCGCATTCAGGAGAGCGCGACGGCCTAGTCATCAGGTCCGACGGTGATAACGGTTGTTCTGGGGAGTGGGTGTGTCTTGTTTGTCTGGTCCGGTCAATGAGAGAGAACACAATTGACCATCATTCAACCAGATAAACCGAATCCTCGCCGGGCGCTAAGGAGGAATTCCGAACCCGTATATCCTGGTTGGTTTTTCTTGGAGATTGCGAGCTTGCTCGAAGATTGAGAAACCGAGAATGCTTAGCTGACTGTTCTTCATTCCCACGAAGAAAACGTAGACGAGATTTTTGCCTGATCGTTGATTCAAGTAGCTCGTGCCCACATACGAATAGTACTTGAGCGCTGCTTCTGTGCTCCTTTCGAACAATGCCTCATCTCTTCCAGGAAGTATCTGGACCACTGGCTGTTCCAGATGGGCAATGCTTTGTGGCTCGCCGTAACGGTTCTTTAGATCCTCAACCATCTCCTCGAACTTTACCTGTGACAATTCCCCCTTAATAGAATCTCCAAATTTCTGGTAGCATGATTCACTGGACCCATTTTCCCACTGGCGAATCCACTCTTTCAGGAATTGATCAATAGGCTCAACAGCTGATTGAGCAACAACCCCGTACATCTTCTGTGGTGTTCCTGTGCCATGGACACCAACGAATGTTGTGCTCTTAAACCCACATGCTGAAGTGAGTAGACATACTGACAAGAGGCTAAAGAGACACAAAATTCTCAAAGGAGACATGCCAATGTAACTTTACTTGTGGTGATGGGATCGAAAACAGGGAGCCATTCTATGCCTCGATGTACCCATAAATCTAGATCGCTTCGTCTCGCTAAGTTTCAAAGAGGCATATTTGATTGCATAGCAGCAACTCTGTCAAAAATTGTAGATGCTCCTTCAAAGCTCGTTCATTTCTCTTTCTCCGTCGTGGTGTGGATGGCAGAGTCTCCTCTGAGACTTGCGAGGGGTTGCGTGGCCTCGCGGAGGCGATCGCTAAAGGCGGCGGCATGGAAAAGTTAACGCAGGTAGTTACTGATGGCCATTCCTGGTACGCCGAGCAGAACCACGTGTACCACTACACTTGCGTGTAGAGAGCCATTTCTTAAACGAGGCATGACTTTCCCCGGATGGTTTGCCGGCCAGGAGGCCTTCGACGCTGATGTCCTCGTCGAGTTTGTTCCAGTGAATGCCGTGCCCTCGGCCAATTAATCGCCAGTTTTTGCGTTCTGCAGGTGTCGCGTAGACTAGTCGAGGGAACCAGGCGAGCGGCACGGACAAGCTCCTTCCGTCGCTAAGTTCCACAGTTAGTGCGTCATCCGTCACTCTGACTGATTCCGCCACCGGCACCGAAATCTCAACCGCCGAAGTATTCATCCCACGCCTCCCGAAGGTTGTCCTGATGCTCGGTTACGAGTTTGTGAATGCGGCCGATTTCCGGACGTGAAAATCTACCGCTTTCTTGCAACCGGATTGGATCAAGCCAAAACTTCGCCACCTTTTCTTCCCGTTCGATGTGTATGTGAGGTGGTTCATCTCGATCGCCTGCGTAAAAGAAGAGCCGGTAGGAACCAACCCTCAGAACCGTCGGCATGAATGTGCGCTCATCACGAGACGCATCTTAGCACGTCGGCACTCTCAAGCTGAAGCGTTCTGACTCTTCGCTATGAACCACCTGCTGCAGCTCGGCCGCGTCTGCTCGCGTTGCCACGTTTTCCCCTCCGGTGCTAGACTCTATCGCCGTGGTTCCATGCTTAATCCTTCCAGCTGCCGAGTGAGTACAATGCTGCCTCCAGAAAGACAGTCTGTGCCGACACAGGGTCAAGAAAGTGGCGAACCGTCCGAGACTGGGGCAATCCTTCGCCGAATTCTTGAGGGGGTGGAAGCCAAGGTCGGCGAACAGTTCTTTCCATCGCTCGTGCATGAGTTGGCAACCTCGCTTAATGTGGACTACGCCTACATATCCGAGCTTAGCGACGACGGAAGTCGGTTTCGCTCGAAAGCTGCTTGGGGAAAAGGAAGTCCGCTTCCACCGTTTGATGTGCCCCTGAAAGGCCCATGTGAAACAGTGCTGACCAAGGCGTGTGTGCACCATCCGGATCACCTGCGTACGCTATATCCCCATGTGCAAATGATTCAGGAGATCGGGGTCGAAAGTTACTGCGGTGTGCCGATTGTGGATTACAACGATTGCGTTCTGGGGCATCTGGCCATCATGGATTCGAAGTCCATGCCGGATCCTGTGCGAGCAACGTCGATCCTTGGAATCTTTGCGATGCGCGCCTCCGCGGAGTTCGAGCGGCTTCGGTACGAGCGCGCCCTGCGTAAGAGCGAGCTGATATTACGCAAGATCGACGAGGGCACAGCCGCAGTGACCGGCGCGGCCTTTTTCCCTTCGTTGGTCCGAAGTTTGGCGGAAGCACTGCAAACTAAGTATGCCTTTGTGTCCCGGTTCGTCGGAGAAAACCGGACTCGCGTGCGTACCTTAGCCTTTTGGAAGGGCGACGGATTTCTCGACAATTTCGAATATGATCTTCCCCATACGCCCTGTGAACGCGTGCTGGCCGGTGAAGTGTGTCTGTTTCCCGAGAAAGTACAGGATTTGTTTCCCGATCATCGGGAAGATCTCGCTAAGTTAGGCATTGAAAGTTATCTGGCGATTCCGGTGTCCGACCACTCCGGTGCCGTGATGGGGCATCTGGCGGTCATGGATACCAAGCCGATGCACGATGATCCGCGTGTGCTGTCCGTCTTCAAGATCTTTGGGGTGCGGGTCGGCGCCGAATTGGAACGCGAGTGGATGGATACACGACTTAAGGAGAATGAAGAGCGGCTGCGTGATCTGTTCGACGAAGCGCCGATCGCTTATGTGCATGAAGGCTTGGATTCCAAGTTCATTCGCGCCAACAAGACGGCGATGCAGACCCTCGGGATCACGCCGGATCAAGTGAACGACCTGTATGGAGCCTCGTTCATTCCGGACACGCCGGAGGCTCAGCGACGGTTGAACGAAGCATTCGACTCCATCGGCAAGGGTGTCGACACAAGCGGGATCGTGCTGGAGCTGCGTCGGAAAGACACCGGCAAGCCGTTGTGGATCAAGTGGTGGTCGCGGCCTGACCCAAGCGGTACCTACACCCGCACGATGTTTGTGGACATCACTGAACAGGTGTTGATCGAGCAGGAGAAGGCACGCCTGGAAGCGCAGAATATCTACCTCCAAGAAGAGATCAAAGGCAGCCATAATTTTGAGGAACTGATCGGTTCATCCATCTCCCTCAAAAAGATATTGAAGAACGTTGAGCGTGTGGCGCCGACTGATTCCACTGTGCTGATTACAGGCGAGACCGGTACCGGCAAAGAACTGATTGCGCGAGCCATTCACAACTTGAGCCCTCGGAAGGACAAACCGCTGGTCAAGGTGAATTGCGCCGCCATCCCCTCCGGTTTGATCGAGAGTGAATTGTTCGGCCATGAGAAAGGCGCCTTCACGGGCGCATTGACGAAGAAGGTGGGTCGCTTCGAAGTGGCCGATAAAGGGACGGTCTTTTTGGATGAGATCGGCGAACTTCCTCTCGATCTGCAACCCAAACTGTTGCGTGTCTTGCAGGAGGGCGAATTCGAACGAGTCGGGGGGACTCAGACGTTTAAGGTGAACGTGCGCGTGATCGCCGCCACGAACCGCAATCTTGAGCAGCTCTCGAAGTCCGGGCAATACCGGCTCGATCTCTTCTATCGTTTGAATGTGTTCCCTGTTCATCTTCCTGCCTTACGCGAGCGGGAAGGTGACATTCCGTTGCTGGCGCAGTATTTTGTGCGGAAACATGCGGTGAATTTCGGGAAGAAGATCGATCGGATTCCCGAACGAATGATGACGGCCTTGCAACGTTATTCCTGGCCGGGGAATATTCGCGAACTGGAGCACATCATAGAACGGGCGGTGATTTTAAGTGAAGGACCGGAATTGGAGCCGATCGATTGGCTGTCACCGACAAGCGGCAAGGTCTCCGGAAACGGGAAATCCTTGACGCTTGAAGAAATAGAACGACAGCACATCCGTGATATCTTGGAACAGACCAACTGGCGTGTCAGCGGAGACAAGGGGGCTGCCGAGATTCTCGGACTGAAACCCACCACACTGGAAGCCCGTATGAAGAAACTGGGTATCAGCAGGCCCAGTTGATCGAACTGCGCTTTCTCGACGAGACGATTCAGGACTTCATGCCCGTTTCATTCTCTATCATCCATACATCGCGTGCCGCCCTCCTCGCGATCGCGCTAATGACCTTCAGCGAGACAACCCTTGTCCACGCGCAGGTGCAGTGTTGGGCCTCGCATCAGAACGAGGGGCCCGTAACCGACAAACGATGGGCGCGTCACCTCAAGGCCATGAGCGCCGCCGAAACCATTGTCAAACAGTCTCAGGAGTTTCTGAATCCGCCTGTTCCTGTCCGCATGCGGACCACGATGGCTGCCAACCGTTATGAACCGATGGACTCGCGGTTGATTGTGCACGCCTACCCAGAACAGACGTCGGTAGGCATCTGGATCTGGAAAGGAGAATGCGGGATTGTCTCCCAGGCTGACCGTGTGGGCGGATCGATCGCCAGGGTCAGCGTCTTTTTCAACCACCTCTCGAAGGACATGTTCATGGGCCAGGACGAGATTCCGAAGCTCACCGGCACAATAGGTGGTTATCCCGAATACAACGGGTGGGTTGTGATCTCGAAGAATGGGCGCCTGCCATGGGTTCCTCAAACCCTGGGCGATCGGCTCGATCGTGTGGGAGCTGCCCGCGAAAAGGCCTTGGCTGATTGGCGCAACGCCACGGCTTCACGTAAAGCTCCCGATCGGGACATGATCGACCGGACTGCGGCATTGCTGAGAAAGACCGATCCAGCCGGCGCCGACCAGTATGTGGAGAACATGAGGCGACTGACTGCAGACATTCATGCGGCGCAATCTAAGAATGCAGCACGAGACACACACCTCACAAAGCTGCTCAACGAATACCGTGCCTATCGGGCGTCCTTTACGGCTCAGCAACTTGCGCTGCCTGCGGTGTGGGTTGATACCGATGGCTCCGCCCGTAAGACGATGGAGGCTCAGGTCGATGAACTGCAAGAACTCAGCATGGATGACCAGGGGAAAGTAGGTGAGATACGGGAACAAAGTCGTGGACTGGAGAGAGAGGCATCGGCGAGTCATAATGAAATGGCAGCGCTTCGGTTGCGCGCCCAAGCCAAGGACTTGTTGCAGGACGCCGACCAAATTCGCAAGGACCATATGGAACGTGCCGCGCTGGAGGGAGAAGCACTGCTGGGTGTTTATGAATTGACCAACCTAAAACCCGGCCCGGCAGAGCAGGCGCTTGCCTACAAGATGGATCCGACTTTTCCCAGCAGGAATCAATCGGGGAAGATCCAGGTGATTGCCGTATCGGTGTCAACGCAGAACGAGGAAAATGTTTTGCAGCGCCCTGAACAAGCAGCGCGTAAGGCCTGGCTTGATCGAGTGAGATCCTCGATCAACTACGCGGCGCTGGCCGCTTTGCTGGACTGACGCAGTTCCGTTCCCATTCCCCATAGATTTTCCCAACATATTGGGACTGCCCAATATGTTGGGAATCATCTTCTCTCTGCTGTTTTCATCTCCTGCCGGCGCTGTACTGAACAATCTTAATAGATCAATAGCTTGCATCACATTTGTCGTCTCATTGCTCTGTGGCATTTCGGTTGCTCACTGAGTGGGCATACGCGGAGGCAGGAGGAGATGAACGATGTTGAAGATTACAAAAATTCAGGAAAGCGGGTGCGATGTCCTGCTCAAGCTGGAAGGCAAGATTACGGAGCAATGGGCGGCCCTGCTTGATGGGGAATGCCGTGCCTACCTTCGTAAGCACAAAGCCGTGTTCTTAGATTGCTCCCATGTCGATTACATCGATGGGCGGGGAGCCGAAGTTCTCAATGCGTTTCCCCATTCACACGTCACTTTAATGAGCGTTCCGGCCCTTGTGACGGAGCTGCTCCAGATTGGAGGCCGGTCATGAACGTTGATGCCAGTACCGTCACGGAGTTTTCGAGTCATCGGATGGTTGCGAGCCGGAAGCTGAAGCTGACTCAATCAGATGCTGTGGCAAACGAGGAAATCGCCCTCCTGGCGCGGCTCAGGCAAGGAGAGGACGGGGCGTTTGATGAATTGGTCATGCGGTACCACAGTGCTTTGATCAGAATGGCGATGGGTTATGTGGCGGATCGGGAAGTAGCGGAAGAAGTGGTCCAAGATACCTGGATGGCGGTCATCGAAGGGCTCGGTCGATTCGAAAGACGATCGTCGCTGCGAACCTGGGTTATCGGGATCATGATCCATAAAGCCAAGGATCGTGGGGTGCGCGAGAAACGGCACACGACTTTCTCCTCTCTCGAGTCTGTCGATGACGACAGCGACGAAACGATTGATCCATCTCGGTTTCACCAGTCCGGCGAATGGGCTGGTCACTGGGCCCTTCCGCCTCAACCTTGGGACGGCCAGACGCCGGAGAAACTCCTGGCGTCACAGCAGGCGGTCAATGCCATGTATCGGGCGATCGAGGTGTTGCCGAAGACCTTGAAAGAAGTTTTGATCCTGCGTGATGTCGAAGGAGTCGACGCAAATGAAGTCTGCGAAATCTTGAAGATTACCGCAACGAACCTGTATGTCAGGCTGCATCGGGCCAGAGAGCGAGTGCGCCAGGCGGTGGAGACCTATCTGGAAGGGCAATCTACCGTGTAAGGAAACACCGTAAAGACCGACCTAGTCATAAGCACTGAATGAGAGGTCTTTACGATGACACAGGAAGAGGGGCCGCCGACTCTCTCAGAGATAACCTGCCGGGAAATCGTGCAGTGGGCCTCGGCCTATCTCGATGAACATGTCGGAGATGAGCGGAAGCGTCAAATAGCCATGCATTTGGCTATCTGTGCCGGCTGTGAGACCTATGTGAAACAGATTGCCACGGTTCGGGACATGGTGGGATTACTGCCCAAGACGGTCGAACACCCGTCCGATTCACACCGATTGCGGCATGCCTTTGCTGTGCATGCACGCCGATTACTATCCGGCGGTTGATGTCTACGACTTCGCGATGGCAAAGTTTGAATCCCGGCCCTATTCAGAGCTGAATTTGACGGTCGGTACCCCGGCTATTGGTAATGCTGAGCTTGGGTGAGAAAGAGACTGGCATACAATCCATGCTGACGCATCAATTCATCGTGAGTTCCTTGCTCCACGATGTGGCCCTGATCAACGACAAAGATCCGGTCCACCATTTTCACTGTCGACAACCGGTGACTGATCAAGATCGCCGTCCGCCCCTTGGCGAGTTCGTGAAACCGCTCAAACAGTTCGGCTTCCGCCTTGGCATCCATTGCGCTGGTTGGCTCATCCAGAATAAGAATCTGTGAATCTCGAAGTATGGCCCTGGCGAGCGCGACCTTTTGCCATTCGCCAATGCTCAGCTCAGAACCTCCGTCGAACAGCTTACCGAGCAGCGATTCATATCCTTTCGGCAACCGTTCGATCGCCTTATGTACCCCGGCCTGTTTAGCTGCCTGAGTGAGGGTGAAATGATCGACGTCGAGCGATCTTATGCCGAGGGCAATGTTGTCTTTCGCTGATAGCTGAAACTTCACGAAGTCCTGAAAAATCCCGCTGACGGCACCACGGACATCAGCGATGGGAAAGTCCCGAAGATCCGTCCCATCGATCATGATGCGCCCTCCCGACGGATCGTACAGCCGGCACAGGAGCTTCACCAGTGTCGTTTTTCCGGCGCCATTGGCTCCGACGAATGCGACATGCTCACCCGCTTTGATCGAAAACGTGAAGTCTCGGATCGCCACACGTGCTTCATGTGGGTACTGAAACGACACGTGATCAAATATGATTCCCTGTGCAATTGAAGGAGGAAACTCTTTCGGGTGTGCTGCTTTGGATAACCGAGACTGAACACCCAAGAACTCATCCAACGTGGTGAGGAACAGATTGCTCTCGTACAAGCTTGACACACTCTGCCCTAAACCTTCCAAGAAGCCAGAAGCTCGCTGTACGGCCTGAAAACAGATGACGAGATCGCCTAGCGTGAACTGCCCCTGAAGCGTTCTCACCGCGACAAAACTATAGATTCCGAATACACCGGCCACACCGATGACTTGAGCCATAAGACTCATGATCGCCCAACGACGCTCCAACGCGATTCGCTCCCGACGCAGCATCGATCGTATATCTTGGAACCATTGCCGTAGCCGAGGTCCGAAGTCGAACAGCCGGATCTCTTTCGCCGCACCGACTTGTGTCAACAACATATTGACGTACCAAGCCTTCCGTTGAAGTGGCGTCCGTTCCCGCTCCCAAGCATAGAGCTGATTGGATTGTTGTAGTCGGACGACGAAATATGGGACAGCGGTCAGGATTAGAATTGGAAGCACACCCCAATGCAGCCACCATAGGAGGGCTCCCATCGTGAGCAAGGAAACAGCATTTTGCCCTAATTGGAGCAAGGCATTGAGAATGGCCGTCGGTCGATAGGGGGCTTCTTGCTGGGCGCGATGCAGCGTGTCCTGATAACGCGCATTTTCATAGTACTCGAGATCAACCTCGACAGACTTTGCCTGCAGGCATGCGTACATGTGATCCGTAACGACTTGAGCTTGTATCTTAGAGATTAAGCCAGCCACAGCGGAAAACCCTGCACTGACCGCTGCGGCTCCGGCCAATCCCGCCAGAATCGCGGTTACTCCAGCCAGAGAAGATTCGTCCGGTGGATTCTTGAGTCCTTCGGTCACGGCATCAATCAACAGTTTCGTAAGATACAGCACCACCAGTGGGAGTAGACCTTGGATCACCCTCACCGCGATACTGGCGATCGTCAATGTGGGGCCGCTTTGCCACACAAGCACAAGCGCTCGGCGGATTGTGAGGAAGAAGGGACCGATGCGATTCATCACGACATTCTTAGGCATAAAAAACGGTCCTGGCTTCATCAGCCTGTGGCGTTGTTGTCACATAGGAGAGGTTTGGCTCACGCCTCGTTCTGCATCATGAGGATATGAAAACGTAACGATGAAGAGTTGCCAGTGTTTACCTGGCTCATAAAAGACATGGGAGCCTAATGTGAGCCAGGCATGGCCATCGAGATTCGAAGCGTCTTTTCTTACCCCACAGTGAAATACAACAGGGTATCCCAACTGTCGAGCAAACCCATAAAGCGCCACCGAACGTGGAAAGCAATTCCCTTTCCTATTGTACGGAAACAAGCGCAGCCAGCGATCGATATGGCCCGCCAGACACCTCATCGCCACGTCATCAGGTATGGTCGTCCTTGAGAGAGGACTCAATTGATCGAGCACTTTCGGCAAGGATGTAAATCGTAAGAACAGACGTATCTTCAGCACCACAAAGCCGACATGGAGTGCCGTCCAAAACTTCTTCACGAAGGAGATCATGATCGGTTCAGCGCCACAGTCTCAATGAGAGATCAGACTTTGCTAAAGCAAGCTTAGGGATACCAAGTCATGGAGCGATAGCTCACACGCTCGTAGCTAATGAAGCTCCCCGCAGCAAGCTGCGGGGTATCACAGAACTCAATTTCGCAGACCTCTCGGATGCAGAGGCGAACCCCGTAGCAAGCTACGGGGAATATTCAAGTT
>JAHBWU010000007.1 GCA_019636835.1 Nitrospira sp.
CGATAGAATCAGAAAACGTCATTTATCTAGCCGTAAATCATTGAAATACAAAGCACCAGATATTCACGCTATTTTCAAATCGGAGACACCTCGATATCAACGATACGCCACGCTGTTGTTGACCTTTCGAGCATGAGTCTCGGTTTCTATCGGACACTACTGATCATCGCTCTATAGTTTTCGTGGCAGCTTACAGATCACAGCCTGAAACTTTCCGCTGGCTCCACGAGAAATCTCTGTCACTTGCTCTATCACAACCTCTATGTCTCCCATCCTTTCTTTAACTCTTTGTATAATTAATTGTTCGTGATGGGGAGCAAAGTCCAGCGTCGGCACTAATCTTACTTTCACACAGTCGAGTGATTCCTGAATGACCTGGGCTTCACGGATGCCAGGAACACCGTTAAATACCTGACCAAATCTGCTGACGCGTCTCCCATCCTTGGTATAGAGTACATCTCCGGTCCTTCCTTCCACTGACCTCATCACCGGTAAAGTACGCCCGCATTTGCATGCCTCGGTATTTTCCGCGAGTATCCCTCGATCACCAAGGCGATATCGGATGAGTGGCATATCGGCATTCAACAGCCCAGTACTCACAAGATCGCCGGAGACACCATAGGGTACCGACTGACCATCCTGGATAACTTCAACCCATCCAACTTCAGGCCACAGATGTAACCGCCCGGCAGTACACTCGCTAGCCATTGCAACAACTTCTGCCATACCGTACGTTTCGCGAACAGGACAACCGAATGCCTCGGCAATGGCCACCCGCTGATAGTCATAGATAGGCTCGGCGCTTGTTAAAGCGACGGTCATCTTCAAATCCTTTCGGCCTACCTCTAAGGCTGCCTGAGCTAAGGCATAAAGTGAGGAGGAGTACCCGTAGAGATAGGTCACTCGATAGCGAGAGAGGGCATCAAGATATGCCCCCATGAGATCTGGAGCAAGGTGATAAGACGACATGTAGAGTTGGTTTAATCCCTGATTCCAGACCCAAAATGGCGGCTCTCGCTGACTCACGGGAGTGACCAATTGGCCGGCGATCATCGCCCATCGATCATGACGAGATACTCTGTTCCAGTAGCGAATCCTAGCTTCACTCCAGGCTGAGATTGTGCGCACTGTTTGTCGGCTCGCCCACAAACTCAATGGCTTTCCGGTGCTCCCGCTGGTCTGTTCGTGGAACATCTTTCGCACATCACAGTTCTTGGCCACGAATGCACACGAGTTCTCTCGGATTGCATCTTTTTCCAGGATCGGCCAATTCTCCAAATACTCCCATGAGGTCTTATCCCCGCCGCGACGTCGCGCGGCCCACTGCTCTCGATAATATGGCACCTGTGTAGCTGCGTGGTGGAGCACATACGCCAATCGCTCTTCTTGCCAGCATCTCCACTGATCCTGGCTCCAGCCTTCCCGACTGATCGCTTCTTCCGCCAGACGTTCTGTCTCGGGGCCATACCTCCAGGATCGGAGATACATCCCGCGTATACTGGCCGCAATCGAACGTAGTGGCGCGGGCAAGCCATAGTAGACTTTGAGTAAAGTGGACGTCATGCCGTGTGCTTTTCAGAAAAATCCGTAAATAGTTGTTCCCATTTTGGAAGGATGGCAGACCAATCAAATTGGTCTACTTTACGTCGCCCATTACGAGACAGACGCTCGGCCGTTCCCTTCTCCGATACGAGACGTCGAACTGCCCTAGCCATAGCCACCTCATCACCATTGGGGACGAGGAGTGCGTCGTATTCATCATCAAGTAAATAGGGGATCCCACCTACATTGGTACTGACGATGCATACACCGCAGGCCATTGCTTCAAGTATGCTCACCGGCATATTGTCTATCCTTGGTGTATTGAGCAGAATATCACCTCCATTGACCCACTGGGGAGTAGTAGCTTTAGGCACAGGGCCTGCGAACGTGATCTTCTCAAGAACCCCAAGCTCCACAGCCAAATTCTTCGCTGATTCGAGACTTCCGTCCTTCATGTCAGGGCCGATCATCACCAGCCGCACAGCAGGAAAATCTCTCGCAAGTAGCGCGACTACCTTCACAGCGAGCGAAGGATTATAGATATCATGAAAGGCTCGTAACCACACCAAATTCGGTTCAGGGCGATCTCGCTGTTTGAATTGATACTTCTTTAGCTCTAGCGAATTCGGCAAGCACATTAAATCCCGTCGATAGGTGCGCATCTGTTCGAAGAGATACGAAGAAGGAGTGGTGACAGCGTATGCGGTTTGCAGGAGGCGCTGAACCCGTTTGCTATGCCTTTGTGCGAATGATGGGAGGTTTCCTCCATGCAACGTCAATACGTATGGTTTTCTCACAAATCGCAGCGCCCAACAAACCCACTCAGCCCACAGGAATGACGACCTGCTGTAGACATCGACCTGAGCAATCTTGTACCGCTTTCGTTGCCGCCATACAGTTGAAAGAAAGTCGATTAGACGTGCAAGGCGCCCAGGGCGAGAAGACGTGGTAATGACCGGCCAACCAGCAGCCTTCAGGTTATCCGCAAGATCTTCGCACACACCTCGAGTTCCTCTTGTAGCCGACAGAAAATTACCGATCAGCAGTATTCCTGGTCGCGAGGCACTAACAACCTTTGCCTGCCCTTGCTCTTGGTGCATGATACAATCCATCCTCTTGACGATCATTTATGCAGACCGTTCGAGTGTAATCTCGTGCCATCTGTTTCTGGGAGTAGCCATTCTACTCATTCTTCTCGGAACCGCCACAGTCCAGGGTGCCACATACTATGTGTCGACGACGGGCAGTGATTCCAATCCTGGTACGTCGGACCATCTATGACGTAACCCCCAGAAATGCCCCGCGCCACCAATCCAACCAAGCTGGTGATACCTGCATCGTACGAAATGGCACTTATACGTCTTCTGATGAGAGTGGATTAGTCGTCTATGCCTCCAAGAGTTCACCTTCCGGTTGCAAAATAGGATTTCATCCCCCGTTCATATCTGTTCACAAACATCACATCCACCCCCAGACCGATGCGTCTTAACCCTACAACCTGCTGCTCAACAAAGGTGCCCATCGCAGGCTGCCGAGGCGTGGGATGTAATATATATTGGTCACAACCAGAATACGCAACGTAAGTTACCTTTCTGACTCTCACCTATGCCGATGTGGGACAAACGGACTGACTATTCGGTCGCAGCCGAACCGATGGAAGCGTAATGAGTCAGCTTATTAAGTTGCTACTCTTAACCGGTTCCCATTATTGACCTAGAGCTACTCTCCTAAATGTTCCGTGAAGCGACGTTGATCAACATGGTTTATCAGCAGTGTTGATTCAGTGGCTACTCCTCATACCGCTTCATTCATGCGCCGCGCTTGGTTCTCATCCTTCCAACCGGCAGCTCTATATGCGTCTAACGTCCTTGTCACGAAGGAAGAAAGCTCAAATTCTTGTTCTGCCTTTGCGCGGGCATTCTTGCCCATCTCTCGGCACAGATCAGGATTAGTCAATAAAGTCACGATACGATTTATTAAAGCTTCATCGTCATCCTGTCTAACCACAAATCCCGTCTTACCGTCTTCCACAAAATACGGTATGTCACCGGCGTCAGTTGCAACAATCGCCCTCCCGGCTGCCATAGCTTCCATCACCGCATTGGGACACCCTTCGCTCTCCGACGTATGAACAAGGAATTTCGCATTTCTTAGGAATGCAGGAATATCATGAATTGCGCCCAGAAACTCCATGGCATGAGACACACCAAGTTCCCCCGCCGATTGTTCGAGAACCGAACGAAGCGGGCCATCACCAGCGAGGCAAAAGCGCGCATCCTTGATACCGGTGCTCATGACTTTTTGAACCGCCTTTAATAACCGATCCCAACGCTTCACAGGCAGCAAGGATCCCACGCTGGCGACATACGTACTCTTCTTGAGTGCATCATCCGAAGTTCGGAAAGCAGTCAGGTCCAGACCATTGCGCACAACAATGTATTGCTTCGAAACGAAGAAGGAAGAATACCGGTGTGCAGCCTCTACGCAAACCACACTATTTGATATATGCCAGTGAGGCAACCGGCTGTTTAGCGCACCTCGCAGCTTTCCACCAGACTTTATACTCCGAGCAATGTCGCTCCGCAGGGATCCGATCGCCAATGCACCTGTCCCGCGTGCTGCATAATAGGCGGCAAAGTTTGTGAAGAATACGTAGGAATGGACGACCTCGGGAGCGAGCGCTCGTGCCACTTTACCCAGTGCTTGAAGCTTAGTGATCGGAGACCACCGGGCAGGTAATCCATAGATCGGAATCTTCAGCGCGTCGATAGCTCGATAGTACTTTTCATCCGAGTTATAATTCCACACCACCAAGCAGGGGTGGTATCGAGACCGATCAAGGTTCGCCAGCAGATAATAGAGCTGGCGTTCCGCTCCACCAAGCCCAAGCTGTCCGATTACATACAGGAGTCGACATCTGCCTGGCGTTCTATTGAGCACAATGTCCGGAAGCATAAGTAGCTTATTAGGGACGCCTCGAACCATAAGACTTCCCTTCTGCAAGTTGCACCCCGGCAATCCTCATTCTCTTCTGTAAGCACCAGTCTGAGTTGCCTCAGAAGCCAATCCACATACCACCACGATCCATGATTATTTGAAAACCGTGTCTAACGGCATTATTTCGGACAATCCGAATGAAACCGCAGAGGGAGCAAGATAAGCGCCTTGCCAAGTTCACGCGTTGTCTTGTCGGCTCCAAAGTCGTCAATCCCTGCCTGCGTAGGAGCTTCCAAGCTTCCTCATTGAACCCCCTCCTCTTTTGCGGATCGCTCCATGACATGAAACTAGAGAAAGAGGAAAGGTTAAAGACCACCCTTTCGAGCTCAACTCACTGACACTCTCGGAAAGAAATTATTCTAAACCCTGGATCTTGGACAACGATAGCATTGTCCGGAATATTCTTGTATACAACCGCGTTAGCTCCTATTTTGACGTTCTTACCTACATGAATTTTCCCGAAAATCTTCGCCCCGGGTGCAATGTAAACGTTGTCGCCAATTGTTGGGACACCTCTCCGCTCTCCATGTCCTGACACGCCAATAACGACCAACTGTGAGACACTAACGTTCGCTCCTAGCTCTGCCCGACCAGAAATTGTAATCCCTCCATAATGTCCAATATAGAATCCAGGTCCTATCTTGGCTGTTCTTCCTATATCGATCCCCCACGTACTACGGACTCGATGAGAAAGGATCAAGTATATAGGTCCAAATAGGCATTTCAGAAGCAGGCTTTTCCCTTCCAGCCACTGACCAAATCGATAGATACCAATAGCATGCAGGCCAGGGCAGCGATAGCATGCGAACATCCTCTTGAGCCTATTACCCTTGGTCAACGCATAAAAACGCAGAAAGTCCTTCTTGAAACAATCCATGATTGTCCTACTATATAGCATTGCATAAATAACGTTACCTCATATAGCCTGGTCCCCGAGTGGGGATGCCATGCGCGCGATTCAACTTCGTAGCCATGCCAAAACAATCAAACGATTGGTGGGCCTCAGCAACCAAGCGCTTCGGGCAGGAGCCTATCGGGTGGCCCGTCGGCTCCAAGCCGTGGTCCTCAATATGGAAGGCAGGACGGCGCCGCAAATTGCTGATGTCCTCAAGGTGCACCGGGTCAACGTTTCCATCTGGCTGCAAAGGTGGTGCGAGGATGGCCTGGAAGGAATACTGGAAGGCCACAGGGCCGGTCGTCCTCCCAGCCTGTCCCAACGCCAACGGCAGGAGTTGGTCGACATCCTTGATAGTGGCCCCGTGGCCTATGGATTCACAGCCGGTGTCTGGACCTGCCCAATGGTATGCCGCGTTATTCAGGAAGAGTTTTCTGTCTCCTATCATCCCGCCCATGTTTCTAAACTCCTCCACGAACTTGAGTTTTCGGTCCAGCGTCCCAGGAAGACACTGGCTCGGGCCGACAAGGCCCTTCAATCTCGCTGGGTCCGCTATCGATTCCCCGACGTTAAAAAAAAGCCAAAAGCGAGGGGGCGGCTCTCCTCTTTGGAGACGAGGCCTCGTTCCGCCAAGACCCCACCCTCTATCAAACCTGGGCCAGGGTAGGGGCTCAGCCGGAAATCCTCACGACCGGCCAGCGCAACACCCTCAAAATCTTCGGCACCATCGAGCTGTACTCCGCCCGGTTCCTTTACCAATTCCAACAGGTGTTCAACGCCCAGACCTACATCGAATACCTGGAAAGAATCCTTCGCCATTACGTTCCTCGCAGAATACATCTCATTCAAGACAACGCCTCCTACCACAAAGACGGGGAGGTCTGGGCCTGGTTCTCGGATCACCGCAGATACATCGAGGTGCACAATCTCCCGCCCTACTCTCCACAACTCAACGCGCTGGAGAGAGTCTGGCACCATACCCGGTTACACGGAACCCACAATCGTTATTTCCCGACCCAGGACGAACTGCGTGGCACCCTGACATCAACATTTCGCAGCATCCAGCACCGTCCCACGCAGGTCCAAGGCTATCTGCGTCCGTATCAATAATGTAACGTTATTTATGCAACGCTATATACCATAATCAAGCTACGTGGCCTCTGAATTTGTCACCTGGGCAGTCATCAAGATTCTTGATAATGCTTCGTTTGCTAGCACTGGCGGCCAAGCCAAAGACGACGACTACCCACGATGTCATGAATGCAAAGTCAAGGACCATGGTCTCGAATAGCCCGAAGACGATTAACGGTGGGAGTAGCGCAGCTTCTCCCACTTGCACACTCCTCATCATCCGAACAGCCCCGGCAGCCACATGCCCACAATAGGCTAGAAAACAGATAACCGGGACGATTCCTGCCCCTAATGCAATATGAAGAAGTCCGTTGTGCGGATTCATCAGTTTGCCGCTGCGGGTACGGATCAGGATGTCACCCAAGCCGACGCCCACCCATGGCGAATCGAATATGCGATCCAGCGCCAATGGCCATAGCCTTCCCCTCCCCGACTCCTCCGCCCCGCGAGCCGTGTAGTAGGCGATCTCTTCATCAAACACACCGGATACATACACGAGGCACATCAGGAGAACGAGGGACAAGAGAGGCACAAAACTGCGCTTCAGTTCAGAACGAAACCCCACCACACATGCCAAGACGATCGCCAACAAGGGACCACGGCTCACTGAGAGTGTGACGATGTAGAGACTGCCTACTGCCGCAGTCCAAGCAGCAGCTCTCAGCATAGGCTTCCGGCATTGAAGACCCCAAAAGAGAAAATACACGGTGCTAAAACCAAACCACAGTCCCAGCACATTTGGGTTTGAGATTCCCGTTCCAGAAGCCCAAGCCCGCATGACCCCCCCAACATTCCTAATATTGATATACGGCAAGCAAGCCACTCCTATCGCGAACGCCACCAGTGCAAACCGCTGCAAAAAATAGGGGCGGAGGGATAGGGTTTGGACAATGATCAGCAGCGCGAGCCATCCGATAAAATATATGGCTTCCGTCGACGCCCGCTCACCGCCCTCATGAAAAAAGAACTGTATCGCGATCACGACGATTCCAGTGCAGAGCGCCCATGCGATTGGCTTATACGTTCGTACGGCTTGGCCGCCGACGTTCAGCAGGCAGACAACGGCCAAGAGCACCAATATCGCTCCGCCCACTGACGGGATGACGATGCCCCAGACTTGACCAAGCATCCCGTAGGCGAGGCTCGCATACCAAGTGTACTCCAAGAACGCCGGCGGATAGACGCTTGTCTCCCCGACCGTCCTTCCAACAAAACCTGCCTGCTCACTTTGGAGACTGCGCGTCGTCGCCATCACCATTCCATCAGGATAAACCTTGTGGCATTCGAATCATCTGTGTTTTCTGTTCTTCTGCTCACCGCAGGCTATTGCTTTCCATCACAACCTCGTTAGCAAGGATGAGGCGGTATAGACGAAGTCGCTACCGACTTGAGAGGACCGTTGGCACAGTGTCCGGGCGAACGCTGTACTGTTCGGATCCGTACGCATCGTTCAGCAGATCGGTAAGAATTGCGTCTTGAGGCCAGAGGTGTCCTTCGTGTCGGTTTAACTTGGCATCCCAATAGCCGAAGCAGGAATAGACTAATCGCGCGATATAACAATAGCTGACTTCAAGAATGAGAGGTTGCTGGTCTTCTCCGACTACGAAGTCAAAAGCCATACTTTGCGATCCGACCTTTCGCGCCACGGCAAACGCGATCTCCAAACACTTATGATTAATTCTCTCGGCATCGTACACCACGTCGCCGCTGCCGGAAGCCCGAAAATCACCGGGACGAACGTTTCGTGTATAGGCGAATGCCCGGTCGCCGATGACGGTCACGCGTGTATCGAAATTGTTGCCGGGAATAAAGTCTTGGAAATAGACATACCCCTTCTCGTACCCCATCATTTTTTTCTTGCCTCGAATCGTTGTAAGAGCTTGAGGCAACCGTCTAATTACATTCAACAGGTCACCTCGCCGCTGTGCCGACCGGTAGCGTTTCACGGCATCCTGCCCATAGTGAGGGACCGGCGAGAATCCGGCAGAAAACGCCCGTTCTGCCAATGCACGAGCTTCGGCGGCACTGCGAACCAGCTTGACGTTGCTGGAGCCGGCTCCTCGACGTAGTTTGAAAACCTTCGGGTACGACGCTTGATCGATCCAGCGCAAGGCCTCGTGAAGATCATAAGACACGTAAGTGGGAACGAACGGTGCTCCGATCGCTTCGAGCAGATACTTCTGCGCGAGTTTATCGTCGAAATACCAGCAGGTAGAGCTGTTTGGGAAAACTTTGACGCCCATCGCTTCAGCCGCCTTGATGACATGGCGAGCTGCTAACTGCTCTCGTGGATCTCCATGACTCCAATGCCATAACAAACAATCACAAGAGGTGAGTTGTTCGATAATGTCCGAATCGAGGCAGTTTACCGCCTTGTACGGAATAGCATGCGTCTCACAATACGCAATCCAACGATCAGAAAAACTCTTTACGCGATGGTGGATAGCTACGTGTCCGGTCATGTCGATTCTCCTACACGTTAGGAATCTTCCTCAATCGACCGAAATTCTAAAACCATGCCAAAATCTCGTCACCTACTCTCCGATTGGATCAATCCCGCAGTTGTCGAATCCGACGCATGTGCGACAGCGGTTTCAAACGCTCGAACCGCCGCCACGGGACTGTGCAATTCTTCGACATGACGCCGAGCCTTCATCCCCATCTCGCGGAGACGCTCAGACGATGTCATGAACGAACGCACCGCATCGACCGCTCCGTCAAGTGTCTCAGTCACCTTTCCCAAATCACAATTCCTGATTTTGTGATCTGGGTCGATCTGTACGCTCACCACCGGTGTCCCGGCCGCCCACGCTTCCAAAAAGACACTGGGAAACCCCTCTCCATCCGACGTCGAGAGAAGAAGGCTGGCCTCCCCGATGATTTTCAGAGTGTGTTCAGGCGCGACATGGCCCCGGTAGTCCACATTCGGCAACGAACGTAACTGCGTCATGATGAGTTCAATCTTTCCGGCATCCCAATGGCTCAAACTGGGGGCCCCGCAGACGACAAAGCGAATATCCGGCAGCCGGCGAGCGATTTCAACCAAAAGATCAGGACGTTTGGCCGGCCTGATGACTGCTACCCACACTACGGCTCCATTTCGTTCTGAATGAGGTACAACGGTGTCAGTCAGAGGCACAATGCCTGGGAGCGGATACGCCCTTTTCTGCCACCGCATAGGTAGATGAACACGCTGGCCGTCATGCTGAACAAAAATGACATCTGAACGCTGAAGCCCCCATGCATAGAGAGGCCACAAATTCCCTCTCCGCGCGAGCGCTTTCCGGAGTTGAACGTGGTTATCGTGCATCATGGAAAAGGCCGTTCGCACCCCAAGCCATCGCGCTATTTCCGCAGCCGGTCCCCACAGGTGATCAGCACACTGCCAGAAACACCAGTCCGGACGTTCTTTCTTCAAAAATTTGTACCAAGCCGAGAGGAAATGCGTTCGACGGCCGATCCCGATAAAGCGCACACCATTGACCGTTCGTTCTTCACCCTCTTTTAATGCCGATCGAACCCCTACCGTAACGGACCAGCCTACACTCGCCAACGCGCATGTGAGATGCCATCCATACCGCTCTGCCCCCCCTTTCGCCGTGGGATCTCCGGTCGCATATCCGTATAAAATATCGTTCACATAGACGATTTTCATCGAACTTCCTCCGACCGCAAACGCGCCGACAAGGTCGGCACTTCCCCCGTCATTACCTGCTCTGGAGACACTCCAGTTAAGGCGGTAATAAGGGCTGAAATTTGCCGATTAGAAGAGTAGCCTTCACAGGCGGCACGGTTCGGAATGAACCGCTCGAGAGTCCTGTTCGACCAGGCTTCGAGAACCCTCTCAAGTACGGCGACCACTTCCGCCGGAGTATCGGCATCCGCGATCATCGAGCTTCCAACTTGACCCAGGATGCGTCGTGTTTCGTCACGAGGCACAATTCCGATAATTGGCCGTCCCGCTTGCAGATAACCGAACAGCTTGGCTCCGGCAACCAGTTCGTGTGCCGTTCTTCCCGGCATTCTGCCCAACACCAGGAGAGCATGGGCTTCTCGTTGAAGGCGACGAACTTCAGCACTTGGGACAGGAGGCATGATCTCAAACACATCGCGAAGGTCTAAGTCGGCCACTCGCTCTGCCAGCTGCTGAAGCCCTTCCCCGACAAACTGCATTCGCAACTGAGCAGCCCGGGCAGGATCTTGGCGTTTAAGTTGAACAAGTCCCTCAAGCAGCGTGTCATACCTATACGTACTCAGCGTGCCTGCATACAGAATCGTACAACGATCCCCTGGTGTGTGAACAAAAGACTCAACTTCTCCTTCGAACCCGTTTGGGATGATATGAATCTTCGTTCTATCCAATGCCCCTTGGAATGCCCGCAGATATGATTGTGCAACCGACTCAAACATGAACACCACGGACTGCGCTCTCTCGAAGATTCGGCACATGTTCCAGTGGTCGATTTTCTTGGCCCAGGACGGACGCCTGATTTCATGAGGATAATATTCCAATCCCCAAGGATCGCGGAAGTCCAACACATACGGAATCCCTGTCGCCGTTGATGTCCGATAGGCAACCACACCGGTCGACAGTGGCCCGATCGTAGCCCATATCACATTCGGGCGATTTCGCCGACACAAGTCGACGGTTGCTCGGGTCGCTGGTCTTATCCATGGCATCGCCATATCGGGACGGTACACCCAGGCTTCTGCCGTCCTGACCCACTCACGCAGTCTTGAGCGCCACGGGACATGATGTGGGGCTACAACCTGTCGCACTTCTTCCGTGGACAAGCCGGAGACCCTATTCTGAGTCTGCGTCCCGCGTCTGGTCTGAAACGCGCGCCAGGGATCCCGACCTTTGGCTTGAACAATCCGAGTAGCCGGCGGTATCTGCTCCAAAAGTCGGGGGTCGTATCGTTCATAACGATAGGGGTCACAGGAAACTACTGTCGCGTGCCACTCCCTCTTCACCAGCTCCTTGAGGAAACGAAGCGGACGATAGACGGCCGCGTTCCCCTCAGGAGGAAAGTAATAGGAGATCATGACGACTGACTTGGAATCCATGGACGTTAGAGATGTAGAATGCTTGCCGAGCGGCACGAGTGGATGTCTCAGCTGTCAGTTGTCGAATGACATCTTCCATTTCTTTCCTAATTCGAGATCCCATCTTTCCGGCCTCAGCTTCATAGTCCCGGCTGTAGGCGTAAAGGTCAACTCGCCAAAATAGATTTTTTCATTCACGCTGTATAAATCGACACGGACAAAATCAAAATCGGCCGAGAGCCGCGATGCGATCGACATCATCTGTTCAAGGTTAGCCGGCTTTGCCACAACCGGTCGAGCTGCATCCTCTCGGTAGTGAAGATCCAGTAGATTCCATGCGGTGTCATAGAAAGGGTTCAAACCTCGGGTGTGATTGTTGAGTTGAATCACCTCCGGCGTTCCTCTGAAGCACCAGAATTTATAGTCCAGAGTCATGCTTCCGTCCTCATTCCTCAGGCATTCTTCAATCAGGACTTTCGGTTTGATGTGATAGTACTGGTATTCTCGTGCGCCCCAATAATAGTTCTTGCTCAACCAGCCCGACACTTTGCTCATAATGGCGTCTTGTTCAGCAGGTCCTTTGACTATCATCACTTGTCTGCAAGCGTGGTTTGTCTTGATCACGTACTCTTCCGGAAGAGTGTGGAAGGGAATCGCCCTAGCATCTTCGCCGTGCCAGAAGAGGTTAATGAGATACTCTTCTCCAACCTTGTTCGCCACGTAAGCCCTCGCAGCATACTTGTCCGTCAGCTGCGTAAAAATAGGATCGTGCCCTCGGTTCCAGAGAACCATCCTGCAATTCAGCTTTTCCGTAAATGTCTGAGGATTCTTCACATCGAGAGACTTTCCATGCAAGCGCCGATATCGTTCCAGCAAAAAGGCTTCACCTTCGGATTGACGCATCAAGCCACGCTTTGCATTGCGTAATTTGTTAAAAATATGATGAATCCATGTCCCCCGCAACGTCTCTCGAAAAGCGGCCCCTCTCGCGTGAACAGATTGCTCCATTTTAGACGGCAACTCTTGGTGTTCTAACTGCATGGCACTGACCCTCGGTATATTGTCATCACAGTTCAGCGGTCTGCTGACAGTATATGATGGCACAACAACTCATCAAATTCTTACAAGATAAGCTTTTCTCGCCTTATCCACTCGTGGTCTTGGAAGAATGTGACAGTTTTTGGGTGACTCTTCTGGAGCTGTTTAGCGGATTCAGAATCAGATCGAGCAGTCTGTCTATTGCCGCCTTGGCTAACAGTCCCCTACTTAACGAATAGCCGATTCTGCTCAGCGCCTTCCTCTGATACTCCCAGAATTCTTTGTCGTTATGGCGGAACATCTTGGAGGCCAAGAATGCATAATACGCATCTCTGCGCTTCTTGAACATGATTTCAAATTCCTTCTCGCTTAAATACTCCCGACCGTACTTCGTCACGTGCTCCAACCTTCCAAAGGCATTGAAGCCGAAGCGACTGCCTCGGCTGCTCTCTGAGTCGGGATGTGAGCGGGAGAAAGTCAACATCTGATGTACAAATCCGAAATCACGATTGCGGAGAATATCGAGGCATGCCTCCATATCGCAATGAGGATTGTCCACATTGTAGAAGGTCGGGCGTTTTCTCACTTCATCGGAATGAATCAACATGGCGGATGGTGATCCAAAAACAGACGGCATCCCTAGGAGGGTCTTCCGGCAGATTTCCCGACCAGGAATGACGGCATTTGCATAAGGCAACGCCCGCACCGTTATATCAGTGTTCGTCAGCCGATAGGAGCTTACGATTGCGACCGTGGGGTGAGCTTCCGCCAATTCCACCATCTTGGTAATACATTCTGGGAACAGCCAGTCATCAGCCTGGATAACCTTACAGTACTTGCTGTCCGAAGACATTTGATCGAATGCAATATTCCCGTTCTCGTCACATCCGACAAACTCCGAATTGTTATGGATCCGGATCCGCTTATCTTTTTTGGCATATATTTCGGCAATTTCAAGAGTCCGATCGGTACTGCAATTATTGATGATGCAATACTCCCAATTCTGATAGGTTTGCGCCAGCACGCTCTCAATACATTCCACAAGATATTGCTCACCGTTGTAAACCGGCGTGAGCACACTCACCAAAGGCTCTGATTCAGGCTTCATACGCTCACCTCAAAAGATTATTCACTCAGCAAGACGCCAAAACTGAACTAAGATAGAGCAAGTCGAGAAGATAGAGGGATGGTGTGTCACGTGATACACTTTGTCAACACCTTCTCTGCGGTTCAGTAACCACCGGCTCGGCCTGAATGTTTTCGGAGTTCAACACGGTATTCCAATTCAAGAGCGGCCTTACGACACCTCGAAGCTTTCCGGCATAGTCACCACGCGCCGAATCCCCCTCACAACTGTCAACGACACTGAACGCCACAACCTGGCGCTCATAGAATTGTCCAACCAAAGGGTCGAGGGTGTCTAGGGATACGCTCACAAACATAGTTCCCTCGGCAAGGTAATTCCCTGGAATCCAGGCTGTGCTTCGGTAACGCCCTGGTGGTCGAACACGACCTCGCCAGGCAGGATCGTGTTCATTAGAATCAATGAGGCATACCCCCTGATCGTTCCACAACATAATACCTGGCATCAACTTGTAACCGGACTTCAACACGTCGTATTCCATCTCAAGTCCGACCGGCTTTCTGATATCAAACTTCTCGGTAGACTGACCATCCATGGTGCGGACCCGCACAGCCCGCAACCTCGCCACCTCACTTCCAGGCGCTTTCAACGGATCTGACCATTCGCGCGCAGACATAGTGCCGAGTTCCGAATGCAAATAGGCATTCACCACCTCGTGTGAGGTTCCATCCAGACACAGTTTCCCCTCATCCAACAAGATCGCTCGCTCACACAGCCGCGTGACGGCAGACATGTTATGACTCACGAAGAAGATGGTGCGTCCTTCGCGAGCTACGCCTTCCATTTTCCCCAAACATTTCTTCTGGAAGGCGGCGTCCCCGACTGCCAATACTTCGTCGACGATCAGAATTTCTGATTCCAAATGGGCTGCCACGGCAAATCCCAATCGCATGGCCATTCCACTGGAAAACCGTTTTACCGGCGTATCGATAAACTGTTCCACTTCGGCAAACGCAACGATTTCATCAAACTTGCTGGTGATCTCAGCCCGTTTCATGCCCAGAATGGTTCCGTTCAGGTAAATATTCTCACGTCCCGTTAACTCGCTGTGAAAACCCGTTCCTACCTCCAAGAGCGCAGATACCCGACCATCAAGTTCGATCCGCCCACGAGTCGGTTCCGTGATACGTGAGAGCAGCTTGAGCAACGTACTCTTCCCCGCGCCGTTGCGGCCAATGATGCCGACAGTTTCGCCTCGTTTCACATCGAATGACACATCCTGTAAGGCCGAGAATGCGCCCGAAGCAACCACTCGCTCCGAAGATTTCCCCGAGTCGCCGCTTATTGATGATGTACTATGACCATTTCGTCGCCATAAAGATTTCAGGTTCGACATCAGATGATCGCGCAAAGTGCCGTGATCTTTTTGCCGAGCCCCGATTCTGTACTGTTTCGAGAGCCCCATAACGCGGACAGCGATATCACTCATATTGATTTCTCTTGCACTTATCTGTTGAGTGAAGAAGTCAAGTCAGAAAAGCCGTCAGAAGCGGCTGTGCGTCTATGGTCCATTTTTAGATGATATCCGCAAACTGTCTCTCCATCTGCCTGAAATACACTAAACCCGCTATTATCACGAGCACTAGCACCACGAGGCTCTCCGCCATCACTATCGGATCCGGGGCAGTCCGCCCCAGCAACGCCCAGCGAAAGCCTTCAATCACTCCCGCCATCGGATTAAGGCCATAGAGCCATCTCCATCGTTCGGGCACGAGGCTTACTGGGTAGACGATCGGCGACAAATACATCCATATCTGAATGACAAATGGGATGGCGTGACCGACGTCTCGATACTTGGCATTCATGGCCGAAGTAAACAGGCTTAACCCCAGAGCGGTGAGCATCGCTAGGAGCACGAATACCGGAAGCGTGAGTATCTTCCAGGTGAGTGGAATTCCCGCGTAGAAGAGCAGTCCGAACAACAACACCATGGATAATGCAAAGTCGACTAACGGCGACACGACCATGGCGAGAGGAAGCCATAATCGCGGGAAATAAATCTTGCTGACGATCTTGGCATTGACAACCACGCTTTCTCCCGCGCGAGTCACTGCTTGAGAGAAATAGGTCCACGGCAGGAGAGCAGTGAGCGAAAAAACGGGATACCAGATCCCATCCGAGGGCATTTTAGCCATGATTCCAAATATCGCCGTAAAGATCATCATCGTGATCAACGGCTGCAAAATCACCCAGGCCACACCGATCGCGGTCTGCTTGTAGCGGACTGTGATGTCTCGCCAAACCAGAATGTACCCCAACTCGCGATACTCCCAGAGGGCAGACCAGTCAACATCGAACAGTCTGTCTTGCTTTTCTATGATCAACTTACGTCGAGGTCGATTTACTACTGCGTTCACTTGGGCGTTCGCTTCCATAACGTGCCCCATACTTAGTTCCATTCCGCTGTGAACGCAATTCCCGCTTGATGCCGCGAAAATTGGTAGGACAGTGAGGTGCTATCAGCATCAACGTTTGTGAAGATATAAAAAAGATTTCCCGCAATGTTCCTCGTCAGCTTGTAACTGAGCCCGGACGACGCAGTAAAATTCTTGAAGGTCCTATCCGTACTGGGGAACAACTCATTATAGCCATATGCAACGGTCCCATCGAGAGTGAGTCGCTCATAAATTGTATGGCTGATCGCCACTCGTCCAAGATTGCTGATCGTGGCTCCGCCCTGGAGAAAGTATGATGGCCTGGCTTCCCGTGACAGAATAAAACTAAGTACGGTGTCTCGTTCAGGACGCGTGGTAATCTTCATGCTGCCCGAAGGGGTCGTCCGACTGGCCGGCTCGATAAATGTAATCCCTCCCTCAATGGTAAAAGTCCACTCCTGGAACACCTTGGTATAGTCTCCAGCCAGCGTCACGAAATTGGTGTTAAATGTCCTTCCCCCGGTGGACCGCGATTGCGTTATGAAGCTCTGTCGATACAAGACCGCAACACTGTCATTTTTCGTCAGACGATATCGGGGGCCTCCGTGCCAGGTGTGACTCATTGTGTTGAAGAAGGCGGGCTCCCCCGCAGTCGCCGCCAGAAGCTGACCCACCCGGCGCAGTCCGAACGTATAGCCACCTTCCAAAGAAAGGTCTCGGGAGACGGGATATGCTCCGGTGAGAGTAGTTGTATTGATAAATGTGTTGGCCCGAAATGTTTGGATGCCGCGCAGGAAGAGATCATCCTGTTGCAACCCCAACCCCACGTCCCTCCCTCCTGTCACAAAACCGGGAGTCTCAGGGGTATATAGAAAGTGTTGGGTGAGGCGCAACCTCGCTCCCCTGACATACTGATCAACCCACCGATCCAAGCCAACGATGCCATCTACATTCGCGGTAAAAAAATTGAAGTTTGTGTTCTCAACGTAAGCATTGAAACTTCCTCCCACCTTGAAGTTCACATCGATGTCTCGAGTCTCATGCAACAGACCGACTGCACCGCCTATGGTCGTCGCAAAATCCTCGGTCTGCGTTCCCGCTGGGAGGAACTGTGCTGGTCTACGGAATATATTGCTGTCATATCGTCCCGACACGGCAGCTGAGGGGACAATCTTCGTCTCGGCATGGACCAACGCCGGCTGGGATGCTCCAAAGAAAGTTACCGCTAGAACTGCCAACCTGAGCAATTGCCTGATTTGAACACACCTACGACAGCACAATAGGATCACTCGACGTCCTTTCGGGAGTGGTGGGAAACGTGTCTAGATACTAGATAATCGATCAGACCATGCTACCGCCTGCATAAAAAGCAGGAAACTCTAAGAAAAATCGCACTGCGCCCGGCCTGCATAGCGATGATCACGGCACGACAACCGTATCGCCGGAGGTCAACACGATGTTACCCGGTTCACCACGGCCGCTGACGAGGTCATCATAACGCAGCGGAATGTGGATCTCCTGACGTTTGTGACCGGGGCTTTCAATCACCCGCACAACTTGCAACCGATTCTTGCTCGCATAGTTTGTGAAGCCTCCGGCCATGGAAATAGCTTGGAGTACCGTGACGTACGATTTGAGCTGATACTTACCCGGCTTCGCAACCTCACCCAAGACGAACACCGAATAACTGTTCAGTTCTTTGACGTTCACGGACACCGATGGATTCTGTATATACCCCTTGAGACGCTCGGTGATCTGCGCAGCAAGAGCCTCCGCCGTAAGGCCTGCCGCTTGAATGTCTCCGATGATCGGCATTGACACGTATCCGTCCGGCCGTATCAAGGTCACTCTCGACAGATCCGGGTTCTTCCAAACATTGATTTCGATGAGGTCTTCAGAACCGAGTAGAAATTCGGTCGGAACATCGGAGGCTTTATATTCTCTTGATGTCACTGGCCCCAGACAACCGGCTTGGACGGCAACGGAGTACAGTAAGAGCCCAATCGATAGAGCTCTCATCTTTGACGAAAATGTCGTGCGCATCCCTGTCCGTCCCGCGTCGTCGTCCACAGCAATCCTTTCCGGTATTCCCTACCGACCAGGGAAAACCACCATTGACTCACTCGGTACCACGAGGGTATCACCGGGCTTCAGTTCGAAATTATCACTGATTCCGCTGCGAAGCACGATATCGTCGTAGCTCGCGGTCAATCGCTTTTGCCCTGGCGCAGTTTCTGTAAACCGGAATATGACAATCTGATTTCTCGCCGCAGTCTCCTTAAACCCACCTGCAATGGTAATTCCCTGCAGGAGCGTCGTTTTGCTCTTTAGCGGATATTTGCCAGGATGTGCAACTTCACCAAGCAGGAAGATATTGGAGCTATTGACTTCTTTCAAAGTCACGGCGACGACGGGATTTTGGACATATTCCTTCAGTTTATTCGTCATTTCCTCAGCCAATTGGGTGGGCGTTTTACCTACGGCCACTACGTCACGAATGATCGGCATTGAAATTCGCCCGTCAGGACGCACCTGCACCTGCTTCGACAGATCCGGATTCCTCCATACGGTGATGTCCAGCACATCTTCTGCACCGATCACATATTCACTACCGACCGCATTCGAGAGCTTATCCATCATCACCTGACTAATTGCTTTCTCAGTCTGCGCTGTCGCAGCAGGCAATACTGAGGTATCTGTCGGTGATTTACCTGCGCCGGGTGGCTTCGGCAAACTCGAATCACAGAATCCGGAGACCGAGCTGAAACCTAAGGATATTAAGACCATTCCAATGCATAGGGTGCGCTTCATGAATTTTGCTCCTTCTTTGCTTTAAGCACCCACCTCGTCGCTTTCATGACACTACTCGACTTTCCCATTTGAATCAACATCGCATCAACTTCATGTCTGCAGATACACTGTTCCAGAGGCAAGCGTTGCTGCCGATCCAAAGGCTACCGTGTGGCCTTTACTGAGGGAAGCACGGTAAACTCTACCACAGGATGCGGATTGATGCCCCGAACAGCCTCCAGATATCGCTGCTGGACCGCACTGAGGATTGGCGACTTCTCGGACAGCTGGTATTCATCAATCGTGGTAACTAATGTGACCTCATGAAGCGTGCCGCAGACGCCAAGTTCATCGGCGACAAGGAGTTCGGTTCGATCTATAGGACGGCGACAGAATTTAATACCGAGAGATTGAGCAAGAGCTTCCACGATATCGAGCGTGATGCTTTCGAGGGCACCTTCCGTGGCGGGCGGAGTTACTATGGTATCGTTCCGCACCATGAGGATGCATGAGGCTGTCGCCTCGGCAACCCGTCCCGACTGATTGAGCAACACCATATCTTCATAACCCCTTGGCCTCCCTTCGAGACGCGCCAAGAGGGATACTTGATAATTGCTGCCGGTTTTGATTCGAGCCGGCAATGCGGTATCGCTGCTTCTTCGCCATGTGCTCACTCCGATTCTGATCGACCGCGGAATGACTTTATCCTGATGATAGGCAGTGAGAACAAGATCCGCAACCGTATCCTCGCCCCAATGACCTTCCGTTACAAACAAAGTGGTCCGCACCCACATGTCTCGATCCCCGGTAGACAGTGTGCCGATCAATTGATCGATGGCTTCACAATAGTTTTCGAAGCTGTACCTACATGGGATATGGAGCAGGATGGCGGACCGTTTAAGGCGATCATAGTGCTGTCGCATCATGATGATTTTGAACTGTCCATCCGGTTGCCAGTATCCTTTAAGCCCTTCGAATACATTTCGCCCACGTGTGATCGCCTCACATCCGATGTGAAGCGTTGCTTGATCCCAGGGAACAAGCTTCCCGTTCATATATGCGAATGCGGGCCTCTGCAATTGTGCCACATCTTCCTCCTCTAGAATTATGCTGGATACGGCCTCGGTTAATAGGGAACGAACCTTTGAGCTACGGAAAGTGCTTGAGGAGTTCCGATATCGATATAGCGCCCCGTTGGGAATGTCACGCCCTCAACTTTAAGCTTGGCTCGCACCGCCGCGCCAAGCACCGCTCCGACCGGGATATCTCCCTGCGGATCGATCCTGCGATTTCTAATCAGTTCTGCATACTGTCCCTTTCTTACTCGGCGCAAGAACTGATGCAAAAACTCCGTAAATACCGGCGTCCACACGGCACATAGCCAGGCGTATTTCAAACGAGTCACTCTCGGTTTTAAATGAACGGATCGGACGCGAAGACGCGCATCGAAGTCAATCATGTCCATCGCCTTGGTATCATGAGCCGGGAAAAGCGCTAGCACGACATCCGTCGTTCGACGATCCAACTGCGTAAGTAGTTTGATGAACACGTCGCTTGGCCGAAACAAAATATCCGGAAAACCAAAGGCGACGATCTTGTCCTTCACGAACGAGTACGCTCGGTCGATTGTGTCTGGCGGCCCGCTGGAGCCTTCAATCACCACATAAGCCAGATCCATATCTAGCCTTTGTCCATCACCCCAGTACGCCGGGATATCCCATTTGCCATCCCGAATGATGATATAGCCTTTATGAATACCGGCTTCGCGGAAGCGTTCCAAAAGATAGTGGCTGGCAACCTTGGGACTCCTTTCCTTACCCGTTGGATCCCTATCGAATCCAATGGGGAGTAATTCCTTACTGCATGGGAGCGGTGCCAAGCGCCGAGAACGACCTGCTGCAGGGATGACTGCAACTACATCACCTCTGTGAGCGTCCCTGGTTCTCATGTAAAGTTGATGTGATATAGCATCAGCGGTCCTGTTTCTCCTCTGTTGTATACACAAGCTTCCCCCCACTAACTGTTTCGTCATCGTAGAGCGCAACAAGCTCATCGGGAATGTGTGCAAGGTCGGTTGCTCGAAGGTAGTCTCTCATCGTAGTCCCGGTGCATTCTTCATCCGTCCGAGAAGCACCCCTCTTCGAGGCTACATCATCAAGATGGACTACGCGAAAATCGATGCTAAACCTAGTCTTTCCCGAGGTATTGGGCACACTGGAGTGCATCTGGGCTCCTGAAAACAAAATGATGCCTCCAGCCGGCACAATGAGGCGAATCTGAGGATCGAGCACAATCGATTCGGTCGGCTTCGGCAGCGGCCTGGGATCTTCTTTTAGGAACCTGGCGACATGCGCTCCCCGATTTTGTTGATTCCAGACATAGTAATTATACCCCTTGGAGCTGTTCTTTACCGGCACGTTCCAATACTGCGGGTGGAAGGCCATGGCATTGTTCGACTGGATATCATAGATCGGAATCCACCAATTGATCTGACAAGGAGGCGCGGAATACCACGTATCTCGATGTGGATGCCAGGCATAAGCAATTCCCGTCGTGAGATAATTATCGCTGGTGGAGCTTCGCATCTTCGGCACATCAAAATATGTCTTGTCAAGATCACAGCCCATCTCAGCAAAAATGTTGCCCATGAGCGCTTTCGATTCGGAATGATGGATAAAATTTGGTTTCAGCTTCCCAAGGAGGTCGGCGTACTGCTCAACGGAAAGATGGCGCTGAGCTGACTCCGGATCATAAGGGGCAAAGGTCTCCTCGATCAATTTCCTGGCAAATTCGATAAACGCGAGAGTACTCCTCCTCGGGGAATATACAAGCAGCTGACCTTGATATAACTCTTCGCGACGTCGTTCGTCCGAGAATGGAGGGTCATAATAAACGGTGTTCATGATCACTTCTCCATTAAGTGTTTCTCGGCCTCTGACATTCTTTCAATAGTCCAACCTCCAGGAGCGCTTCGGCAGCGGATTGAATTTTGCCGAACGGAAGATCGGCACGTTCCGCAATATCAAGTAGTGTATGGCGTCCATCGGATGCGTTCAAGACCCAGAAGAGCGCCAATTCAGTCCATTGCTTTTCTTGTTGACCGGCAACGGCGCGATAGAGCCCCCGCCGCCCCAATTGCGGTTCGCATTTTTGGTTTTGATTCATGTACATACGATTTCCTTCTAAGAGCTCCCACACCTCTAGGCATTGGGCGTACGACTGTACAAGAGAGTCCGTCTTCACAAAATCCAGATTGTCTGCAGAGGAGTGATACTCTGGATATTGGCCATGTGGGGCCCGCATGAAACATCCGACAGGCAGATCAAATCCCGGAGAACAATACTGCCGCTCATCATACCCATAAGGGAAAAAGTCGATGATGGTATAGGTCTTTCCTGAATGCCTCAGCACATGCGCCACCGCCCGGTCGATCTCCGCATTGCCCTGACGACTTTTTTTGTAGGTGATGTTCCCCGCATCGCCTACCCCGGTCAAAACAAGCCCGTGTTTAATGCGAGACACCGTCTGTTCATTCAGAGCCAGCCAGGTAATTGACCCAATTGTTCCTGGAATGAAGAGAAAGCGGTAAGAATATCGTCTTTGGCGTGTAGCCATGGTTTCTGCCAGCTTCACGGCCACCGTAATACCCGACAAATTGTCGTTGCACATAGAAGGATGGCACACATGGCATGAGACCAGAATTTCATCAGAAATTTCACCCGGCACATAGAACTCGCCATAAGTAAGCGAGCCAGGTTGAAGACTCGAATCGATGACAACATCGTACTCGTCATTGGGTAGTCGTTCGAGATCCGTGTGTCGAAGACAAAACCCCCAATTCTCCTTGTAATAGGAGGTTCGATAAGGAATCCACTCGGGATGGTCAGGCAGCGTGAATAAATGGGGTCTGAGCTCCGCCAACGGCATCTTTTTCCTGACGGGTGAACTGTAGCTCATCAGATGTAGATTGTGAGCTTTGAAATCAACTACTCGTTTCCCTTCCTGGTTCATGATGTAGGCGTCGGACACATTCCACTCCTGTGGAACCGTCCAATCAAACACCTTGGTTCCGCTAGGAACCTCGTGCATTTCAAGCGGAATACGCTTTTGGATCGCTCGAAGGGTTTCCCTGACACCCTCGCCGGTAATACTCCGGCAGATCGGATAAAGCTCCGCCATGAAGTTATATATCTCTTTGCCCAGATCTTCACCGCTCGATGCCTCTTTGGGGCTGGCTAATGTCATGATGGCAATGCGCTGTTCTTGATAAATGTTGGCCATGTGCGATCCTTCTCCGACATGACCAAAATAGGTGCAGGCCAGGCAATCTTGAAGATAGGATCATCCCATCGAAATCCTCGAGCGCTAGCAGGTACATGGAACTCCGACATGTAGTACAACACTTCGCTATTTTGTTCGAGGGTGAGGTACCCATGGGCACAACATTTCGGAATATAGACAGCCCGTCGATTGTCTGCTGAGAGCGTTATGCCGACATGCTGACAATACGTCGGCGATGCAGGTCGTAAGTCGACGATGACATCGTAAATGGCTCCCGCCGTGCAACGAACCAACTTCGCTTCTTCATTTGGAGCGGATTGATAGTGAAGCCCCCGCATAGTGCCTTTCTGGGTGCTTACGGAAACGCTTGACTGCAGCCACGTGATCGGAAGCCCATGAGTCTCGAACTCCCGTTGGCACCAAGTTCTCATAAACATTCCCCGGTCGTCTCGTACCGGCTCAGTGTCAAGAAGGAATACACCCTTGAGGACGGTTTCTGTGAAAATCATGAATGCACTTGCACTTCAGGAATCGGAACGACAAACTTCCCTCCCCACTCCCGAATGTAGCTCATTTGCTGCATCACTTCCTCCCGAATGTTCCAGGGCAGAATCAGGAGATAGTCAGGGTGTGTTTCACGAACTCGTTCCGGCTCATAAATCGGGATGTGCACGCCGGGCAGACAATGCCCTTGCTTATGTGGACTCCGATCTACCGTGTAGTCAATAAGGTCCGTACGAACTCCGCAATAGTTGAGCAACGTATTGCCCTTTGCAGGAGCCCCATAACCTACAACGTGCTTACCCTCTTGTTTCGCAGAAATGAGAAAGGACAGCAACTTTCTCTTCGTCGCCTCAACTTGTAGACCAAACGACAGGTAGTGATTCAGCTGACCAAATCCTGCGGTTGCTTCTCTCGATTTCAGTTCCTTTGCCCGCGCCTCAATAGGCTTGGAAGTATCGTCATCGTGGCAAGCATAGATTCGCAGGGACCCACCATGAGTCGATAGCTCCTCTACGTCAAACAGTTTCATTCCATGACGAGCAAACACCTGCTCGACCGCTAAGAAAGAAAAATAGGAAAAATGCTCGTGATAGATGGTATCAAATTGATTCTGTTGCATCAGCTGAAGCAGATGAGGAAATTCCATGGTGATCAGTCCCCTCGGCTTCAGCAGCACCTTGAGCCCATTCACGAAATCATTCAGATCCGGGACATGGGCCAGCACGTTATTCCCAATAATCAGATCAGCAACCCACCCGTCAGCAGCTAAATCCAGAGCTGTCTTCTCTCCGAAAAAGGCTACCTTCGTATGAATCCCCTTCTTCTTCGCCACCTCAGCTATATTGGAGGCAGGCTCGACTCCCAGCACAGGGACGCCCCGCGATACGAAGTTCTGCAAAAGATATCCGTCATTGCTGGCGATCTCCACTACTTTGGAGCTGCGATCCAATCTGAATCGACCCACGATCATGTCAACATAGGCACTTGCGTGTGCCAGCCAAGAGTCTGAAAATGATGAAAAATATGCGTAATCCGAAAAAATATCGTGCGGCGTTGAGAATTGCTGCAGCTGAACCAACAAACACTTCTCGCAAACATATACATGCAATGGATAGAAGGGCTCCATGCGATTCAGATGATCTGGCTTAATGTAGGAATTGGCCAATGGAGACATGCCAAGATCGACGAACGTACGCTCAAGAGTCGCACCGCAAGACCGACACCCTGATTGCCCCATACAGATATTTCCTCCTCCTGGCAAATGGATGATCCGCCGTGGTCAACACCAGATACGACAACCGACCCCACCCTCAAGCATTGCTTCGCTCTTTCCATACAAGGTCGTCTGTCAACTGCCCTCTCTCTCGCAATCGTTTTAACGCCACCAGCCGTATCAACTCACCTGTCCGGAACTCTTGGTCGCGAAACTGCATGGCCATGAGTCCATCACGAAGATCCTTCACAGCACTCTGAAGGTCAACCATAGGGAGAAATCCTTGCGCCAGCTTAGTGAACTTATCAAAATTTACCCGATATGAGCGTTTATCTGGTTGCGCATCTTTATTGATCGAAACCTCGACATCCGGCACAAGATGGGCTACGGCGACCGCCAAATCCTTTACCTGATAATTCCATGCGTCGCTTCCCACGTTTATTGTTAAAAAGGATCCACCATCTCGACGGTCTCGCTGCACAGCCCAATCGATTGCTCTCGCCATATCTTTGACGTGAATCAAGGGGCGCCATGGTGTCCCATCACTCAGGATATTGATGCGCTTTGACACAAGCGCGCCAGCCACAAAATCATTCAACACCAGATCCAATCGCAGTCGATCACTCATGCCGCATGCTGTTGCAAACCGGAGGCAAGTTGCTGTGAAAGCTTCCGATGTAAGTGATGCCAGGTCTTGCTCAGTTTGAACTTTCGATTTGGCATAGGCCGTAAGAGGATTCAAAGCATCCTCTTCTCGGCGGGGGCCACCTTCGGCAAATCCATACACACTGCAGCTCGATGCGAACACAAACCTTTTAATGCCTGCTCGTTTTGCTTTCTCAGCAAGATCGATGCTCGCTTGATGGTTTATATCGAGCGTAACCTTTTCAAAAGTGGCGCCCATAGGATCGTTTGAGATGGCACACAGATGTACGATAGCGTCAACTCCTTGCAAGATCTGCTCAGGAACATGTCGGATATCCCCGAAATATTGATGATCAGCTAGACTTTCAGGGAGTCGGGGAGCACCCGTTAAACAATGTGCAAAGTAACCCATATCGTAGCCGATGAGCCTTGCTTGAGGATGGGATTCTCGCAAACGGCGCAGTACTAATGGACCGACATAGCCCATGTTGCCTGTAACTAGAATCTTCATACCCTACCCCCAGATTTAATTTGCCACGGATACAGCTTAGCGCAAGTAAACAATCACCGGAATGCCCGGTGAGACAGCATTCACCGCAGGTGTCGAATGTTAGACGCCTTTAAGACTAAATTGACCCTAAGTTTTCCCTTCCCGGTATAACTGCAGCGGGGAGCCCCAGACTTTCTCAGTCCTTTCCAACTGTGACAATGTTGGATGAAAGAATAGGAAACCGTCGGGAATAGTACTTTTACCATATCTTCCAAGGAGCCTTCGACGACTGCCATAGCTCCTCTAAATAATTCTTCTCTTTCAGCGTATCCATGCAGGACCAGAAATGATCATGTCGATAGCCCATCAATTGATTCTCTTTCGTGAGCTGCTGGATCGGATCCCCCTCCCACACTGTCTCATCACCCTTAATGTAATCAATGGCCTTATACTCAAGAACATAGAAACCGCCATTGATCCATCCTTCCTCGCCATGAGGTTTTTCTTTGAAGTCGACGATGTGATCGTGGTCGAACACAAGCCGTCCGAATCTAGATGGAGGCAAGACTGACGTCACCGTGGCTAACTTTCCATGAGACTTGTGGAATTTAATTGTGGCTTGAATGTCCACGTCTGAGACTCCATCTCCATACGTAAACAGAAACGTTTCGTTCTCGCCTATCCATTTCTTCAGCTGTTTAAGCCGACCGCCCGTCTGAGTGTGCAAACCGGTATCGACGAGATGCACCTTCCAGTCTTCATGCTGTTTCCCGTCATGAATCGTAGTCTTTCCACTCCCAAGGTCGACCGAAATATCGTTGTTGGAAGCATAGAAGTTGAGGAAATAGTCCTTGATCATTTCTCCTTTGTAGCCAAGACCGATAACAAATTCCTTTATCCCGTGAGCAGCATAAATCTTCATGATGTGCCACAGAATCGGTTTTCCACCGATTTCTACCATGGGTTTCGGCCGTAGGGTGGTCTCTTCGGATAGTCGAGTTCCCCAGCCTCCTGCAAGAATTACTGCCTTCATACTCATGTCCTCCTTGCGTCAGGCTTCAATACTTGGAAGGAATCCCCGTCGAAAGCCTTAAGAAAGAATCGATGATCAGAGTCTGCGGAGTTCATGCTGCAGCATATGGAATTAGTTGGTTGATTTCCAACACAACCCGTGCCTGTATCTCGAGTGTGCGCAAAAGCACCATTGCCCTTTGGTGTCCGGACATTTCTCGCATAAACACGGCCTCAAGTCCGACGAATGGGCCGTCCTTAATTTGAACACGTTGGCCGCTACTTATTGGCTCCTTCGGCTTCTCCAGCATGCACACTTCAGAACTTGCCATTCTACTCTTGATGGCATCAATCATCGCAATATCGACCTCCACTGGAGTCGCACCGAACTCCACGATTTTCCGAACTCCTCTTGCATAAGACACTGCTCGATAGTGTTCCGATAGATTGATTCGGACGAATAGATACCCGGGGAAGAGAGGAGCAATTACGGTTCTTTCCTTGCGTCGAATAGTCCTCTGTTCTTGTAACAGCGGCAAGAAACACTCTACTCCCATGCGTCGGATATTTTGCTCGACTTGCTTTTCGTGGTTTGACTTCGTACAAAGTACATACCATCGCATCTCGTTGCATCTCAATCTATCTGGAAAAGAATCGCTCATAGAATAGCTCACGTCTCTAAAGCCTCAACAGGCTACCGCCGTCCCGGTATCCACCGGATCTTTAACTTTCTAATAAACTATACCCACCAAGTCAACTTGCTATAGAAAAACTGTAATGCCCCACTAATTTTGGACAGGCAGGTTTTTGACTAACCACTCGGACGGAGACCGCATATCCAATGCGCTGGGTGAGGCCTGGTGATTGGATCCACGTCGGTATCTGCTACACCACGTCCTCTAAGGTCTCGATCCCTTCCTTACGGAGCCAGACGGTGTGTGCAGGAAAAACTAGAACATGAACTTAAGTCCTACGAAATACGTGACGTGGCTACTTGAATTCCCAATCGGAAGCTTTCTTGTCCAGCGCACTTCAGCTAGCGTTGGGGTATCAGCAATCGTTATAGGTGTCGGCACATAGACTTTCAATACCTGCTCAATATCCGGAGCTTGATCCATAAGTACTAACATGCCTCCACTACTAATATTCAGCGATAGCGCCTTCCCTCCTTTAGCAAGATTACCATTTCCCACCTCTGGCGCTGTCATCTCATAAAGAATTGGCCTCAGCAGTGCCACCCGCTCACTATGGTTTTCATAACTGTCTCTTATCGGCCACTCCCATTCCATTGGCGTCACGTCCATTCCTCCCTCAGTAAGAAATCGTTGCCCCATTTTCCTCATTTACCATTTAAATGGGTGGTCATAAGCCCCTATAGGCTCTTCGGATATCGCCATCGCTGTGCTCAAACTAGCCCTCAATCTAATGTCAAATCTATGTGGAATATATTCATCGGTTTCCTGAATCGACAATACCAATGACGTAGGCTGCATTCTCGAAGGTATATGTTGACTCCCTCGAAAGGGTTAGGTACTATTCCCGCATTACCCTAATGCTTGTTTCCCAATCCAGTTAAGCTAATTGCTGTCGAGGCTCTATACCTACTAATCCTAACTATCTTGTGATGTCTTAACGCATTATGACAGAAGCAGTTAAAGGTATTGACCAAACAGATGCCCTTGCTGATCAGAGGGCGGGGTCTGGGATAGTGGTGCTGTCGGCGTCCATGCAACTTCTACATATGAATCGACAGGCTACGGAGCTTGCCAAAAAGATCAACGCAGTCGAGCATGGGAGAACTACCACGATTTCAGCGCACGGAGTGCTCCCGACTGACCTGACTGAGCTTTGTGCGGAAATTATTAAAGCCCTTCACATTCGCACGGAAGCCAAGGATTGGGAACAATTCGAACTCAAACGTGTGACAGGCGACCCTAATCAGCCTATCCTTCTAAGAGGCTTTGGCTTACCGGATCGAGGAGGTATCCAAAACGCCAGGCTTGTGGTTACCATGGAAGAGTTGGGACGGAAACAAAACCTCAATACAGAGCATGCTCGAGAGCGTTTTCAATTGACTAACCGCGAGCAATCAGTCGTTGAACACCTGGCAAAAGGGTGGACCAATAAAGAAATCGCCAATGCTCTCCAGATTACTGAACAAACTGTAAAAGAACACATTAAGCACATCATGCGAAAGACTAACGCTACCACCCGCACTGGAATTCTCGTCCAGATCTTCAATTCTTGACACTCGTGTTCCAAAGCCTCCTTGATATTCAGGTCTCCTCTCGCTGTGTTGATAGCGCAACACTGAGTCGGGTTTGACACATTACTGTTAGGGAGAACCCATTAAATTATCAAGTTTTCGAGCTATTCCAGGCTATATTTCTGCGGTCTATCATTTGCATAAATTAAGTTGTACACATAGGGTGGGTATAGAAGAAATGAACTGTGACATGATTAGAAAAGGGCTGATGGTGTGGTTATTGGGAACGGTAATTTTAGCATCAGGTTGCACAACCGGTCCTGTATCCCAGGTGACAGAGCTAAAGAATAGCGGCTTCATGTCACTGTGGAATACCTATGCCGATTGTAAATCAACCTCTGACTTAGCCCAGGCAACCTCAGATCTAACGCAACTGCGCTCAGCTAGCCAAGAAGCGAACGAAGGGTTTATCTTGCCGCTTCCAACTCATCTTGAGCGTCTAGTGGCTAATCCAACGAGTCGGGTGGCAGTCGATGTAGAAGCGATGGCTGTTGCTTGTGCCCTACACACCGGAGAACTAGCCCTTAATCAAGGGCAAACTGACATCGCTCGAGATCTCCTGGTTTCGGTCATCAAGCTCCATAAAGAAGAAGGCTCTTACTACGTTTTAAAGGCAAAGACGTTGCTGGCAAAACTCGGGCAAGGGATCAACGTTTCCTTCAACGTTCACTAGCTCTCTCGTCTTTCTCTCTGCAGCGCTCGGTATAAATCACCGTACAGTTTTGCCGATCGATCCCAAGATAGATCGGCCTTCATTCCTGCATGGATCATGGATTGCCATATCTTCGGCTCTCTGTACACATGAAGCGAGAGCAAGAGCACCGAGAGAAGAGAGTCGGTCGAAGCATCAATGAAATGGAAGCCAGTTGCGCACCTAGATTTGACCGTTGACGGTCGAAAGGGAACAACAGTATCCGCTAATCCTCCAGTACGGCGCACAATAGGTACCGTGCCGTATCGAAGGCTATACAGCTGACTTAATCCACATGGCTCATAGCGAGATGGCATGATTAACATGTCCGAGCCAGCTTCAATACGATGCGCCATCCCCTCATCAAAACCAAGGCATACGCCAATTCGATCGGGATATCTGGCTTTAACTGCAATAAATTGTTGTTCCAAATGACGATCTCCCGTACCGAGCACTGCGATTTGTGTATCTAAGGACATGAGTTCAGGAATCACACCTATCAGGAGATCAAAGCCCTTCTGGAAAGTCAGCCGACCGATCACAGCCAACAATGGGACATCACGATTCGGCAGTCCAAGCTCGCGTTGTAGTGCTCGCTTGCATACTTGTTTTCCCGACAAATCAGCAGCCGTATACTTTGCCGATAGATAGGGGTCGCTCTCAGGATTCCAAGCGGTGACATCGATACCATTTGTAATCCCTTTGACACCATCTGCACGACTTGCCAACACACCTTCAAGACCACACCCATATTCTGCGGTCATGATTTCTTTCGCATAGGTCGGACTCACCGTGGAAACAACATCCGAAAAGATGATGCCGCCCTTCAGACAATTGATAGACCCATAGAACTCGAGGCCGCTCGGAGAAAATAGTGATGGGGGAAGCCCCATCTTCATAAACTGCTGGCCAGGGAAGATTCCTTGATATCCCATGTTGTGTAGGGTCAAAAGCACCTTCAGCCGTTCAAGTCCCTTATACTCGTAAGGAAGAGTTTTCAGATATACTGCGCATAGAGCTGCCTGCCAATCGTGCAAGTGCAGCACATCAATCTTTTCCTGTCTTGTCTCGATTAGATCACGCACTATTTCGAGGACCGCACGACAGAATAGGGTAAACCGCTCTAGGTTGTCAGAGTAATCGTGATGGTCCTGTTGGTAGAGCCCTTGGCGATCAAAGTAGGGATCGTACCGCACAAATAACACCCTCAACCGGTGCAATGCACCGGTCACCGGTACGCTCTCTTCTTCCACTGTTACGTCGACCGGCTTCCCCTCCACTGGAATAGAAAGTCGCATGGCCAATTGACGAGATTCACCGGTTGCTGGACCTCGGTACCCCGGCATCAGTAATGTCACATAATGCCCCGACTTCGTTAGCTCGATCGCCAATGCGCCGACCACGTCGGCCAATCCTCCTGTCTTGGCATAGGGAACGGCTTCGGAGGCTGCCATCACGATATTCAATCCATCTCCGGACGCTGGTATCATGTGGGGTATCAGGCAGAGGACCTAGGGTCTGGAAATTTCGTCCAGTCGGGTTTTGAATCGATCCTCATAGGCCCAGGATTTTGCAAGGGCATGCAATTCCTCAGCTTTGAGTTCTTCCCTGTAAACAAGTCGATCATCGAGAAATACGAGAAGCCAACCACGATCGGGGTATGCGAAATACACTCCTTCTCCTGCATGCACACCGGCCTTCCACCCCTTCGGAGCCTCTCCTGTCGCCACGCGCGATCGAGGAATAACACTGAAGTCCGGCATCACAAAAAAATGGCTAAACTCACTGTGGTAAAATAGCGGTTTCCCCCAGGCGTTGACGACGGCCCTTGTGGTGATCTGATCCAGCACAAGATTATTGGCTTGTACCAACTGTTCTTGTTGCTCCAGCGTCGGCATGCTCGTGCAGCCGACGATCACTACAAGTATCAAAACTCCACTGAGCCACCGTATCACCTTTATCGAGATAGTATTGATCACGTTGAATCCTAGCCTCACATGAGTCGTCGGGATTTTGACTCAACTGGTTTCACCGGTTGACAGATGTCACACTGACACAATTTTCTTAGCAATGAATAAGAATAGATACCGGTATCGTGACCGTCACTCCATTTGAACTGAAACGCGTAGCGTCCCACCGACTCGATATCCTGAAGCATAATCACGATCGGCACATCCTCCGCCTTAAGACGTCGCTCACCCGTCCACTCATCGACACAAGCCGCGCAGGGACAATGCTGCCGCAGATAGCGAACCGGATAGATGCCCTTGTGGCCATCGCTCCACTGGATGCCCAGCACTCCCTTGTCGACCCATTCCATATCTCGAGGCTCCAGAACGGTGGTCGTCATATTTTCATCTCTCATTGTGTCCCACTCATCCTGGCGATGCGAGCGATAGGAAATCAACCGGTGGTAACCGTTTTCCGGCAACAATCGTGACATACCCTTCGATCGCTTCCTCCACTTCATTCCGCACTTGACCCGTAGCTCGCAACCGCGTGAGTAACGTAGGAGCGAGTCGAATCGCTTGTTGGAGGAACAAAAGGCTGCCTCGTGAGAATGCGACACATCGTACTCGTTGACGTGCGGCACAGGTCAGGCACACAAGGCCTCCGGCGATCGGGGAAAATTGAGGCTCGCCGAGGAAATGCGTCTTCCCGCAGGCGGCGCAATGATCCGTCTGCGGGCGAAACCCCGTCAATCCGAGCAATCTGATCTGAAAGAGAAGCGCTGTAAAGGTTGAGTCCTCACTTTCGTGGAGCGAGGCGAGGCCTTGTTCCAAGGTATCAAACAAGAGGGGGTCCGGATCTCCATCCGGAGTGATCGCTGCGACGACATTGACCATCCGAGCCGCCGAGGCCATCAAGCGAAGGTCTTCCCGTAATACTTGAGACGACCGCACGAGGTCAACATGCGAAATCCGAAACAAGGAATCCCCTGTTTTTTCAAACAGATTCAGACGACACACACTGAACGGTTCGACCGCCCCCCCGAAACGGCTTTTCTGACGGCGGGCACCGCGAGCTACACCCCGGATTTTACCAAGATCCTTGGAATACAAGGTGACGATTCGATCGGCGTCGCCCCACTTGCGGCTCCGCAAGATGATCGCCGTCGTCTTTACCAGAGGCACGGTTCTCTCCACTCCCTGCCGCGACAGAATCGTGGGCACGCACCAGTCCATGTCACCGGAGATACTCTAAGAAAAGAGTGGCTAAAGTCAGATAAATTGTAATGCCGGTGATGTCATTCGCCGTCGTGACAAAGGGACCGGCCGCAACGGCTGGATCGACCCCCACGCGTTTGAGGAGAATCGGCATGATCGTCGCCATACTGGTCGACACCAGAAATGCGATGATCAGCGAAGCTCCGAGGACCATACCCAAAAACCCTTGGTGCAAGACCCAGGCGACCAGTGTCAGTGTCACACCGCAGGCCAGCCCCATGACCAGGCCGATCTTCGCTTCACGAAAGAAAACAGGCCATACATGGGTGAGTTCCACAGAACCGGTGGCCAATCCTCGAATAATCAGCGTCGAGGACTGCAATCCCACATTACCGCCCATTGCCGCAATCACGGGGATAAAACTCACAATCGCCACAACTTCTTGGATCGTATAACGGAAATACCAAAGGATCGCACCGGACAAGAGACTGCCGACCAGATTGGTGAAGAGCCATGGCAACCGCAGTTTTGCCGAACCGAAGCTCGAAGACTTCGAGCCCGTTTCTTCTTCAATCGCCCCGGCCATTTTCAACATGTCTTCGGTCGCTTCTTCCCGGATTACATCGACGACGTCATCAACCGTGATGATGCCCACGAGTTTGCCGTCCCGTTCCACAACCGGGATAGCCAGCAAGTTATAGCTGGCCACCTGGCGCGCGACTTCTTCTTGATCCATGTCGATCGCCACACTCATGACCTCTCGGGTCATGATGTTTTTCAGCGGAGTCGTCGGAGGGACGGTGATCAGCTGGCGGAGCGAGAGGACACCGACCAGACGATCATCCTTGTCCGTCACATAAATATAGAACACCATCTCCGCATCGGTGGCTTGCTGTAACCGACGAATCGCTTCCTGTGCCGTGGCATCCTCCGACAAGGAAAAGAATTCCGTGGTCATAATCGCGCCTGCCGTATCCTTCGGATACTTCAGGATGTCGGCCACCTCGGTCGAATCCTCGGTCTTCATCAAGGCAAGAATTTCCTTGCTGCGCTCTTCGGGAAGGAATCCGAGAATATGCGCCACGTCGTCGGGGCCGAGGTCTTTCAGGAGCCACGCGATGTCGGAATGCAACAGATCGGCGAGTACATGTTGGATGCTTTCGCCGTCGAGTTCACTGAGCGCTTGCCCGCGCTTGCCTTCGCCACGGACCAGCTCGAAAATTTCACGTTTTTCCTTCGGAGAGGAGAGATGGGTCACGACTTTGGCGATGTCCGCGGGATGCATACGTCCCAACATCTTGGAGAGGTTGGTAATGGCTCCGCGTCGCAACAACTTCTGCACCGACTGGATCACAATGTCCGATTTCATCTGCCCACGTTCGGTTTGATCACGCAAGATTTCCCGCAATATGTCGCGTTCGGACGGACGAGGTCGCTGATCCGGTACCCGCGGCTCTATCGGTCGTTCCGTCTGCATGCCCGTTCCGTCAGTACCCCAACTGCACCAAGGTCTGCTCGTCCTCGCGCCATGCCTTCTTCACCTTCACCCACAGTTCAAGGAACACTTTCATGCTGAATAGCCGTTCCATATCCAGTCTGGCTTGCGTACCGATCGCTTTCAAACGCTCTCCTTGTTTACCTATCAGGATGCCCTTCTGCGTCTCTCGCTCCACTAAAATCGACGCTCGAATCTTCGCCAATTTTCCCTGCTCGACGAACTCATCGATTTCGACCGCAACCGCATACGGCACTTCTTCCTCCGTCTCTTGCAACACCTTCTCACGGATCATCTCAGCCGCAAGCGTCCTCATTGTCTGATCTGTCACGACATCGTCGCCGTAGGCTCCTTCTCCAGACGGAAGATAGGGGACCGTCACGGCCAACAACCGGGCAACATTGTCGTCGGCCTGGGCAGAAACCGGCACGATCTCCGTCCACGCGAAGAGTTTGCCGTAACGATCAAGAACCGGGAGCAGCTTCTGTTTGTTGACGAGATCGATTTTCGTGACGACAAGGATGACCGGACGCGGCTGTTTGGCCAACGCCTCCTTCATATGCTTCACAGCGGTCAGATCTCCGGGACCCGGCAGACTCGTCGCCTCCATGAGCATGTAGAATAGATCTGCATCTTCCATGGTCTCTACGGCAGTACGCACCATTCGACGATTCAGCAAGTGCTCGGGTTTATGAAGCCCCGGCGTGTCGAGAAAGGCAATTTGTGCTCTTTCCACATGCACGACGCCCATAATGCGGGTCCTTGTAGTCTGAGGCTTACTCGACACAATCGAAATTTTTTCGCCAAGCAGGCGATTGAGCAGTGTCGACTTGCCGACGTTGGACCGGCCAATGATGGCCACTGTTCCGAACTTCATGGTTTCGAGAAGGGCTCCGGTTTTTTCTCAGGACCCGGCGTCAATTGATACACAGTTTCGCCCTTGCGCACATAGCCCAACTGCTCTCGAGCCAACTGCTCAATTTTGGCGGGGTCATGCTGGAGACGGGTAATATCTCGCTGCAATGTGGCATTTTCTCGACGTAAAGCCGAGAGTTCTTGCTCCAAACCCCTCGCGTGATCACGCATAGAGAGATACCGGGTCAGGCCCATTTCTCCGGAAAACAAGGCCACAAATAACCACACACAGCTACCAGCGCCGACCACCTGCATGACGATGAGTACGCGCTGTCGCCATTCCAGCCACTGCCGCCCGCGATTCTGTTTGATAATCATCTGCCCATCCGCCGACTACGGAATCAGCTAGGCCCCGGCCCGCACTGCCTCTCGACCACGATAGAGCGCCGCGGCTCCCAGCTCTTCTTCAATTCGGAGCAATTGATTATATTTCGCCACACGATCCGTTCGAGACAAGGATCCCGTCTTGATCAATCCGCTGTTCGTCGCGACCGCCACGTCTGCAATCGTGGTGTCTTCGGTCTCACCGGACCGGTGTGAAATGATCGCCGTATAGCCCGATCGTTTCGCAAGTTCAATCGCATCCAAGGTTTCCGTCAGGGTCCCGATCTGATTGAGCTTGATCAGAATCGAATTTCCGATTCCTTCCTTGATGCCCTTCGAAAAGATTTCGACGTTGGTGACGAAGATGTCGTCCCCGACGAGCTGCACCCGTTTGCCCAACTTCTCCGTAAGAATCTTCCACCCCTTCCAATCCAGTTCGCTCAACCCGTCTTCGATCGAGAGAATCGGATAACGATCCAGAAGCTTGCCGTAATAACTGATCATCTCATCCGACGAACGTTCCGGGTTCTTTTCCGCCTCAAGAACATACCGTCCCTTGTCGTAAAACTCGCTCGCCGCACAGTCCAACGCCAAGGCGATATCCTGCCCAACCCTATAGCCGGCGTCTTCTATTGATTGGGAAATCAGACCCAGCGCTTCTTCGTTCGATTGCAGATCCGGGGCGAACCCACCTTCATCCCCTACGGCCGTGTTGAGCCCTTTCTTCTTCAAGAGGGCCTTCAACGAATGAAAGACCTCCGTGGCCATTCGAAGGGCTTCGCTGAACCGGCCGGCACCTACCGGCATAATCATGAACTCTTGAAGGTCCAAGCGATTATCGGCATGGGCTCCGCCGTTAATGATGTTCATAAGCGGTACGGGCAGCACTCGAGCATTCGCTCCTCCGAGATAACGATAGAGCGGCTGCCCTGTTTCATTCGCCGACGCTTTCGCAACGGCTAGCGAGACCCCTAAGATCGCGTTGGCGCCCAGTTTGCTTTTGGTCTTCGTCCCATCCAATACAATCATGGCTCGATCGATACCAGCCTGATCGAATGCTTCCTTACCGAGCAATTCCGGGGCAATGACCTTACTGATATTTGAGACCGCTTTTGAGACGCCCTTTCCCATCCACTGTTTCTTATCACCGTCGCGGAGTTCGATCGCTTCTTTTTCCCCCGTTGACGCTCCCGATGGAACGGCCGCCCGCCCCTTTGCGCCGCTTTCAAGCGTCACTTCGGTCTCAATCGTCGGATTGCCTCGTGAATCGATAATCTGCCTGCCCTTAATTTCTCGAATCGCGCTCATATCTCTCTCCTACTTGTACAAATCACGAATCTCCCTACCCACATGGATAAACTTGTACTCATATAACTTGCGCACTTTCGTAGTTCGTGGAGGCTTATGTATTATTTCTGTCATCAGCCGTCGCAAGCATCCTTCAAGCTTTCTCATTCTTTTGTAGCGAGGTTGTCTTCCTTTTCGCGCGATTCTTGTGATCTCTCCATAGATCATCTTCTTCCTCCTAAGCGCGGGTGGCGCCGACTGGGTGCCCATTCGCCCGCAGCGTAAGGGACCCACTGGGGGATGGGTGAAGCGAGGACGAATGGGTGGGTCGGCGACAGGACCCGCGATCATCCCAGCTTCTTCTTCAATAGCTCATTCACCTTTCCCGGATTCGCTTTCCCCCCGCTCGCCTTCATTACCTGCCCGACAAGAAAACCCAAGACTTGTTGCTTGCCTTCCCTGAACTGCGCGACTTGCCCGGGATTCTTGCTAAGGACCTCTTCGATGATCTTCGCCAGCGCCCCTTCGTCGGAGACCTGCGTCAATCCTTTTTCCTGCACGATCTGTTCGGGAGTCTTCCCACTACCATAGAGTTCTGGAAAAATTTCACGGGCGACCTTTAAGCTGATGGTCCCTTTGTCTACCATCTGCAAGAGGCTCACCAGCCGTTCATGTGTGATAGGTGACGCTGAAATATCTGTCCTGGAGTTGTTCAACTCTCTCGTCAACTCTCCCATCACCCAATTACTCACGGTCTTGGGTTGATTGAACTGCTTTGCGCAAACTTCAAAGTAGTCCGCCATGCCCTTCGAAGCCGTCAGAATGGTGGCGTCATATTCAGGCAACCCATAGTCCGACACGAATCGCTTCGTCCGCACGGCCGGCAGTTCGGGTAAGTCGGCACGGAATCCTTCGATCCACTCATCGTCCAACTTCAACGGCACCAGATCAGGGTCGGGGAAGTACCGATAGTCATGGGCTTCTTCTTTGGAACGCATAACTGCCGTTTCACCACGTTCGATGTTCCAGAGCCTCGTTTCCTGGCGAATCTTGCCTCCCTCATTCAACACTTTGGTCTGCCGTTTGATCTCATACTCGACCGCATCCTTCACATACTTGAAGGAGTTGATGTTCTTCAGCTCGACTTTCGTCCCAAACTCTTTCTGCCCCGACGGGCGCAACGATAGATTCGGCTCACACCGAAAGCTGCCCTCCTCCATGTTCCCGTCGCAGACATCAAGGTACATTAAGATTTCCCGCAGCCCTTTGAGGTAGGCGACCACCTCGTCGGCCGTACGCATGTCCGGTTCCGTCACGATTTCCAACAGCGGCGTGCCGGCGCGGTTTAGATCTACCCGGCTCCCACTGGTGCCGGTCTCATGGATGTTTTTCCCGGCATCCTCTTCCAAATGCGCGCGACGGATTCGGATTTGTTTTGTCCCACTATCATCGCGAATCTCAATCCATCCATGCTGGCAAATGGGGGACTCATATTGGGAAATCTGATACCCTTTGGGCAGATCCGGGTAGAAATAGTTCTTCCTCGCGAATCGATTGTTCTCCGCGATCGTGCAGTTCAGCGCCAAGCCTGCACGAACCGCCATTTCAACTGCCGTTCGATTGATGACGGGCAAACTGCCTGGCAGACCGAGACAGACCGGACAGGTCTGGCTGTTGGCCGACAGACCGAACGTCGTGCCGCACCCGCAGAACATCTTGGAATTGGTCCGCAGCTGTGCGTGAACCTCCACTCCGATGACTGTCTCAAAGATCATCCTCGATCAGGCCTCTCGTCGTGGATGCGACCACGCTCGCGTTTCACGGCTTCGCGTCCGGCATCGAATGCCTCTTGCAGAACCGACCGTTTCGTCTCGACAAACTCCTTGCCCTGATCGACGACTTCTTCAAATGCCTCACCGGCCCGGCCGGCAAGGTCTCGCAGATCGTTTTCCGCGCGACGGGCATAACCCCGAAGTTGGTCGCGCGATTCGCTTCCTGATTGAGGCGCCAACAACAGTGCAGCCACTGCGCCCATCGCTGCGCCGCTCAGAAAAGCCAAAAAGACCGCCGCTGATGTTCCTCGTTCATCCGCCATTGTGTATCCCTCCTTCATGTCTCATTCGTTCTCGTACGACTTTGGTGGCCGCCTTGAAGCCCGCAACCATACTGACTACATTGCTCAAGAGCGTGCCGCTCGACCCACGAACAACATTATGGACGTGTTGCACAGACTCGCCGACTTCACCCACCGCATGAAGCAATACCGCCGCATGTTCGACCCCTTCACGCGCCTGGTTCGTCACATCGTTCAGATTCTGGCTCATGGCCCGGAGTTCAGCCACGAGAGCCGGCACCTCGGCATTCATCTTCGAGAGGAGCTGCTCGGACTCGGCAACTGTTTTACGGACTTGCATCAACACCGGCACGAGATACCCGACCAACACCGCGAAGGCTACGGCCACAAGAAGCGCGGCGATCTCCACAATCGTCATAATTCCCTCCTAGTCTCCGCCGGCATCGGCACGGCATCCCTCCGCTGATTCTCCTTGATTTCCACAGGTGTCGGTCGGACCAATCTCTTTACCGCTCGATACCCTTTCAAAAGCATCCCATCAGACCAATGAGGTAGGCTGGTCCGCAAGAGAGTCACATAGACTCGTGGTTGCCAGAATTGGTATCCCAAGCTGCGGATGAGGAACCGGCGGGCCAGTCGTCGCTTTCCCAGACGAAACAGGGCGCTGCCGACCCATTCATACGCTTGTGCCAGGAGTAACTGTATCATGGACGGCGATAGATGAATCCGGTCACGGTCTGCGTGGAGATAGCCTCGGGCACTCTTCAGGTAGCCCCTCGCAAAAAAGAAATTGAAATCTTTCACCGTAATTTGATCGTGCCACCCGACGCGATAGTAAATCGAAGGCGCGTCCACGAATGCTACCGGACCGGCATGACAGGTCCGCAAATGGAAGTCATAATCCTCGCCCGCATGCCGCAGATTCTCGGGGAAATACCCGACTATCGCCAGTCGCTCGCGCCGCATCAGTACCGTCGAAGTGTGCACCAAGTTCCCCATCATCATCGGCGAGAAAATATCACCCACGTGTACCCGCCCAAGCTGACCGCTCCTGACCCGATCGGCCAATTCTCCCGGAAGCATATATGCCGACGTAAACAACGATTCCGTCGTGGGGAACCATTGATAGGTCGAGTACATAGTCCGCAAGAACCGTGGGGCGATCAGCTCACCATCCGGATTCACAGCTTCCATATCGGTCCACGTCATCCCGACCTCCGGACGTTCGCGAAGAACCTGGACCTGAACTTCGGTCTTCCACGGCTTCCACACGTCGTCGGAATCCAGCAACGCCATGAATTCCCCGCGAGAGAGTCGTATCCCATGATTCCGGGCCACTGCCACGCCGCCGTTGGATTGGTGGACATACCGGACCCGTGGCTCGCTGGCATATGCTTTTTCGATCAGCAGACGCGTGTTGTCCGAAGAGCCATCATCGATAACGATGACCTCAATGTTCCGATACGTCTGTGCCAACGCGCTATCGATCGACTTGGTAAGGCAGTACGCGCGGTTATACGTTGGGACAACGACGCTTACGAGGCCGGGCACACCCTCAGGATCAATCGATGGATAAGCCTTTTTCTTTGGTATACGTGGCATAGTGACGGTTACCGGACCACTGGGGATTTTGTCCGCCATTGGGTTGATTTTTCGTACACATGAGCGGCCTGGAGAATCGTCTCTTCCTCGAACGCACGCCCGATCAGTTGCAGCCCGATCGGAAGTCCCCCTTTGCTGAAGCCGCATGGTAGGGCGATCGCCGGCAAACCGGCCAGATTGACCGAGATCGTAAAAATATCGGAAAGATACATCTGTAAGGGATCTTCGCTCTTTTCACCGAGCTTGAAGGCCGGCGTCGGCGTGGCTGGAGTCACGATCAAGTCCACTTCTTTGAACGCGGCCGAGAAATCCTGGCAGACCAACGTTCGCACAGCTTGGGCTTTCCCATAGTAGGCATCGTAATAACCGGCACTGAGTACATACGTCCCCAGCATGATCCGACGCTTCACTTCCGATCCGAATCCTTCCTGCCGCGTTTTCATGTAGAGTTCCAGAAGGTCTTTGGTTTCCTTCGCGCGAAAACCAAACTTCACCCCGTCGAAGCGGGCGAGATTGGAGCTGGCTTCCGCCGTCGCGATCACATAATACACGGCCACAGCCGCGTCGGTGCTCGGCAGACTGATTTCTCTGATCTCAGCTCCAAGATTCTTCAACTCCCCAATAGCCGCCCTGACCGCCAGCTCAACGTCCGGGTCGAGTCCTTCGGTAAAAAATTCGACCGGTACGCCGATCTTCAGAGTTTTGAGATCCCGTTTTTGCAGCGCTTTCATGTAATCCGGCACGGAGCGGTCGACCGAAGTGGAGTCCATCGGATCATGGCCTGCAATGGCCTGCAGAAGAAATGCCGCGTCAGACACGTCTCTCGTGATCGGCCCGATTTGATCCAGCGAGGAAGCGAACGCGACCAAGCCATACCTCGAAACTCGTCCATAGGTAGGCTTCAGTCCCACCACGCCACAGAAGGCTGCTGGCTGCCTGATGGACCCGCCCGTGTCTGAGCCAAGTGCCGCCACACATTCCTCCGCCGCTACCGCCGCCGCAGACCCGCCGCTTGACCCTCCCGGCACACAGTGCAAGTTCCAGGGATTTCGGCTGGGGCCGAACGCAGAATTTTCCGTTGACGATCCCATCGCGAATTCATCTAAATTCGTCTTGCCCAACAAAATGTACTCTTGCGCACGTAACTTGGCGACGGCCGTCGCATCGTAAGGCGGTATGAAGTTCTGCAACATTCGAGAGCTGCAGGTCGTGTGAACACCGTCCGTACAAATATTGTCCTTGACGGCAAGAGGCATTCCGGTAAGAGGCTTGGTCTTCCTCCATTCCTTGAGCTTCCGGTCCAACGCTTCAGCCTGCAGGAATGCCGACTCTTTCGCTTGGGTCACGAAGGCCTTCACCTTGGGCTCTACTTGGCTGATGCGCAGGAAGTAGGCGCGCACGATCTCCGCCGCCGTCACTTCCCCTGCCTTGAATTGCTTCTGAAGCTCGAAGAGGGTCAGTTTATGAAGGGACATGAATCTCCCATTACCGACGGGTGAGATGGCCACGGATCAACAGGCGTCGTCGATCGGCCTGTCCGTAGCAGATCAGCTCACCGTCACAATTCGATTTTTATCATTCACCCGAACGATCTTAGGTGCGTGCTTTTTGATCTCTTCTTCGCCGTAATACTCATAACAAAAGATGATGATCTGATCTCCGACCGCCGCTTTTCGCGCGGTGGGCCCATTCAAAATGATCTCCCCTTTCCCTCGCGTCCCATTGATCGCGTAGGTCATGAATCGCTCGCCGTTGTTCAAGTTCGAGCAGATAATCGCCTCATACGGCAGGATCCCGGCCGCCTCCATCAAGTCTTGATCGATCGTCAGGCTGCCTTCATACTCGAGATGGGCACCCGTCACTGTCGCACGGTGAATTTTCGAACGTAGCATTTGTCGGAACATCTATCTTCCCCTTATTCGTCAATCGCTGCTCATCATTCGTTGTCGTCAATGTACGAGGTACGAGTCGGCTGCCTGACGATTAACGCTCCTCTAGAATTTTGGGTACAACGAACCCGTCAGCTTCACGCTCAGGCGCATTGGACAAAGCTTTGTCCGAAGGGAGCGATGGCCGCACGAGGTCATCACGAAACACATTGACTTGCCCCATGACGGTGGCGGTCGGCTCGATTCCCGTCGTATCGTACTTGTTCAACGTATCGACATGCGCGAGAATCTGGGTCAACTGTTTGGCAAATGTCTCCTTCTCGGCCGGCGTGACAGCCAATCGTGCCAACTGTGCCACCTTTTCCACATCCTGTTGCGTAATCTCCACTCCGGTTCTTCCCTTTCCCAAGGATGTTCAAAATGGTCTTCCAGCAAGGCCGCAGGGAGTCTCGCGACTGAGGGGTACTTTCAGAAGTACCTCGCAGGGAGAGAGACGACCGAGAACACCGCTGGAGACCATTTTCAACATCCGCCTATTCTACCGTCACGCTTTTTGCCAGGTTTCTGGGCTGATCGACATCCGCTCCACGCAACACTGCAATATGATACGCGAGGAGTTGAAGCGGGATGGTAAACAAAATCGGCGAAATCAGCGCATGGGTGTCAGGAACGGTAAACACCGCATCCGCAATCTTGCCGAGTTCCCGCTCTCCTTCGGCCACGAAGGCTATCACCGGCGCACGGCGCGCTTTCACTTCCATGAGATTACTGACCGTTTTGTCGTAGAGTCGATCCCGAGGCGCTAAGACGACAACCGGCATGTCTTTGTCGATCAGCGCGATCGGCCCATGTTTCATCTCGCCCGCCGCGTAGCCTTCGGCATGGATGTAGGAAATTTCTTTGAGCTTCAGCGATCCCTCCAGTGCGATCGGATAGTTGATGCCGCGGCCCAAAAACAGAAAGTTCCGTTTCTTATAAAACCGCTTGGCGATCGCCACGATTTCGGCTTCTCGCTGCAATACACGCTCGACCAATACCGGCAACTGCACCAACCGGTCCAACCAGGCCTTCCCGTCCGCTACCTTCATCACATTACGAACTCGCGCGAAATGCAAGGCCAGGAGATACAGCGCGGTGAGTTGGGCGGTGAATGCTTTGGTCGAGGCCACCCCGATCTCCGGCCCGCAGTGCGTGTACAGCACCCCGTCGGATTCACGCGCCAAGGTACTGCCGACGACGTTGACGATCGAGACAACGCGCGCACCTTTTTGTTTTGCCTCTCGCGCAGCAGCCAGCGTATCGGCCGTCTCTCCGGATTGAGAAATCGTAATAAACAAGTCGTTTTTCCCGACCAGCGGGTCGCGATACCGAAACTCGCTGCCGATATCGACCTGGACCGGAGTGCGAACCATCTCTTCGAACAGATACTTTCCGACTTGCCCCGCATGCCAGGACGTGCCGCAGGCCACGATCCAGATGCGTTCGACTGCCGCGAATTCTTTCGGCGTCAGGCCGATGTTAGGAAGATCCGCCTCGCCGGTTTCATAGGAATACCGTCCGCGCATGGTATCTAGAATGGTCTGCGGCTGTTCGTGAATCTCTTTCAGCATGAAGTGGGGATAGCCGCTTTTCTCCGCGGCCGAGGCATCCCACGTAATCGTCGATGACTTACGCGAGACGGCATGGCCGTCGGCATCGGTGAGGTCCACTCGGTGTTGCGTGACCACCGCCACGTCCCCCTCTTCGAGATAGGTCACTTCTCTTGTGTGCGCGAGCATCGCCATCACATCGGAAGCGACGTAGGAGGCGTGCTTCGTCCGACCGACGACGAGCGGGCAGCCGGAGCGCGCGGCAATCAACGTTCCTGGTTCCCGCTCGGAAATCACCGCCAGCGCATAACTGCCCCGCACGTCTTTCGTCGCAAGCCGCACGGCATCGGCCAGCTTATTTTCTTTCTGAAGATACTTATCGATCAAATGGGCGACCACCTCCGTATCGGTTTCCGATTCGAATTTATAGCCGTCTTTTTGCAACTGCTGCTTCAGCTCCTGATAGTTTTCGATAATCCCGTTGTGCACCAACACGCACCCCTTTGATCGATGCGGATGGGCATTCTGTTCCGAGGGCTTTCCATGAGTCGCCCACCGAGTATGGCCGATGCCGATGGTTCCCTTGATCTCGTTGGTTTTGAGTGCCATTTGAAGATTAGCCAGTTTGCCCACACTCCGTCTGACGGCAATCTTTGCTTCCTGCATGACGGCTATTCCGGAGGAGTCGTACCCTCGGTACTCCAACTTCGCCAGTCCCCCGATGAGAATCGGAACCGCATCTTGATTGCCGACATATCCGATGATTCCACACATGACGGTGCTCCAGATTTGACTAGGCTGACCGGCAGACGATTCCCTCTCTCACCGTGATCAACGTTTCGATGACTTTGCGCGCCCCTTCTTCACGTTGCTTGAAGTATTGTCGGTTTTTAGTTTCGTCTGTTCACCCGGAGCTCGTGCTGAGTCCCTGCTCGGCGCACTACCGGCCAGCAACACTCGACGTTTAGCCACCCACCCTACTCGATTCACCTGCAGCACACGGGCGATCGCCAACGAATCAGCCGGCACGTCCTGTGTCACAGTCGTCCCTGCCGCCACAACCGACCCTTCTCCGATCGTGACCGGCGCAATCAGCTGCGTATCGCTCCCAAGAAACACATTCTTGCCGATCACCGTACGATGTTTTCGCGCACCGTCGTAATTACAGGTGATGGTACCGGCGCCGATGTTGACGCCTTCCGCAATCGTGGCATCACCCAAATAACTGAGGTGATTGGCCTTGGACCCTTCCCCCAATTCGGTTTTTTTCATCTCGACAAAATTCCCGACTTTCGCTTTCCGCCGGATCACCACACCCGGGCGAAGATGCACGAACGGTCCCAGATGTGCGTCATCATCCACGTCTGACTCAGAGAGCACAGAGAAATCCAAAATCTCGACACGATCGCCGATCATACAATCCGTTACGCGGACCCCGGAACGGATGGTCGTCCCTTCACCGACCATAGTTTTGCCTTCGAGACTCACGTGTGGATAGAGTACCGTGTCTCTTCCGATGGTAACTCCGGCATCAATCCACACGGAGCCAGGATCTCGCATCGTGACTCCGGCTTCAAGCCAGCGCTCTCGAATCTGCTGACGGACGACCTGTTCCGCAGCCGCCAGTTGTTGTCTGGTATTGACTCCCAGCCCCTCTTCGGGATCGTGAAGGGTCACAGCCGCAACACGCCGCCCCTGGGCAACTGCCGTCCCGACAATATCCGTCAGATAGTACTCATTCTGTGCGTTGCGTGGCTCCAACTTATCGAGGGCATCAAAGAGAAATTCTCCCGACACGACATACGTCCCTACGTTGATTTCCTTCGCGGCCCGTTCTACCGCAGTGGCATCACAATCCTCGACGATCTTCAGCACATCGGAGGAAGTTATTGCACCCTGATGATCGCCGCCGGGCTGCCGGCGGATGACTCGGCCATAGCCGCTGGGATCATCGAGCATCGCCGTGAGAATCGTCACGGTCGCGCTCTGCGTTTGATGAACCCTCAAAAGTTCGCGCGCCGTCTCCTCTTTCAGCAACGGAGTGTCCCCGTTCAGGATAAGATAATTCCTCGGACGCGCTTCGTCGTCGTCACAAAACACGGGGCGGCTTTGCATCACGGCATGGCCGGTCCCCAGTTGCTTGGCTTGCTCGACGATACGCACGGACTTTGATCCCGGCCTGCCCGCAATACCTGTTTCAATCACTTGCCGAACTCTGTCGGATTGATGCCCGACCACGACCGCAATGCGATGGCTCGCCAGTTGGAGTGCCACATCAACAGCGTAGAGCACCATCGGCTGCCCTGCGACATGGTGCAGCACCTTTACTTGGCTGGATTTCATCCGCTTGCCCAACCCGGCTGCCATCACGATGACACCTAGGCCGGGAATACGCGACGCCGTCGTGTGTTGCTCTGCCGATTGTTTCATCGAGGACTCCGGATATGAGAGGATCGCAATCGAGTATACGGCACGTATTTATCCGATCGGCACACCGGCATCCGGCTGTTTGACTCGACTCCACTTCGAGTCCCCGTTCAGGGCCGAAGCCATGGTGCCGGACGGTGTATAGAGGCCGCCCGACACAATCAGTTTCATCGCTTCCTCAATGCTGATATCAACAGATGTCACTTCCCGTTCCGGCACCAATAGAAAATAGCCCGATGTCGGATTGGGCGAGGTGGGCACGTAGACATGAACCAGCGCTTCCTGGCCCAATGCCGTTGTCTCTCCTTTTGTCATGCCGGTCACAAACGCAAAACAATAATGGCCGTTCTTCGGGAATTGGATCAAGACAACACGCCGATACGACCCTCGCTCCGAAAAGGACAGAATGTCCATCATGGATTTCAACGTGGAATAAATCCCCCGTACGAGGGGCAATCGGTTAAGCCAATCCTCCCAATGACCGACAATCTGACGCCCGATGAAATTCGCCGCGAACAGTCCGACTAAAAAGATGAGTAGAACCAGAGTGACGATCCCTAGGCCTGGGATATAATGGTCCGGCACCAATTCTGCGACGGCGTCGCCTAAAATACCGTCTAACGCGACGAACAGGGTCTTGAGGACAAGAATAGTGCCCCAGATAGGAGTGACAAGAAGGAGTCCTGTCAAAAAATATCGTCTTAACGCGGTTTTGAGCATGAATCACCCGCACCCAGCCAGAGGGTGAGCATTCAGTGGTTTATCTTACAGAGTTCCGGATGGACCCCGCAAGCGTTTTATTGTAAATTTCAACGGGTTATGTGCTTAGTCTGGATGAAGTTTCAGCAAGGTACCGGTCTTGCTATTCGCCGAGACCTGACATAGGATCGCTCCACGAAATTACGACTGAAATGAAAATCGCCGATGGGTAGACCAGCTGGAAAACCGACGGGCATCTTCATCACGCTGGAAGGCGGTGAAGGAAGCGGAAAAACGACACAAGCTCGAAGACTGTGTGAACGGCTGACTGCGCAAGGCCTGGACGTGCTCCATACCAGAGAACCGGGAGGGACGCTCCTCGCTGAACGTCTGCGGAGTATCCTGCTCGACAATTCGGGAGAAACCATCGCCCCGGAAACAGAAGCCTACCTCATTTTTGCTGCAAGACGCCAACATGTGGATCACGTCATCAAACCTGCACTCGCACGCGGGATGACGGTTGTCTGCGATCGATTCTCAGACTCGACGATGGCCTATCAGGGGTACGGACGGGGGCTGGATCTACGAGCGTTGCGCACAATGAACGACTGGGCGACCGGGAAGCTTGCTCCCCAGCTCACGTTGCTCTTCGACGTCCCCGTCAGTGTCGGACTCAGACGACGCCGTGGTGGCGCTGCCACTCAAAATCGACTCGACCGAGAAACGGAACGGTTCCACCGGAAAGTCCGTGCGGGATTTCACGCGTTGGCACGACGAGAACCTCGACGCATCATAGTGATCAATTCTGCACAATCTCTGGAATCTGTCACGCAAACGGTAGAGGAACTGGTCATGACCCGGCTCAAGACCTACCCTACACGGACATCGAAACGCCGATAGCCTATGCCTTTCGCCGATATTACAGGCCACGAACAACCCATCTCCCTACTTCAAGCGACCTTGTGCAATGGACGCCTGGCCCATGCGTATCTGTTCTATGGCGAAACCAGGGTCGGAAAGTTGATGACCGCCGTGAGGCTGGCCCAAGCCCTCAACTGCGAGCAGTCCTCACAGACAGCGACTTACGACAGCTGTGGGCGTTGCCGATCTTGCCTGCAGATAGCCGCACGGACGCACCCGGATTACTTCGTCATCGAGCCCGACCCGAAAGCGGCGACACCGCAAATCAAAATCGAGCAAGTGCGGGAGATCGAACAACAGTTCGTCTATCGACCACTCGTCGGGGAACGGAAGATTTGCCTGATTGACGACGCGGACCGACTGACGATCGGTGCCGCCAATGCGCTCCTCAAGACCTTGGAAGAGCCTCCGGGTCACAGCCTCTTCATCCTGATCACCAGCCGGCTCCATGCGCTTCCGATCACCATTCGATCACGCTGCCAAACGCTCCGTTTCACGACGCCCGCCCGCACGCAAGTTGAAGCGGCATTGATACTCAAGCGGGAGCTGCCTCCTGCCGATGCCCGTTTCCTGGCGGTCTTCACCGATGGCCGTATCGGAGAAGCGCTCACGGTGGATGTAGGAGAAGTCCGCGCGCGACAACAAGAATGCCTGAATTTGGTGAAGCGGGAAGGCTTGACGTCGAGCGCGACCATCCTCTCTGCATCGGAAAGCTTGGCCAAGTCAGACCGTGGAGAAGAAACGCTCGCATGGCTCACGCGATGGATCCGTGATCTTGTCATCGTCATGGTGGACGGAGATCAGGATCAGATCCTTCACCTCGACCAACTCGCCGACCTGCAACGATATGCCCAGCGAGCGGACGTCGACACTCTCCTGACCCTCTTGAATGACATTGAGCGGACCGAGCAACAAGCCACGCGGCACGTGAACGTGCAGATGGCGCTAGAAACGACGTTCCTTCGCCTGCGCGAAGCGCTTGGGCTTGTTCCAGCCGGAGCTGCAACCTAGCCAAGACCGCCGTCAACCTGTTATCTTGCCTTCGTGATGACGCAAGAGAACACCTTTTACATCACCACTCCCATCTATTACGTCAACGACGTTCCACATATCGGCCACGCCTACACTACCGTGGCGGCGGACGTGCTGGCGCGCTACTGGCGGCTGCGCGGCCGCGAGGTGTTTTTTCTCACCGGCCTCGATGAACATGGCCAGAAAGTGCAGCAGGCGGCCGCCAAAGCCGGTATCGACCCACAAGTCCACTGCGACAAGCTCGCGCCGCAATTTGAGACTCTCTGGAAAAAGCTGAACATTTCGAATAACGCCTTCATCAGGACGACGGATCCCGAGCACAAATCCATCGTCCAACAATACCTTAATAAGCTCCACGACAAGCAGCTGATCTACAAGGATTCATACACCGGATGGTATTGCACCTTCGATGAACGGTTCTGGACCGAGAAAGACGTGGAGTCCGGACTCTGTCCGGACTGTAAGCGTCCCGTCGAACAGCTCAGCGAGCACAACTACTTCTTCAAGATGGGGCAGTATCAGGACCGCTTGATCGAGTACATCAAGACACATCCAGACTTTATCCGCCCTGAGTCGCGGCGCAACGAAGTCCTCGGCTTCTTACAAACCCAAAAACTTGGAGACCTTTCGATCTCCCGTCCGAAGTCCAGGCTCTCCTGGGGCATCGAACTGCCATTCGATAACAACTATGTGACCTACGTCTGGTTCGATGCTTTGGTCAACTACATATCCGCCTTGGAATACCTCCCCCGTGGAAACCCAGCGAGCAACCGATTCTGGCCGGCCAATGTCCACCTGGTTGGGAAGGATATCTTGACGACACATGCCGTCTATTGGTCCACGATGTTGATGGCGTTGAACCTTCCGTTACCAGAGACCATCTTCGCTCATGGCTGGTGGACCGTGGATGGCGAGAAGATGTCGAAGAGCCGCGGCAACGTCGTCGATCCTAACAAGATGATCGACGAATTCGGCGCAGATGCATTTCGGTATTTCTTATTGAGAGAGGTGCCCTTCGGGCAGGATGGAGACTTCTCGCTTACCGGAATGGTCACACGAATCAATAGCGATCTTGCCAATGGTCTGGGCAATCTTTTGAGTCGTACACTGACCCTCATCGAACGGACGCAAGCAGGGTTGCTGCCGGCTCCGGGACCGATTAGACCAGCAGAGCGAGAACTGGAACAAGCGACGGTGTCTCTCTTGAACGAAGTGTTGCCGCGCCACCTTGAACAGTTGGAATTTAATCGGGCGCTCGAAGCCATTTGGCACGTCGTGCAACTTGCCAATCAGTATGTCGACAAAACTGCGCCATGGACATTGGCCAAGAATGCGAGCGACGCTGAAACACTCCGGACGGTCCTCTACACCATGGCAGAGACCCTCCGCTGCCTCAGCCTAGCTGCCTACTCAATAATGCCGAATAGCGCGCAGTCTATCTATTCGCAACTTGGCATTTCGGTTGAATTCACGAGCCCTTTGCTGAAAAACAAGATCGAATGGGGTGGCCTGAAACCTGGCACCCTCATCCATAAAGGACCGTCGCTTTTCCCCCGCATCGAATCAAAACCAGGAGCAAGACCAGTGACCGAATCATCAGTGCCTTCACAACCAATCGCTGCAACACCCACACTCACAACCACTCCAACACCACCGACTCCACCGCACATCACCATCGACGAATTCATGAAGATACAGCTCAAGACGGCGAAGGTGCTCTCCGCCGAGCGGGTGCCCAAATCGGAGAAGTTGATCAAGCTCCAAGTGTCCCTCGGCGCCGAACAACGCCAGATCGTTGCCGGCATCGGCAAGAAGTACGAGCCGGATGCCCTGGTCGGCAAAACCATCGTGATCGTGGCCAACTTGAAGCCGGCCAAGCTCATGGGCATTGAATCGCAGGGCATGGTACTCGCGGCAGGTGATACCGATGTACGCGGGCTGCTCACGATTCAGGAAGAAGTCGATCCCGGCACCAAGGTGAAATGACGCGATCTTCTTCCGTCCCGGTCGGACTGATTTTCACGCTCCCCTTGCTCCCCTGCTTTCTGACGCCCGCCACAAGCCAAGTCCTCGCTGATTCATCGCTCAACGGTCCCCAGCTAACGACGGTACTCGTGCGGGTCGTCGCGCAGGGGGCGATGGTGTTGGGCCGCGAAGTCGGTGGGGCGCGCGTAGCGATTACTGATGTCGCGAGCGGCCACATTTTGGCGACCGGCCTGCAGCAGGGCGAAGCGGGAGATCAGAATCACATCATGCGTACCCCCCATCTGATGGAAGAGCCGATCTACAGCTCTCGTCCTTCTGCCGCCTTCACCACCACGTTGGAGCTACAGAAACCGACGTTAGTGGAGATCTCCGCTGAAGGGCCACTCGCCTATCCCGCCGCATTACAGAAGACCAGCCAAACCTTGTTGTTGATCCCGGGACAAGACCTGACGAACGACGGCATCGTCCTACATCTCCATGGCTACCTGGTTCAGATCGAATGGCCCAAGCCACGCGAGGCATTGATCGCAAAAGACGATGTGACACTCAGAGCCTCAGTCCGAACCCTGTCCGGCTCATTGGTCCGCCCCCATGGGGATTGGGACTCGCGGAAGATCCGTATTTATGGAGAGGTGTTGATCGGGGACCGAATCATCGAGCGACTACAACTGTTTTATGAAGAAGGGAGCCGTACCTTCGAAGCGCCGTTCTTCGTGCCGCCGTCGAAGGAGGTTCCCGACGGGATCAAGCTCCGAGTGATTGCGACGGACATGTCTACCGGCAATTCAGGAATGGATCAAGCCAACTATCCGGTGTTCAGCGAGCGTCTCCCGCCCAAATCCGTTCGGTAGCCGGCTCCAACTTCTTTGATAGAAACCTTCAGCAAGGCTTGCCGCATCGCGTTCCCCATGCGAAACTGTCATTGATGACAGCACTGGCTTCGTATGCACACCTCCGATCCCGGCTCCAGCTGGCCTTGGCCGTCAATGCCGTGATCATCGCGGCTGAGTTTGTCGGCGGCTGGCTCCTTAACAGCATCGGGCTCATGAGCGACGCCGGCCACAATCTCGTCGATCAAGGGGCGCTTTTTCTGGCACTGTATGCCCATCTCCTCACCGCGCGCCCAGCTTCGGAAAGCCGAACCTTCGGCTACCATCGTGCCGGCATCATCGCGGCTTTTCTCAACAGTTTTATCCTCCTGGTGACCGCGCTCGGCATCGCGCTCGTCGGCGTGAAGCGACTCCTGCAACCGGTTCCCATCGACGGTGGATGGGTGATGGCGGTCGCGGCCGTCAGTTTCGTGGCCAATCTCGGAATCGCTCTGTTGCTTCAGCAAGGAGCAAAAGACGATCTGAACATCCGGAGCGCATTCTGGCACATGGTAGGAGACGCGTGGGTCTCGCTCGGCGTGATTGTCAGCGGGGGGGCCATTTTCCTGACAGGCTGGACCGTCCTGGATCCGCTCGTAAGTTTGCTGGTGGTCGGCGCGATCGTTCGAGGAGCCTGGCCGATCTTCAAAGAATCGATGGAAGTCTTACTGGAATCGACACCGCCAGGCATCAGCGCCTCCCATGTCGCAGCCACGATGGAAGCCGTTCCCGGCGTCAGGAACGTGCATGATCTGCACATTTGGGCGGTCGAACCACGCTTGGTCATGCTCACCAGCCACGTCATGATCGAACATCATCGCACCCCGTTGGAGTTGCTGCAGTTGATTCAGAACCGGATCACGACGGATTTCGGCATCAAACACATGACCATTCAACTGGAAACCGAGTGTTGCGATCCCGACGACATCCACTGCGATCTTCGGAAACTGACCGGGCACCACCACGAAACACACACCTTCGCGCACCATCATTGACCGTTCCACTCGTTCCAGACATCGCGTCCCGTCTCACTGAGCTGGACGACGCAGGTTGACATCATCGCCAGAACCGATACACTGAGCCTATGATTTCTCAGGAGCTTGTCGCTCGACCACGACAAATTGCACAAGAGGTCGAGAAGCTTGCTCGATACATCCTGGGCACTGAGGTTGACGTCATTTGGTTTGGTTCGTGGCCCAAAGGTACGGCTCACGCCCACGCCGACATCGACATTGCTGTCTCCGGGTCCACGGCATTTCCCCCTGAACGACTCGCCGAACTCCGCGCCGCAATCGAGGATCTGGCGACGCTGCATGAAATCGACATCGTTGATCTACACACTGTCGATGAACGATTCAAACAAGAGATTCTCCGCCATGGACTCCGCTTATGACCACACGACTCGACAGCTTCGCCACGGCCATCACGCGTTTCAGCGAAGCCCTCATCGCTCCCGTGAACGATCTCACCCGCGACGCCGCCATCCAACGGTTTGAATTTTGCTTTGAGTTGGCCTGGAAGGTGATTCAAGAACGGGCACGGGCGGAAGGACTCGACTGTCAATCCCCGAAAGGCTGCCTCAAGCTGGCTTACAAAAACAGTTGGATCAACGATGAAACCGGGTGGCTCGCCATGCTTGAAGATCGAAACCGCACCGCCCATACGTATGACGAAACACTCGCCAAAGATGTGTATCGCCGCCTTCCCGCCCATCTGCCGCTGCTGCAGGCATTGAACACCTACCTGCAAAATACGCGGACATAGGGCTGGAGTTGCTGCAGTTGATCGAGAACCGAACGCTAAAGCAAGCGATCAATGTACTAGCGGAGACTGCTACAGCACGGCTTCTTAAGAAATGCTCAAAGCTTCGCTGCAAACAATCTTTGGTGTTGGGTGAGTGAGCGAGGAGTCTTGGCGATCCACACAAGACCGCATGTTGTGTTGGGTGAAGAGATTGGCCAGCGTCTTTAAAAGGGCCTCGCCGGTTACGCCGTTACGACGTAAAAGATTCAATTCTTTATTGATGGCCTTTGTCACACGCCCACGGAAAGCCTTTTCCAGTACATTGATTTGAGCCTTGATGTCTTCATCTGTCGTGACGCCGAATAAGAGGCGCATTTCGCGCAGAATGTATCGCTGCCCGGAAGACAAGCCAAGAGTGAGCGCTCGCTCAGCCTGCCGATGTTTCACTTCTTCGGCAAACAACTGCTTCACGCGCGTCACCGTTGCATTGTAGCCGGCGGGCAATGCTGATCCGGTTAGTTCATGCCCACACTTCAGCGCGCCCAGGATACGCGGAATATCTCGTGATATAACTCCCCCCTGCTCGTCCAACAAAAATAATTGCTGATACCCTTTGATGTCTGTGTCTTCCGGGTATGAAGCCTCGCAAAAGACATAGGTACCTTTGTGAGAGGAAGGCTTGACCGTCCGGATGCCATCCCGAAGCGTTGCAATCCGTTCATATTCCGATGGATCATCCTTTCGCAACTGGCGCAGGATCTCTTCCGCTTCGTTTAAATCCAGGAATTCCTCTTCTTCCTCGTAGAGACCCAATTGTGCCCCGCGCTTCTCATAAATCGCGTACATCGCCTCTTCGTTCAGCTGCTCGCTCTTATCCAGGATCGCGGCGTCTTCTCCTATCGTGTCGTGGATTTCCTGAATGCGATTCCGAAGCTTCAGCTTCAGCCCCAAATTCTGTTCAAGACCTGTCTCCGGCAAAAAGTTATATCCATAAATGACGTCATGATCGCTCCCAATACGATCAATCCGCCCAAATCGCTGAATCAAACGAACCGGATTCCAATGCAGGTCGTAATTGATGATCTTATCGCAGTCTTGCAGATTCAGCCCCTCCGCAAACACATCGGTGGCTACAAGGGTCATCAGTTCAGATTTTCCTGATGCCAAGTGGTATTCCGGGTTGGCTTTGGGAGCGAAGCGCCCGGCCATCCGCGCCTTGCTCTTGTCACCGCTGTAGATCACATCAATGTCATCTCGCTTGCCATCTGGATTTAGATTCTCGTACAGGTAGCGCGCCGAACCGGCATACTGCGTGAAAATCAATCGCTTGCCGTCTTTCAGAGGCTTCTCGGACAATTTTCTTTTGAGTGTTTGCAGCTTGGCATCTTGTGTTGGGGTAATCGGCTCTACCAATTGAAGAATTTCACTCAGCATCCGAATGTCGTGCGCGAGGTGCTCTTCGAGTTTTCCAAGGTCGAAGTGTGCCGCATCGTACCGATGAGCGACTTCTCGCAAGGCCTCCATCAAGTCCATTTCCTCCGGATCATCCGCCTCGTACAGCAGCGTTTGGGCGTCTTCCCCGGCCGGCACAATCCCCTGCTGTAATGCCGCGACAAAGGTGCGGTGTATATTCAGCAACCGCCGTACTGTTTCCCTGAAGGCATACACGCTCGATTCGAATCGTTTGAACAGCAAGATCCGAATGAGCCCTCGCAAGTTTGATCCGGCACGTTGCAGATTCGTATAGGGTTCCTGGCGCTGCTTGTCCTTGATCACGTAGTGCCAAAGCCCATACCTGGCATAGGTGAGTTCACCTTCCGCAGGCTTAGCCGGTCGTCCTTTTGAAGCTTTGCCTAAATAACCCCGCAACGTCTGGTACAACCCCTGATAGGTCTCCTCGATGCTGTACTCGATCGTTTCCAGTTCTCTTTTAGGGAAGAACTGATGCCGCCCACCTACGAGCACATAGGCTCGTTTGACTCCGGTTACATATTCGTGAAACCGTGAGCTATCCACCGGCTCGTGGGTTGTCTCATCCCGACCGTACCAGCGCAGAATGTGATTTCTGGTCCGACGGATGAGAATATGGGCCAGCAGGTCGGGCAATTTTTTTTGCCCTCTTTCGACCAGACGGAAGTACTCTTTGAGGTTCGGCGGATCGACTGGAAGATCAGTTTTATCGTCTTGATGAAACAGTTTGATCTGGTGATACACATCCCATGAGCTTTTGTTGCGCGGCGTCGCCGTCAGAAAACAGCATCGTTTGCCCGTCGCCAGGAACTCTTGCACCACTTTATATCGCTGTGTATCCGGAGAACGAACATTGTGGCTCTCATCGATCAGCAGAAAGTCTCGATCGCGATACTTGTCATCTTTGAGTAGAAGATTCGCACTGGCACCGTTTTCGCGCAGATAGCCCATCGAAAGAATCTGCGCATGAAGGTCATAGACCGCGTTGTAGCGTTCCCACATCTCGACGAGAGGGGCCGGGCAGATGATGAGCGGTCGCGCATGGTCTGTTCGCTCGAAATGTTTCACAATAGCCGCCCCGATATAGGATTTTCCAAGACCGACGACATCGGCAACGAATGTCCCGCCGTGATCCCGAATATTCTGAACCGCTTGCCGGACGGCTACTTTCTGAAAGTCGGCTAACTTCTTGGTAATCTCATCATCCCAGAGAATGTCCTTGTCGTCGGTCCCCTCCAACCGATCCTTGACCAGCGCATAGAGCGTCTTCATATAAATGTCGTATGGACGGACCGTAGCAACAGCCCACGACTGTTGCATCTCTTGCATGAGGACTGCATCAAAGTCTTCAGCTTCCTTCCAGAGTTCGTCGAACCACCGTCCGAGTTCTGCATGATTGTCATTTCCCTGCACAACCACATTGAGTTCGGTGTTATGAGTGACCCCGGATAAGGTCAAGTTGGATGACCCGACAATAGCGATCCCTTTCTCATGGCGGGCGATCGGCTGCCCGCGCTCATCAAAGACCGTTCCATAGTCAAAGATATATGCCTTCGCGTGCATCCGGCCTTTCGTGTAGACCTTCACTTTAAGCTGTTTCTCCTCGATCATTCGCACCAGCGTCTTAACAAGCGTCTCGCTCTCGTCCGTTTGATCCATCACTTCCATCGATAGGCGGAGATTCTTAGCGGTCTCACCGACCATCTGCTTTCCATCCGTCCGCCTTGGATATTTCTGGGATTCAGCCGTCTCAGCTACCATCTCTAGTCGACGGTATCCTTCAGCAAGTTGTTCCAAAGTCTCTCGATTAGTCGTGTTTCCTATGAGGAGGCGCAGTTCCTTTACCTGGGCGAGCTGCTGGGCAATGCTGGTCAAGCCGGAAAGAAAGAAATAGCCGACGGCGAATCGAGCACTGTCGGTAGAACTGAGGATACGGTTGATGTGATCCACCAATCGCTCCTCACGGTTATCGATGATGTCATGCAAGGGCATTAGTCAGACTCCTCCACATCGGTATTGCCAGCGCTGCCTCGTCGCACTCGTGTTTGGTCTCGGATCAACTGACGTTCGGCCTCCGTAAGCTTATAAAGATCAAAGATCAAATCATCAACTTTAGCTTCTAATTCTCCAACTTTGGTTGTGCCGGAATCCTTGAGGATCGTTTTCACTGGCTTGACAATGGAAGTCCTCTGGTCAGCAGTTGCTGTCGCAATCGGTATTTCTCCGATGTACTGAGAAAACATTCGGAGGTATCCTCCTCTAATTTGTGAACTGATGTGGCGGTAGAAAAAGTCAACCAACGATGAGTTAAGTGCAGCCAAGAGAACTGGATCCTCAGAAGGAATGAAATAGGTCGTATTCCCCGAGTAAGAGCTAGATTCATCAAACGAAAATCGCATCTCGGCGCAAATATCAGGGTACAAAATCTTTTGTCCATCGAATTCGGCATAGTAGGCGCAGGATCGCAGCTCCCACCAAAATTCTCCCTGATCATCCCGTTCCCGCAGTTTTTTCTCATAAGTTGACAAATGTTGCGCTATGGCCACGTAGGACTTCTCAAATACCTTGAACGCCTTCTCGTCACTTTTAATACCGCTCCACGGCCATTCCTTATTGACACTACTAGGGATTGCAATGACGTAGAGTTTTGCCCACTCAGCTCGCCATTTCTTAATGTCCCGTCCCCGCAGCCAGGGTTTGATCAGTTCGGCTGACTTCGGATCTTCCTTAATGAGCCGGCGACGAGTAGCTTCATCGATGACAAAGGCTTCGTTAAAGCCCGTCAAAATACCGCGGTAGAACCGTCCCTTCACATAGTCCCCAAGCGGCACACCCTTGTCTCGCAGCTTTCTCATCAATCGCAACACTTCCGGTCGTTCCAATGTCCATCCCGCATCAGATAAATCTTGCACCTGCATGGCGAAGCTTTCTGATTTGATGGTCTCATCAAGATGCACTAACTTTGATTCATCCTTCATCACCGCCACTGTGGCCTCTTTGTGGTTAGCAGGAACTTCTTTCTTGATGAGGAGGATTGCGGGATAGGTGGTGGCTTCAAAGATAGGCAGATCACCAAAATCAATAATGAGTTCCGGCGTTGCGTTGGATGTCAGCAATTTTCTCGTATTTGCCCCGTACGCCGCCCGCATGAATTTATTCGGCGCGATATAGCACAGCACTCCTCCTTCCCGTAGCAGGTCTAATCCTCGCTTATAGAAGTAAGTATAAAGGTCCGCCGTTCCACAGAAGAACGAGTCGAATTCATCCTCAAGTTGAGGCTTCAGCTTTCGAATCAGCTCCTGCCGCACATAGGGCGGGTTGGCAATGACGATATCGAATCCACTGGGAGTAGCAGCAAAGACCTCCGCGAATAACAATCGAAGCGGGGTGACCGGCAATGTGCCGTCTTTCAAAAATGCGTCGCGTTCGGCTTCGATTCGGTTCAAATGGTTTTGGGCTTCGGTAAGCTTTGCCTGCCAGTCTCTCGGAAGATCCTCAGGCTTTCGATGCATCTGCAGCGCCTTGTCCAATACAAGGTCAGATTCTCGCTTCCAATGTGCCTCATGAACCCGCCAGTGTTCTTGCAGGATGGCGCCGATGTCCAATTGAATCGCTTCGCGCAATCGGCGTTTTTCTGCATCTGCTGTTGTATTAAAATAGCCGGCTAAATGGCGAACCATCGACACGGTTCGCTTTGCGCGTTCGTCGACGTACAACTTTCCTTGTGGTTTGACCGTCCCGAAAAGATTGTGTTCCTTTTCAAAGCCGGGGCCAGTTTGCGGGGGGAGGATCGGCTCGCCATCCAAATACTCCCGCAATGTGTCACCTTGGACGATGCGGTAGTCCAGATTAGGCAGAGGCGAAGCTTCCGGTTCGTCCACGACCAACGACAGCCAGAGACGCAGTCGAGCAATTTCACAGGCTTCATGGCTGATATCGACGCCGAAGATATTGTTTCCCACGATCTCACGCTTCCACTGTCCGATGCGGGCCGCTTGCATCGTTTCAGACTCTCCAAGCATGCGGCCGCAGATGGTCCTCAGATGGATCAGCTCGTGAAGCGCACCCAACAAGAACGCTCCACTGCCGACTGCAGGGTCCAGAATGCGAATACTTCGAAGTGAAGTCAGAATATGACGGGCAACGTCTGCATTGACCTTTGGAAGGCGGCCATCAAGAGGAGCCTCGAAGAAATCATCAAAGCTCTCTTTCGTCAATCCAGTTGTCCCCGTCAAGTATTGAAAGATACTTTCACGGCACATAAAGGACACGATGGCCCGGGGCGTGTAATACGTGCCGGAGGCATGACGATCTTCAGCGGCCAACAGGTTTTCAAACACTCGCCCCAGCATCTCCGGATCAATGTCCACGTCCTGATCCAAAGGAGTACTTTCAGCAACCGTGAAGTTATACGAGTTCAGAAATGTGAAGAGATCACTGAACTGAGCATTCGACACCACCGGATGCTTTAAGTCATCCGCTTCAAAAAACTCCGTCTGGGGTTCAAACAGCCCACCGTTCAAATATGGAATGACGCAGGTCTCGTTCAGGATTGTCTTGTGCTTACCTGGACGATTCAGCCCTTCAAAAAATAACGGCTCCACAATATCCCAGTAATAATTCCTTCTTTCGTGACCCTGATAAAGCATAAAGCGAGTGAAGAGAAATTCCGGCTCGCTGTTCAACCAACGCTTCTTCTGAATGAAATACAAGAACAGCACACGGCCTAAGAGAAGCTGGGTAAACCGACGAACATTCTGTTCGCCCCTGTCTCCCATGAAATGGGCTTTGCCTTTGTTGATTTTGCCGATGGCATCGACAAAATCCCAAAACCGATCGCGATATCCACGGTAGAATCCTTGGCCCACCTCTTCGACATCGAAAGCTTGATCATGGCGCTGCTGAATATCATTCACTCCGAGCGGATGTCGTAGCGCTTGAATCCAATCCGCATCATCCGCCACATCCAACATCGCGATTCGTTCGCAGGCTGTGCGAAGCTGTTCTTCGGGGCCGACCGTGATGCGCCGAAACAGTCGACGCTTGTCGCGCTGTTCATCATCTTTGACATTCACAAAATGCCAGTGCTTCTGTGTCGAGTCGGAGAACACAAATAACGCATAGGGGTGATCCTGCAACAACCGTGAAACCACCGGTCGTTCTACGCCAAGCTGTAGTTTGTCCGAATCGAGTTGCGCATAGATGACGCGAAAATCTTTGTCGGGTCCGGCTGCAGCGAGGAGTACCGGATCTGTCGCTAACGCCTTGGCTGCGGTATCAGGCCAGGTTCGGCGAGAAATGAGACTATTGATGCGGCGGTAGTTGAGTTGTGTCCAGAACAACTCTTTGAGTGGCGAGAGATCACGATTCCCTTGTCCAAGCGCCTTTAGGGCCTTGAATATATCCGCCTGGCGTTCTGAGAGTCCCATCGCGAGGGACGCTCATAGCAGGTCGCATGCCCTGAAGACGTTCTACTGCATCATCAAGTGAACAGCGATTGGAGCATCATATGGAGCTAACGACACTTGGACCTAACACTCCGCAAAAACACTGGGTTTTCATCTCACATCCATCGCACCAGGTCGTTTTTGACCAGAGTGATGGGGAAGTATTCCTATCCCAATTCGGTAATCATCATGATATTTCTTGCCTACTCAACCGGCAGAAACATTCTAGCCATGCTGAACCTGTGTAGGCTCCTGGATTTTGTCTTGTCTGCGCTGAGATAAAATGCGTAGTGTTTTGCTGCGGCAGTCATGACGAGTATCTAAGGAAATTGTCCTGTTGAACACAGTACTCTCTCCGATTACTATTCTTCCCCATCAGGACTAAATCAACGGAGCGAGATTCATGTACCAGTTCCCGCTGATCACCTTGCTGGTGTTGAGCCCTACCATGGCCTTTGCAGAATGGGTGGTGGTAGAGCGGGACTACTTCTCACCGGGCTTGCAGACAGTGTTCGTGGATCCAATAAGCCTTGAACGAGACGGAAATCTCGTGACGATTTCGCAATTGATCGACTACAAATGGATGCAAGGGAACTATGTCGGCACCCCTCGCTTCTTGTCTACAACGGCACGCAAGCAGTTTGACTGCAGCGCCCGACGCGTCCGATCGCTGTCGTTCACAGAATACTACGGCCATATGGCAACTGGTATGGCGGCGATGGGATATGTCTCCACGGACCACTGGCGGACAGTCGAACCACGAACGCTCAATCACGCGCTCTTGGAAATCGCCTGCGGAACAGGTGAAGGAAATCCAAATTGAGTTGGAATTGATCCGAAACAGCTGAAAAGGGGAGCAGCCCACGTAACTTGCGTTAATGTCCTATCTCACCCATCACAAATTTTCAGTGCCTCTCGACCGTGACAAGGTCGCGCACGACTGGGGCCGACGGGGTTACTCCTGCGATGTGTTCACCGATCCACCCGGACGCGAGTGGAATGATTTCGTTCATGCGACGAACGAGCTGGTGACCGTTATGGAAGGGAAGCTCAAGCTCACCATCGACGGGGAAGAGATCATCACAGAACCAGGCGACGAAGTATTTATTCCGAAGGGCGTTCGCCATTCCGTCAAGAATGTGTCCGCCTCCACGACGCATTGGCTCTATGGGTATGATTAGCAATACGCACAAGCGAAACAACCCAACGGCGAGAACCGCGAAGTGCCTTGGAAACCCGATCCACATCACCGCTCTTTTCCCCTGACAAAGCCTAGTAGGATTCTGCTATCCTAGCCGCCATTCGCAGGCCTCACAATCTACCTATTCAGGTACCGAGGTAAGATTTCACGCGATCACCGATTTAGCCAAAGGAAGAAACCGATGCTTCCTCCTTCAATACGCAAAGCGCTCATCGTGTTGTCCGTAACGGTAACCCTGACGGGTTGTCTCGCCAAGCAGTATGTCGTTCGCCCACCGGCGCCGACGCTACTGCCGGAAACCCCGAACCCCCTCTCCTCGCCGACAGAGTCCAGCGTCAGCTTTCCCGTTCAAGTAGACCTGTCGCCGTTCATCCATGCCGCTAACGATGACAGCGTGATTCCCAAAAAGTTCGATCATTGGAGGAACTCCATCAAGCACCCTAAAGGTGTCGAGTATAGGTATTACGCCGAGCGGGATGATTTTGCGGTGGCACCTTCAGGCTCGCCTCAAGCCATCAGCACGAATTCTGGGACCATGCTCCGCGATTGGTGGAAGGGCATTGAACCACTCAGCTCCAGCTTATCCATCAGCACAGCCCTTCGCTATAAGATTGGAGCCCATCCACTTCAATGTGGCGATGGCACCGAATGGCCCAAAAGAGCAACGCTAATTGGGAATCTCATCGTCGGCATGACACCGAGTTACGGTGTGTCGGCATCAGTAACCGGCGTGACGCTGAACGCCATTGATCCTTGCAAAATCAGCATCACCGATACTGATGTGCTTCAGGAAGTCAAAAATCAGCTGACAGAGAGAGTACAGGGAGGGCTCAGCAACGCGATCGCACGCGTGAACACGCTGACAGCCAGATCCCGGGTGGAAGATGTCTGGCACACGCTGCGCAATCCCATACCTCTAGAACCGGACGCGTGGCTCCTGTTCAATATCGGTACCGTGTGGCGCAGTGGCTTCTCTTCAGGGGGTACAGATCTCATCGATGACACCATTCATATAACCGCGAAACCGGTTCTGGTTTTCGGTGCCGAACCACCACCTGCCGGCGAGGCACTTCCTCAACTTGAAACTGAACCGGCTTCTACGGGGTTCCATGGCGCCGCCGATGCCCAGTTGTATGGCACACTGCCCAAGACACTTGCGAACCGGCTGGCTTCCACTGGGTTCCACGTCGTCGCTGACATCCCGCTGGACTATCCCTCGCTGTCTCGATCACTTGCAAAGCGGTTGCAGGGAAAACGTGTCGCCGTGAAAGGAGACTTCATTCAGATCGCTGATGCGGCCATTTTGGGCCGTGGTGGCAACCAAGTGGTCCTGCGGATAACGTTTGAGGGAGATGCGACCGGCCACTTGTATTTCGTGGGAAAGCCTGAAATGAACACGTTGGCCCATTCCGTTCAGATCGGTGGCCTCCGCTTGGACCTCGATTCCGAACAGCTCCTCGTGAAGAGCGGCCCCGATTGGCTCGCCCGTTCTACCATCAGAGAACTCGTTATGAGTGAAGCCGTGCTCGGTGTGTCTCCGGCGAGTGATCGCATGCGCGACCTTGTGACGAAGGCCCTGAATCGGGAGTTGAGTCCGACCATCACGACGAACGGGACCGTCACATCGGTGCAGGGCATCGGCGTGTTCGCCGATGTGAACGCGCTGTACGTTCGGGTGATGAGTGACGGGTCACTCAATCTGAAGGTCGACGGTAAGCAGTAAATTACCTTAGCGCAGGAATACCAGCCAGAGATAGATCGCGCTGAGCGCCACCGACCCGATCATGATGGGAAATCCGAACTTGAAGAACTGCCAAAAGGTAATCCGGTAGCCGGCTTTGCGCGCGATGTCGACGATCACAACGTTGGCGCTCGCGCCGATGATCGTGCCGTTACCGCCTAAACAAGCGCCCAAGGCCAATGCCCACCAGAGCGGGATGATATCCGGTTGATGGACCAAGGCGACGTAGTCGGTCATTTCCGGATGCAGCGATCGGGCAAGATCGACGATCAACGGATTCATCGCTGCGACATAGGGAATATTGTCCACAACTGCAGAGAGTATCGCCGATCCCCACAGCACCGCCATCGTGGATCCGGTGAGATTGCCCCTTGTCACCGTCACGAGTTGATCGGCTAAATAGCGAATCACGCCGACTTTGACCAATCCCCCCACCAGGATAAATAATCCGATGAAAAAGAAAATGGTCTTCCACTCCACTTCTGCCAGATACGTCAATTCCTCAGCGTCCTCCGGTTTTCGTCGGGCATGGCCGATCAACATAAATGAACTCGCGCCCAGGAGCGCGATCGTCGCCGGCTCCAGATGAATGAGCGAGTGGACGCAAAATCCCACATTGATGATCGCGAGCAAAAAAAGAGAACGGCGCAAAAACGGTTCATCCGGCACCGCCTCCCGCATGTTCAAAGCCAGGACGGCCTCTCGCAGATGAGGTTGCACCGTCATGGATCGACCAAAGATGAGCCACAGCACACCAACGAAGACCGCCATGAGGACGATCACGATCGGCCCCATCATCAGCAAGAAATCCAGATAGCTGAGCTCGGCCTTGCTGGCGATCATGATATTGGGCGGATCCCCAACGAGCGTGGCTGTCCCACCGATATTGGAGGCCAGCGCCTCGGTCATCAGAAATGTGACAGGGTTCAACTCTAACCGCTTGGTGATCGCCAGGGTGACCGGGGCCATGAGCAGGACGGTGGTGACGTTATCGAGCATGGCGGACAATACAGCGGTTAAAATGGCTAACAGCACGAGTAATCGGAATGGTTTCGCGTCGGCTCGATGGGCCGCCCAAATGGCCAACACCTCAAACAGCCCGGTCTCCCGCACGATGTTGACGATCACCATCATGCCGATCAGCAGAAAGACGACGTTATAATCGACACCGAATTCATGGGAATAAAACGCCTCCTCTTGCGACACCACGCCGAACACGATCATCAACGCCGCGCCGGAGAGCGCCACAATAGTCTTGTGGATCCGCTCCGTGACGATCAACAGGTAACAGACACCGAAGATGAGAAGTGCTAGAGTGAGGGAAGACATGCAATTCCTCGTTAGGAACGATACCGGATCGTTTCAAAATTCATCGCATTATCCAGGGCCGGTCGCGGCAATGCAATCAGAGTCGTCTTTCTGGTATGTCATGTGACGTCGTCACGGAGAACATTTTCTCCTTTCTAATCAAAACTGTAGCCATTAGGATAATGCGATGCCTCTTGAGATGACCGTTCAACAAGATGACCTCGATCGCCTCATTGCGGGCACACACTGGTCCCCTCATTCCATTCTTGGCGCACATGCCGCGACGGTCGACGGCCGCCCTTATCTCGCGATCCGAGCCTGGCTACCCCAGATCAAAGATGCAGAGGTTGTATCCGACTCCATCCTCCGGCACATGACCCGCATTGGTGAGGAGGGATTGTATGAGGCACTTCTTCCAGACGCAACACCAGCGCCGTCCTACAAGCTTCGCCTCACACATCACGACGGCACCGTTGCCGAAATACATGATCCCTATGCATTCCCCCCGCTGTTGACGGATTATGAATTGCACCTCTTTGCCGAAGGAACCCTGTACAAGGCCTACGACAGTTTCGGCGCCCATCTCCGCACAGTCGAGGGCGTCTGCGGAGTTCATTTTGTGGTGTGGGCTCCCAATGCCGCCCGCGTGAGCATCATCGGCGATTTCAATGGATGGAATGGTCTCTGCCATCCCATGACAAGTCGGGGATCTACCGGGCTCTGGGAACTCTTCATTCCCGAACTACCGGAAGGTACCCTCTACAAATATGAAATCCGGTCACGCGAACATACCGCCCCGTTGCTGAAAGCAGATCCCTACGCCGTCGCGAGCGAGCTCCGCCCACGGACTGCCTCGATCGTACGTGACTTGTCCACCTATACCTGGCACGACGGCGCGTGGATGTCGGCTCGATCAGAATGGGATCCGTTGACCGCTCCCCTCTCCATCTATGAAGTCCATCTCGGGTCATGGATGCGAGTGCCGGAGGAGAACAATCGTTGGCTCACCTATGAAGAACTCGCGGCGAAGCTGATCCCCTACGCAACGGAACTGGGCTACACACACCTCGAACTCATGCCGGTGACGGAACACCCGTTCGATGGATCATGGGGGTATCAAGCGACAGGCTACTTTGCAGCCACCAGCCGATACGGAGATCCCAAGGGGTTCATGGCGTTCGTGGACGCCGCTCACCAAGCCGGTCTCGGTGTGATCATGGACTGGGCTCCCGCACACTTTCCAGACGATCCCCATGGATTGGCGTTGTTCGACGGGACACACCTCTACGACCATGCCGATCCGCGCCTCGGCTATCATCCCGATTGGCACAGCCGGATCTTCAATTATGACCGAGCCGAGGTGCGCACCTTCCTATTGAACAGCGCGCTCTTCTGGTTGGACAAGTACCACATCGACGGATTACGCGTAGACGCCGTGGCATCAATGCTCTACCTCGACTACGGCCGAAAGTCCGGAGAATGGATTCCAAATGAGTTCGGCGGCAATGAAAACCTCGGAGCCGTCTCGCTCTTAAAAGAACTCAACGTCCTCATCCACCGAGAATTCCCTGGAGCCGTCACGATCGCGGAGGAGTCCACGGCCTGGCCCGGTGTGTCTCGGCCGACCTATACAGGCGGGCTCGGCTTTACGTTCAAGTGGAACATGGGATGGATGCACGACATGCTGACCTTTTTCCAATACGATCCGATTTACCGTCGGTTCCATCAAAATCAAATTACGTTCGGTCTGCTCTATGCCTTCAGCGAGAATTTCATCCTCGCCCTCTCTCATGACGAAGTGGTCCACGGCAAACGAACCTTGCTGGACAAAATGCCCGGCGATGTGTGGCAGCGGTTTGCAAACCTTCGGCTACTCTATGGCTATATGTACAGCCATCCCGGCAAAAAAATGCTCTTCATGGGTGGAGAATTCGGCCAGTGGCTGGAATGGAATCATGACACCAGCTTGGATTGGCATCTCTGCGAAGAGGAGCCGCATCATGGCTTGCAACGTCTGATCCGAGACTTGAATCACATCTACCGCGAAGAACCGGCGTTGCACGAGGTCGACTTTGACTGGAGCGGATTTCAGTGGATCGACTTCAGCGACGCCGACAACTCCGTCATCGTCTACCTTCGAAAGGCAAAAAGCACGCAAGCGGCCATCGTTTGCCTGTGTAACTTCACACCCGTACCCCGCCACGGTTACCACATCGGCGTTCCAGAACCGGGTTGGTATCGGGAGTTGATCAACACCGATGGGATCGCCTACGGAGGCAGCAACCTGGGAAATGGCGGCGGTGTTCATGCTGTTGAAACATCGAGCCACGGATTTCCTTACTCGCTGACTCTCACCCTCCCTCCCCTCTCAGTCCTGATGCTGAAACGACACGGATAGCGGGCACACGTCAATCCTACGGCCTGATTCTCATTTCAACATGATCGACGTTCGCTACGATGTGCGCGTTATTTGGAAGAGATGCGACTGGAACTTACCAATGCCGGAAGGGGCCGGAATCCAGATGCACGTAGCTCGAGCGTTTGTAGAAGCCGACACCGCCGTACCGCAGTTCGAGGGCGGCTTGTCGAAGCTTCGTAGGAGAAATACCAGGGATGAGAAGATCCATCGCCTGTCCCTGCATGTGCAAGCTGTTCCTGGCGACACGTCGGTCTGTCCGCACCAACATGGCATTGTACTCGGGAGACCGAAAGCCGGAAATCACATGGATTTCTTGCTGAGTGCCAAGCTTCTTCCGCACCAAATTCACGTGCTCCAGTACACGGACATCGATCGCCCCCACTTCACCCGTGTAATGGCAGCGCAGAAGGTAATTCACATCGTCGAGCGCCGCAAGGTCATAGGTCCCGGCTTCGTCTCGGTAGGTGACATCCAACCGCTCATTGGTCCGCACGTTCACCAACGTCAACCTGCCTTCCGGCAGCTCACGAGCCTGCGCCGGCTGTGGACCAGCCAATCGTCCACTCAGCAATAGTGTCCCCGTCAAGGAAACCTGAAGAAACGCTCGCCGGGTCCAGGCCCATTTGGACTGATCTTCTGTAGTGTTCACTGAAGCGGCTCCTCCGAAGAATGGACAGTGATTATTGAAAGAACTTTTGGCCTTTTAACAAAAATCCCAAATTGGGTCAAACAGTTTTGTCCCTAGAGGGTGCTAAATAGGCTTCTCACGTCTTAAATTGTATGCTTATGCATCCATCTTCACATTAACGACGTATGTATTACCCTTCGAAATCTAAATAAAATACAGATGAGATGGTCAGATCAGAGTCTTGCGGTTGTCGTAAACACATGAGGCCAATCGGACTCATCTTTATTTCACCTCTTGCACCTATTCCAGAAATCATTTTCTTTCTAGACTGTATCGTGGGGGCCAGGTAAGATCAGAAAAAATCAGTAGAGCATGTATGGCAACCATTCTAGTCATTGACGACGAACAATCCATCCGAGGACTGCTGAAAGAGGTCCTTGTCAAGGCAGGACACCGCGTGCTTGAAGCAGAGGATGGACGCAAAGGACTCACGCTCTACCAGAATGAGTCGGTCGACCTTGTGATCATGGACCTGTTGATGCCGGAAACGGACGGCCTTGAGGCAACTCTTCAACTCACCCGCGAATATCTCGACGCCAAAGTGATCGCCATCACAGGAGCGCAAGGCGACCATAACTTTCTGGACGTCGCCAAGCTCTTCGGTGCGCGTCGCGCCTTTGAAAAGCCGTTCGACATCAACAAGCTCCTTGAAGCGGTGAAAGAAGAACTCGTAGCCTAAATAAGAGAAGACTCTCCTCTCTCACTCCCATTGAGATAATCATTCAGGCTTTGGGATAATCGCGCATGGGCGTCGAGGCACCTCGAAAGATTATGCACTTCACATGGCTGCAACCAAAGAACGTGGTTCTCTGGTTCTTACTGGTAGTCCTCTCAATTGCTCCCCTATTCCCATTGAGCAATTATGTGGGACACCCGCACTGGGACCTCATTCGTTGGATTCCCTTTCAAGACTTCTCTCTTTCCAGGAACATGCTGAAAGACGTCATCGGCAATATCCTTTGGTTCATGATGTTCGGATACCTGTTACGCTACCAACTGAATGAGGGTTCGGTCCCACTCCGGGCCATTGCAACAATCATCGTCGTCGCGAGCGGTATCTCGCTTTCGATTGAATTCTTCCAAGTCTTCTGCCACAACCGCATCCCTTCAACGACAGACGTGATATGTAATGTACTCGGTGCCAGTATCGGCGGGTACTTTGCTGAGAAACAGCGTGCCACAGCTGCTACGGGGCTAGCTTATGCGATTATCAAAAGCGATGGCTCAAAAACGCTTCGATAGAGTGGCCATTCCAATTACGGTCGTACACTCAGTGTTTTTCTCGCCAGACCGCGCATCATAGCCGGATCGTTGTATCCCACTTCACTGAGGGCGTCCATCAAGTGCAGGCCCTTCGAGGATACCAAGTCCTTCGCCTTGACGTAGTTCCTTTCGCTAAACCGCGCCACAGCCGGCTGACCGTTCACGATCTGGCAAGCTAACACCTCGCCATTCACTTCGAGCGTCCCACCCTGCTCGATCAGCGTTTTGGCCTGAGCGATGCTGATGCCGTGGAGTTCGGCAAAATCTTGTAATCCCCCGGTCTCGACGAGCCGGCCATCCGGCATGATGCAGAGCCGCTTGAAATGCGGAGACCAGTCCTTTCGGAAATCGATGTATTTGATCACGCCGCCTTTAGCGACGGCGTGATCCAACGCTCGGTAATCCAGGCCAAAATTTTTCTGCTGCAGTCTGGCTTGCAGTTCGCCCGGTAGCGTCCTCCGAAAGACCTCCCACGCTGCATCAAGAAGAGGTATCGCTCTGGTCCGAGCCAATTGCTCTGCTTCTGTAAATTGCATCAGGTCCAATATCCAGGTTTGTTTGGGCATCAGTCCGGAATGGTCTATCCAGCAGGCAAACAACCCTCGCGTGAGGATGCCTCCGACTTCTGGATACACATAGGTTCCTCCTTCAGTCAGCAAGGTTGTCATCATCTCAAATGACACATGGTAACTTTCAGCAAGGATCTTAGCGTGTGCCGGAAGGTCCTCCGGCTCTGTCATCGCACACACGGTTACATTTCCGGGAGCGTCGAACTCTGAATAGTCCTCGACGATGTTATAGAGCACCGTCCGCTTCGGCTTGTCGGCCTTCTTCTTGATTTTGAACATGAGCTACCTCACGGCCATCGAGTCTTATGAACGAGACTGCAGATGGTGGTACGGCGGCAAGGTCTGCAACCTTCGATCTTCCACCGGCCCACCGATCGTGAAATGATAAAGCGATTGCAAGGTTAAATTTTTGATCGCAACGATCTCGTGGACCGGATCATCGAAAAAGCAACCGATTCCCGTCGCCCGCACTCCTGCCGCTTCCGCTTCCAGATACAAGACCTGCCCAAGCAATCCTGCTTCCCAAAACATGCGGGGATACCACCAGGCGCCTCGTTCCCGCAAGGTCCCTTCGAACTCAGCCAACATGCCGAACGAAAAGGCACTGTCGCCGGCAATGTCCTGATGGCAACTCACCTGGGCGGCAAGTTTTCTGGCATCACCTTCCAGCAACCAATACAGAGGCAGGCCGGAGGGACAGCCAGGAGCAGTGGTCCAGGTCAATTCAGGATTCATAGACTGCTGAACGAATGCCAACTTTCTGCTATCCCGCACGAGAAAATACAATCCTGGCGTAAGCCCGTCCACGCGATGGACAAATATCAACGGATGAATGACCGGATCATAGGGCCACACATCCCACGGCATCGGCCGTTCCAGGTGTGGACGGTCGGTCCACGGCATGACCCGCTGCATCATATGGAAGAACGTCGCAGAAGAAATCGACGTCTTGCCGTCAAACGCAACCGCGCTTCGACGCCGGCGAATGATGTGCCCGGCCGCGGGACTGACATCGTTCGTCATTCGTGAAGCGTGAAGCGTATCGGATGGGAGTAACGGTTTTGTTTGAAGGCAAATCATCGGTCTATCGGCCTGTCGTTTCCATGAAGCCTCAGCTGCATCGTCGATGATGTCCCAATGGACGCCATGTTCGCGACTCAACCGATTCGCTTTCCCCCGCCAACTTCGGGCCGCCAAATCTTTCACAATGGTCGCATCGAGGAACAACGGCATTTCCGAATGCTCTTGCTTCACGTTTTCAGCCGGCCAAACCACCGCCAGACAGTCAGGGTGTTCTGGTTCTGCCTCTCCAAAATCTTCCCTGCGATCTGTCCCCAGTAGCATCGCCACCGTGTCTTGATCCACGTCATCCAACAAGACCATGTTCCAACCCAGCGTCGCGGCGGCGATCCGCGCGCTGCCAATCGCATGACCCACATCGTGATTGCAATAGCGGAACGCCCGTTCGCCGTACTTCCAGGCTTCGCGCCAATGAATCGACGTGAGCCCAAAGAGGAAAGCATCTGGATGAAAGGGTTCCAGCAAACGTTCAACTAGATCAACACAAAACTCTGCCCGCCGTTCGAGTCCATGTTCTTTCGGTGCATAGTGATACAGCCCCGGCTTCAGATCAAGCCCCTTCGTCTGACGCAAGACCACATAGCCTTCGGTTGGATGTAAGTTGCCGGACGATGGATTGCTTCTCAGCGCCCATTCAGATTCTCCTGCCTTCTTCCAAGCCGACAGCGCCAGGGCAAATTCGAAAAATCGAGAAAGAGTTCGCACGTTCACAGGCCGAGAGGGAACGGCTCCTCGTTCGTAAATCGCTTGATAAGAAGGTGACAGTGGCTCTTCATCCGGCTTGAGCAATGGAAGGGAGATTAGCTGAGCCCCCTCAAATCGCCGGAACGGATCAGGCTGATTTGTCCAATCAAGATATCCCAGGGAGCGGGCATAGCGGTTAAAATGGTGCTTGGTCCTGATGTGGTAATTGATGACCTGATCGACGGAATCGATCGAAGCCGGCTCTGGGCTTGTACAAGGAATTTGGTTCTCGGTGCTCATCAAGAGATGTATGCAGTCTACAGAGCCTCCGCCCATAATGTAAATCTATGACCTGAGCGACAAGACACATTGACCTCTTTTCCTCTATCCCAGTATCCTCCAGGTTGCTTGTAATACTCATTGTGCGAAATACGAGGTTCTATGAGGTTTGACCCAGCTTTGGCCGCGCAAACAGCGTTCAAAGAGTCTAAGGACGAACTCGGTTCCGATTGGGACCGCGCTGTTGAGCTGGAAGAAATGTTTTCATCCAATGCCGGTACAACCGCGCGGGAGGCCTATGAGGGTTTGCTTGCCTTGGCCCAACAGCATCCCAACGCTTCCTCGTTTCAGGCTTTCTGCATCTACATTACCTGGCAGCAGGTGACGGAAGAGACGATCGCGCGTCATTTCGAGACAGGCCTAAAGCTGTGCGAAGCGTACCTCGCATCTCGTGAAGCGCGAACAGAACGAGATGTTGAACAGATCGAAGAGCTATACGGTTCATTCAAGGCTGGGTTGGGACTGGAAGAAGAGGACGAGATCCAGGACGAATACAAGCGAGACACGCCGAAGGGGGGAGACTAACTTAAGCCGTATCTCGTGAAGCATCGTTCATATTTCGCTTCGGACACGGCTCATCCCGCGCTTCACGCTTCACGAATACCGCTTCACGACTCCCATGGCCGATAACCATAAACATCGCGCACGGATTTTTCTCCATCGCGGCGATCTGGTACAGGCTCGCGCTGCCTGGGAGACGGCTGTGGCTGATGACCGAATGGCCGGCGGTCAGCAAGCACTGTCTGATTCTCTCGGGAACCTCGGCAACACCTGTGCACTCATGAACGATTTCCCATGTGCGGAACAGTGCTATCGGGAGGTTCTCCAGATCCAACGGACCGAGCGCAATCTCACCGCCGTGGCTCATACCTTGGTCAACCTTGGTAACCTGCACATCGCAACCGACCACCCGGAGAAAGCGCATCCCTACTACCTGGAAGCCATGGATCTTCTGCGCCAATTACAAGACAACCGCGGACTCGGGATTCTTTATACCAACCTGGCGCTGCAAGAGGCCCGCGGCAGTCAATGGGATCAAGCCGTCGCCTCATTCAAACAAGCGCTCGATCATCATCGGGTGGTCGGCAACGAGGAAGGACTCGCCGTCACCTATAGCCAGCTCGGCAAATGTTACCTCGATCAGGGAGACCTCACGAGAGCCGAACGCTGCCTGAACAACGCCTCGGAGCATTACATCAAGCTCGGCAACGAACCGGCTGAGGCCGCGGTGCTCCGTCTTCTCGCGCAGGTTTACGAGACCCGACAGGATGCCGTCTCCGCTCTACGATGCCTCGCGCGTGTGGTGGCGCTCGACGAACGCTATGCGTTGCCGGAACTTCAAGCCGACTCCGCCCATCTCTCCAGACTCGGTCCATCCAGATAGTCCTTTTCGACCTCGTACGCCGTCCGATTCTGGACAGAATCCGATCCTCTGCTACCTTTGAGGCAGCACACCTGGACGCCTGTTGATCAAGTTTCACCTCACACAAACCGACAGGATACTGACGTGGAGACAGTATGATTTCGCTCGCTCGACGGTTCATGGCCCTGGTACTCGGAACGATGATGACGGCGTCCTTCGTCCAAGCTGCAGACGTCTCCCCTACGATCACCGTCGGCACCCAGGAAGTCGGACTCACCGCCGGGTATTTGTTTTCTCACCGACTAACCCACCTTCACACGACCAAACAACATGGACCGGCGTTGATGCCGTCGTGGATGATGACCATCACCGATCCTATCGGCGACGGCTGGTACCGAGGACAGGTCTCGCTCGGCGCAGAGATGCTCTATCTCGAGTTCCGAGAACCTTTGCTCACACATGGCATCGGATTCAACCCAAGAATCAAATACACGTTCGTTGCCTTAGGTCGTATCCGTCCATACCTGGAATTCGCGGGCGGGCCGTTCTGGACAGATCTCGGTGGTCGTATTCGTGAGCAAGCCAATGAGTTCAACTTCGTCCTCACGGGAGGTGTGGGCGTATCATGGTTTCTTACGCCGCAACTCGCCTTCAATGCGGGCTATCGGTTCCATCATATTTCCAACGCCGGCACGGCCTTTCCTAATCTTGGGCTGAATGCGAGTTTGCCCTTTGCAGGATTTTCATTCTATTTCTGAGGAGACGGCGATCATGACAATGAACATATTTCGATGGTCCGCCCTGAGTCTTGCCGGGTTCGTGCTGTGCGGCACAACGGGATGCACCAGATGGATCGACGTCAAACCACCCTCAGCCGACCCCAAAGAAAGCATTACACACTCGCTCCCCAATGATGAACGAGTTCCCCTCGTGACGAATTCGTTTCACCTTTCAAGAAACGGAGCGTCGCAATATCCCTCTGTTGACCTCGAGCGACGGATCTTAAGCAGCGTCCAAGAAACCAGCCTGTTTTCGACATTGCTGCCGCTGGGAGAAAAGTCCGATTCACTCGGAGACAAGGTCGTCTCTGCGCGCATCACCGTCGACGAAACCATCGAGCCCCATTCCTGGCTCTCGGCGTTCAAAGGCATCATCATCGGTGGATCCATGTTTCTCCTCTCACCCTTCATCGACCTGGAATATGGGTATGCCGCAACGGTCGCTCTTGAGCTCGAACGTTGGGACGGCCACGTCACGCGCTACGAAGGCCGCTCCTCCGGTTCGGTGCATTATAAGTTGTTCGGCGCCACGCCGGTTATGATCGATGAGCTCAAGGGACATGTGACGGAAGCCTGTCTCACCGACCTGACGGGACAACTTGTTCGTGATACCAAACTCTATATGGCCAGCAGCGCCCCTCTCCCAGACACCGGCATTCGCATGGTCACTGTGAAATCTAAAAGGCCCGCGGCCATACAACCCACCCGTTCCCTTGTTCCGGTCGCGACGGCCACGACACCTTAAGACCAGAGTCCCTCCAACCCACGTTCTCATCTGGCCGATCCTGCCGTTCCAGTGGTATAGTACCGCGTAGGCACTGGAACCATGATTGATGGACATTGACGCGTTTCGTCAGATGGTCGCGAAGAATCCCAAGGGATTCCTCGGCCGCTATGGACTCGGCAATAAGATCCTTCAGGAAAACGGCAGCGTCGAAGAAGCTGTCGAGCATCTCACTGTCGCCACACAATTGGACCCGACACATGCAGCCTCTCATCTGGCGTTAGGGCGTGCGTTGATCCGATTGGGCAGGAACACCGACGCCAAGTCTATTCTTACTGCCGGTATCGAGGCGGTACTTTCTGGACGATCCAACGGCGGCAAGGACCTAGTGCCTGAGATGCAGGAGTTGCTGCGCTCACTGTGATGAATGAGCCTCTACCATAAAGGAGTCTCGCCGTGAACCTCGAAGATGCCAGGAAACGAATCGAATCAGCCGTCACGCAATACGGCCAACACGCCGCCCCAGCCATCGACCTCGTCATGGCAGAAGTTCGGTCCGATTTGGGAGCGGGCGCATTCAATGAACTGATTGATGAGTTCGATCTTGAGTTGATGTACAACATCACTCCGATGGAATCAGACCACTCTAGTAGCTGAATACAATCTTCTTACTCCACCGTTCACTCGTGACTCTCGCGCACTCCTGCTTATGCCGCTGATCTGGGCTGCAATCTCTGGGCATGGATTTGGTCACGCGGCACAGGTCGTGCCGGTGCTCAACGCGTTACATCGTCTCGACCCTGACCTTCATGTCCTCCTGCGCACAACCGTCCCTCCCTCCTTCTTCAAAGACCGCCTCGTTCCTCCATGGGACGTGAATCCTGTGCAACAGGACGTCGGATGCGTTCAGAACGGCCCGTTGAAGATCGATGTAGAAGCCACCTGGCGCGAGCACTACCGATTTCACAGTTCTTGGGAGGAACGGCTTCAGACGGAGATCAAAGCAATGAGGGCCGCCGGCCCGGATGTCGTCCTGGCCGATACACCGTACTTGGCTGTGGCGGCGGGAAAAGCGGCTGCTATTCCCACCATTGCGCTCATCAGTTTTACCTGGGACCTCGTGCTTTCCGAATATGTCGCACCCCCATCGATCGATAGCCGAACGACCCTCCAGTTGATTCGACGGGCCTATGCTGAAGCCGATCTCGCTCTGCGAATCACCCCTGCTCCCAAAATGGAGATCTTCCAACGCGTCATCGATATTGGACCGATTGCCGAGCCGGCACCTTCTGCTCGCGAACAATTGACCGAGTTCCTAGGGTTGACCCCGGGAGAGCAAACCGTGCTCGTCGGGTTCGGCGGAGTTCCCCTGGATTCACTCCCGTTCAACCGTCTTGAATTACTCACCGGATACCGTTTCATCTTCGACGGTTCGATTCCCCCAGGAAGCCGGCGATTCGTCACCGCCACATCCCTACCTTTTTCATTCAAGACGTTGATGGCTTCTGTCGATCTCATCATGACGAAACCGGGCTATGGCACCTTGGTCGAAGCGGTCGCATTACAAACTCCCATAATCTATGTACGGCGATACAACTTCGCCGATGAACAACCTCTGGTTGACTATTTACATCGGTATGGAAGAGGCGTAGAACTCTCCATGAGCGAGTTCACACAGGGCGAATGGCGGTCAGCACTCAACAAGATTCTCGATCTCCCACCGACAATCGCCTCTCCTTCACCGACCGGCGCAACTGAAGCAGCCGCAGAGCTGAAAAAGTTTCTGTAAATCACCTCCCTTTCCGCCATTGTTCCCGCTTCTCTATCGCCGGATTCTTCCGCATAGGGCCTGAATGCCTTCGATGTCTCGTCGCATAGATCGGTACCATCACCGCCACACGACCAAGCGCATCTATCTGCCAATAGATTTCACATTCCGAGCAGGCTAGGCCCGCGCTCCCTTTTGCGCGATTTCTTCGTAGAGCGCATTGAGGGTGCTATAGTGATGACCGTTTAGCAGATCATCTCCTCGATCATCACAAGCAACAGCTTATGGATACACCTTCTCGGCTAGCCTCGGTCATTGATCCGAAACTAGTGGCCAGAGTTGCCAAAGGTGAGCACCAGGCCCTGAGCCAGCTCTACGATCAATCCAGTACCCTGTTATTCAGCCTGGCATTGCGCATCCTCGGCAACCGCGAGGAAGCGGCGGATGTGCTGCAGGAAACATACCTCGACGTCTGGAGAAAGGTCGTTCGCTACGACGTCGGTCGAGGCACTCCTATCGCCTGGCTCATGACATTGACCCGCAGCCGGGCTATCGACCGATTACGAACACATGACTCTCGTACCCTCCACCGGATCAGTCCGTCCATCGATGACGCCGAGACCAGTTCGGTCGCCGGACGAAGCTCCGGTCCTTTTGATTCACAGGACGATCAAGAGCTGCGAGGCCTGATCAGAGAGGCGTGGGCGAACTTGTCGCCGATACAACAGCAGGCGGTTGAGCTGGCCTACTACGAAGGCTTACCCTCTACGGAGATCGCGGTGCAGCTCAATCAGCCGGTGGAAACCGTAAAGACCTGCATCGCGCTCGGCATGTCGCGACTGCGGGAGTCGTTGCAATCATACTGGGAACAGGATAAAGCGGTATGACACATGACGAATTAGCAGCCGCTGTTCCTTTATACACAGTCGGAGCGCTTGAACGGGTTGAGCGACAAGCCTTGGAGGCCCATCTCCTGTCAGGATGCATCCCCTGTCGCACGATGCTGAAAGAGTATCAGTCGGTAGCGGGGACGTTACCGTTTGGGCTTAACCGCACGCCTCCTCCCCGAACCTTGAAAGGCAGGATTATGTCGTCCCGTGTATCGACCTCTGCCGCTGAGTCAGAAACCCAACCGCCCTCCAAACCGAATCTTGAACCGGGTAAATGGATGAATCATCTCTTCCCACCGTCACCCCCACCTGCCACATCATTCGGGTGGGCGCTGGGAACGGTCATCTTCGTGGTCCTGATCATCCTGGTGTTGTTTGGGTGGAACGCCTCCACCCACATGACCGAAGACATGGAGAAGTTGGCTCAGCTGCAGTCTCAAGCGGAGGAAACGGGTGTTAAGCTGTCGGCTCTCCAACAGCAGCTCAGCGAGCGAGCGGAACTACTCGCCCAAACCCGAGAAGAACTGCAGCGCCGCATGGCTGAACTGGCGGAAGTAAAAGATCAGTTGATTCAGCGAGAGGCCGAGCTGGAAGAGCTGAAAGTGCTGCTAGTTCAGGGAAATGGGCGTTCAGCGCGAATCCCCTAGCAGGATGCTGAAAAAGTCCGCCAGCGGCGTTCTCGCATCGCTCAGAAGCTCAACGTACCGAAGCGTACGCCTCGCCTCTTTGCTCGCTGCGGCCTTGCTGGACAGCCTTTTTGAGCATCCTGAAGTTATTCTGACGTTGCATCGCACGGAAAATTCCAATCATATTGTTGGCATCAACTGAGTTTTTCCGCTGCCTGCTAAGTCGGAACCATCGGTTCATCTTCTCTTACCCCTTTGGAGCCAGTCCGCGCTCATCCCGCTTCTCCTGTCCTGTCCCCCGCTGAAGCTCCTATGCTAGCATGCACTGTGATCATCAAGAACTCCACGACATCTCCCTCGATACAGCCAGAACCGCATGATTCCCACTACATGGAGCTGGCTCTCCAACAGGCCGCTCTTGCCCCTCATGTAGGAGAAGTCCCGATCGGCGCAGCCCTCGTGCACAACCACGAAGTGATCGCGATTGGTTACAACTATCGGGAGACTTCACAGGACCCGACAGCGCACGCGGAAATGATCGTGATCCGAAAAGCTGCCGAACGGCTGCGGACATGGCGACTGACCGAGACGACGCTCTATGTCACGCTGGAGCCTTGTCCCATGTGTGCCGGAGCGATCGTGCAGTCTCGCATTGCAAGGCTTGTATTCGGAGCGTGGGATCCCAAAGCCGGTGCCTGCGGATCGATCTTTGATATTCCAGGCGAGCGCCGACTCAATCACCGAGTACAAGTGATAGGAGGCCTGCTCGAACAGGAGAGCCGTGAACTCCTACAGGAATTCTTTCGAACCAAGAGAGGTACTCTTTCGGAGAGCAGCCGTCCCCCGAAGCCGTCCTCTTAACACCGAAACGCAACCAGTCACGCTGTCTGCCCACTCCTTTTCCTATCCACAGTTTCCCCTACCGTTTGTGGGGTCATGATGGGTTTTGCTTAGTGGACAGCAATCTCGATATACTGGCTCCGACTGTACCGCTGGTTCAGTGATGGTACCCTACATCTCCCAGTGTGAGCGCCCTTGGAGCTGTGGCGTCATGGGCAATCCGTCACGCCTTCTCCCCCAGCCTCGCAAGTATAGATCTACATCACATAGGAACTCACTTAAACCGGAGGACGCGATATGAGTGTCCTTATTCGGCGTCGGGTGTTGTGGGATCACCTTCGTAGCGCACTCTGGGTCATGCCGACCCTATCCGTCGTGTTTTTCCTGGTGGCAGGAATGGTGTTGTCCCATGTGTCGATCGGCGACGATTCCCCTTTGAGATGGCTGGTCTTCCAGGGCACACCCGAGGAAGCGCGCCAAATGCTGATTGTGGTGTCGTCCACGATGATCACGGTGACCGGGCTGGTGTTTGCACTGACGATCATCGCCTTGCAAATCGCTTCGGGCCAGTATTCGCCCCGACTGCTGCGCAACTTCATGCGTGACCGCGGTACGCAGTTCGTTCTGAGCGTTTTTGTAGGCGCCTTCGCATACAGCACAGCAGGTTTACATACCGTCGGCGTCCAGAATCCTGACGAGGCGGCGTTCATGCCCCGTCTAGCCGTCTCCGGTTCGCTTGGACTCGCGCTGGCAAGCTTGGGCGTGCTCATCTACTTCATCCACCATCTTTCCTCCTCGATTCAGATCGACACGATTATGAACATGATCGTGCATGAGACCCTGGAAGTCATCGACGACCTCTACCCAGACCGGACCGGGTCCTTTGAATCCGAGGAGCGCTGCCCGGATCCACCCGCATGGGCCATCACAATGCCATCCGACCGCTCCGGCTACATCCAAGAGATCGCGCCTGATGCGCTCGTCCACGTTGCGGCACGGAAGGACCTGGTCATCCGGTTCGTCAAGTCGGTGGGTCACCACGTTGTCGCCGGAACGCCGATAGCTTGGGTCTGGCACCGATCTGCAGATCACCTGCCATCTGAGCTCGGACTGAAAGAGGCAATCCGCGACTCGGTCCAGGTTGGATTCGAGCGGACCATGCTGCAGGATGTTCCCTTCGGCATCAGGCGCTTGGTCGATATCGGCAACAGAGCCCTGTCTTCGGCAATCAACGACCCCTACACGGCGACCCAAGCCGTACACCACTTATCGGAGGTCCTCTGCGTCCTAGCTCGCCGACGGTTGTGCGACCGGGTGTACCGCGATGAACATGGCTCGGTGCGTGTGGCGATTCCGTTCCCTGATTTCGCGGACTACCTGCAGCTTAGCACGGGACAAATCCGTCGGTTCGGGGCCAAAGAGCCGGCTGTTGCTCGAAGCCTGATCCAGCTTCTGAGGAATGTTTGCAGCAGTACAGCGAGCAAGGATCGGCGCATGGCCGCCGCCAAGCACATTCGATTGGTGTTGGAGGAAGCGAAACGTGAAATTACCCAACCAGCCGACGTGGAGAGCCTGCTGGCGGACGCAGATGACGCTCTGGGCGTGCTTGAAGTGGGCCGCCCCCAGACCGCCCGCAGTTCAACACACGATTTGATTCTGTAGGGCCCTGTATGGCCGCAATAACCATCCATATAGATAGCGATTCTCGTCTAAAAAAACTCTCGGCACATTTTCTCCAATCTTGCGAAACCTATAGTCCAATAAGGAAATCTTGACATCCTCACCCGCACTGTATAATCAGTCGCTCTGATGGATAAGACCTTACGGATGATAGAAAAAGCGCCTGCCTTGGAGCTTGGAGGAAGCGTGAGATATTTGAGATCCACAGTCCTGACCGCGGTTTGCATACTCCTCGTAAGCTGCTCGCTGATCGGGTCATCGAAAGAGAGTCCACAGTCCCAATCTCCTGGTTCCATTCAACCAGCGAGCGTGAATGTCATCAGCGAGGGCAACTACATGGAATCGTGCCGTTCGAAAGATGTCCCGGTTCCACCCGATTGGAAAGCCTCTTCATCCGAATGGGAAAGTCACGGCAACCTCAAAACCATATTGCTGACGCCGAATAATCTGGAAACGGTCGATGAGGCAACATTCGCGAGCGTCTGGTCGTACGCCTCGCCTACCGTGAGAGGTGCCTGCATTGCTCTCGGACGAAGTGATGGATCATTCCAGATCATCTGTCAAAGCGCCACGACAGGGTACGCCTGCTTTTGGGGAAACGATCCGCGCTCATTAAATACTAGCTGGACCCCTGAGACAGCCGAAGTACCCATCACCTCACTCCGAGATCCAGTCCAGGGATTTGCTCCGGGCACCGTGTCCTGCACTGAATGTCATCGTGGAAACAACGCCTTCCTCTATGCCCCTGACGATCCTACTTGGGCCACGGTGTTGAGACCGGAGCATGAGCGCCCAACGTTTACCACGCGAGTCGAACAGTCTTCACACCACGGCAAATTCACATTCGGCGCGACAACAACCACCTATCCACGCTTTATCCCGGTCGGAGGGAAAGCCATGCTCTTGAACAATCCGCTGCCGATCACGCCCGGATGTTCAGGGTCTTGTCATGAATCTCATTTTGAAATCCTAGAAAAAAATCACACGGTCGAAGGATACGTCAGAATACCGCGTCCCATGGGTCCCAACTGTGCGGTCGACTCCCCACCGGATGATCCGACCAAGAATTGCTACCAACGTTGAACGACCAAGGTGCGACATGTGTTCACTGGAAAAACTGATTTCATTTCTTCGGTAAAAAAGTCTCTTGGCCCATTGCCCCTTCCCTCGACAAGCCCATACACAGGCCAGACCCTATTTCTTCAAAGCTCCAGATGGAAGGTGATCAGACTCACCCTCCCCAACTAATCCGCCTCACCCACCGCGTCACCGCATAAAAACATCTTCTCTTTGCACGACAACTGGCGTACACTTGCAACATGAGAAAGGCTGTACATATATCTATGTCCGACCGCATCAACACTCGTATCGACACCGACCTAAAAAAGAGGGCCATTAAAGTCTTCGACCGCCTCGGCCTTACCGAAGCCGAAGCCATACGTCTATTCTATGCCCAGGTTGAACTCCACCAGGGCATCCCCTTCCCTCTCATGATCCCAAACACTCACACCCTGGACGCCTTTGAAGAAGCGAACCATCCAGAGAAACTCTCTTCATTCAAGAACTTTCGCGCTCTCAGAGGTCGCACGGGCACCTAAATCTTGCTTCTCATCAAAACCACCAGTCGTTTTCTCAAAGACCTCAAGTTTGCCAAAAAGCGCGGCTACGATATCGACAAACTCGAAGCCATCGTTGATCATCTTCAGGCTCAAAAACCATTGCCTCCCAAGAACAGGGACCATACGCTCACCGGCGAGTGGCACCACCATCGTGAATGTCATATCCAACCAGACTGGCTCCTCATCTACAGAATTGAGGCCACGTTCCTCATTCTCGAACGTACAGGAACGCATACCGACCTTTTTGACTGACGTTGATTTTGCAGGGTATCAGGAGAAGCAGGAACCCATGCGGATGCGCCCCGCATCCAGGCAATATTGTCGGACAGTAGTGTATCAAGTCTCTTGGGCTCATTGAGTGGCAAGATCGAACCTCTCACCTGCGCCATGCACGGAGCAAGATCCGACCCTAACTTGCAACCTCAGTCCATATGGGCCCATCCAAATGGAATTAGAAGCATTTCTCGGTTCTGCCATCTACGTGTATTGACTGAGGCTCCGCATCTCTTGATAATGTGCCGCGTCGAATTATGCGTTCTGCACCAGAACTCGCCCCTAGCAGCCATAACAGAACTATACCAATCTGTATAATTGGGAGCACGACATGAGGCAGAACCTTCTGATGAGCTAGGACCATCACAACGATAAGCTGACAGAGTTATGGGGAGGGCTCGTCGTGAGCGATATCGTCAAGAGTAGGATTCGCCAGCTGTACCAGTTCCTGAGGGAAGCTAATCATCTTCGCTTCCGTCCAGTTCGCTGCATCACCGAACAGCCGAAGGTCGTTCGGCTGGCCGACATGCCCAACCACCCGGCCATGCAATTGTACCGGCCGGTGCGTACCGAGAACACACAGGAGGTGCCGGACACACTGCTTCGCGTGAAACGGCCGCCGCTGACGAAGTGTCCCAGGCCGCCGGCGTCGATCGTTACATGGCTACTGCCAAACTGGGATGATCCAGCCAAGGCGGTTTCTGTCGCTGAAAGCCAGAACACCACTGACAATGAAGCCGAGACGATCACGACCCGGTTCGAGGACGACCTGCATCGTGTCACCGACTTCAAGGCGTGGGAAGAACAACGCAATGAGTGGATCAAGCCCGAACTCGCAGCTCGCAAAGCCATGTCATTCTTCGAAGCGTTCTACGATATCTACTCGGCTATCGAGAAGGATGGCGAGGAACTGGAACTGCTTGTTGCCGATGGGCACTTCCTGTGGCAGGCCACATCGGGCATCGATGGCTCAGTCACGGTGCATCATCCAATCCTCTTCAAGCGCGTGGAGCTTCGATTCGACCCCAACATCCCCGAATTCACGATCCACGAAACCGACCGAGAACCCGAGCTTTACGGCAGCCTATTCGTTGATCTGCAAGATATTGCCCCTGCGGCAATCCGCAACCGGAAGGCCGAACTGGAGAATGCTGGCTATCACCCCCTTGGTTGGAATGAT